>SKQC01000419.1 GCA_007119175.1 Myxococcales bacterium | reverse complement strand
CCGGTGGACTGGCCCTGGGCCACGAGATCGGTGAGACCGAGTTGGTCGCCAGCCACGACGGCGTGCAGGCCCAGTGGCCGGCCCGGGTGGTGGGCGCACTGGTGGCCAATATCACCGTCGTGCCATCGGAATCCACCGTCGTCGAGGGCTGGCGACTGCCGTATACGGCCAATCTCTACGATGCCTCAAATAACTCTATCGACGACGACCGAAGTATCGCCTGGTCGACGACCGATGAGACTGTGGCCACCATGGATGACGCGGGCTACGCTCAGGCCCATTCGGCCGGAGAGGTCGAGATCGTGGCCACCGTCGACGGCGTTGAGGGAAGGGCAGAGCTGACCGTGCTCGACGCGGAAGTGGAGTCGATGGAGATCTCTCCGGCGTCTCCCTCACCGATCTATCGCGGTGAAACCGTGCAGCTAGATGCCATCGCCTACGACCTCGACGGCGATCCCCTGGGCGGTCAGGCTGCCCAGTGGTCGAGTTCCGACGAGTCGGTGGCCACCGTCGATGAATCCGGCCTGGTGACCGGCGTCGCCATGGGCGAAGCTCAGATCTCGGCAGAAATCGACGAATTCGACGACTCCGTCGATATAAATGTCATTTTTTCGATTCGCGAAATTGGCGCTGGTGATGGCTTCGGCTGTGCCGTGACCGGTCACGAATTATATTGCTGGGGCGACAACGACGACGGTCAACTCGGCGATGGCACTTTCGACGGCCGCGAAGAGGCGCTCCCCGCCGATTTCACCGGCGATATCGACGGACTTTCATTGGGGGCTTCTCACGGATGTCTTATCGACGGCGGCGGCGAGGTCTGGTGCTGGGGAGCCAATGATAGTGGTCAGACCGGACAACCGGCCGGCGAGCCGGAGCCCACGCCAGTCGCCCTCGGCGCGGGACTGACATTCGAGTCAATTTCCGCCGGCCTGGCCCATAGCTGTGGGGTGACCGACGACGAGCAGGTGTATTGCTGGGGCGATAACTCCAATCTGCAACTGGGTAATACCGGCGGCTCCACCGAGGAACCCGTCGCCGTCAGTGCCTCGGTGGACTTTATCGAGGTCGTCGCCGGCGACGGTCATACCTGTGCTATTGGCACCGACGACACCGGGTATTGCTGGGGCGACAATCAGCGAAGTCAATTGGGCGGGGGCACTGAGGCCGACCAGCTCCATACTCCTACGCAGGTAATTGGCGGATATAGCTTCAACTCCATGAGCGCAGGAGCGCAATTCACCTGCGGCACCGCCGCCAGCGGCCCACCGGTCTGCTGGGGGGCGAACGACCGCGGCCAGTTGGGCAACGGCAATACCGTCGATCAAGACGTTCCCCTGACATTGGATCTTCAGTCCGGCGAGAGCTTGTCGACGATCGCTGCCGGCGCCGAGCATGCCTGTGGCCTGGCCTCCGGCGGGAGCCTGCGCTGCTGGGGCGCCCCCGGCGATGGACGACTCGGCATGGACGCCACCGACGACGTCACCTCCCCTCAGTCCACCGACATCGACCGGGCATTTTCCCATATCACGATGGGCCATTCCCACGGTTGCGGACGCACCGCCGATCACGAAGTGTTTTGCTGGGGAGGCGCCCCGGCACAGGGCGCCTCGGAGGTGGAGGTCGATCTATAGACACACCGTCTTGCACCGCAAAAGACGCAGAGGTGTTTTTCATTTGAGCCTTTCTTCGCTTTTTTTGAGCCTTTCTTCGCGTTCTTTGCGGTTCAGAAAGCATATGGCGTCGCGAGACCCGAAAAGTGTTGTTCTGGCACCAATTTTGGGGCTCGTGCGCGTGTTGTCGGAATGTTGGCGCCAGTGCTCAATGAGTCTGCTTGAGGTTGGTCTCAACGACCTTAAATAGCCATTCTAGCTCGCGCTGATCTGCTGCCTTTTCTTCTCGCTCATCGCCGTCTATCTCCCGGACAAGCGATGAGCCGAAATCAAAGCTATTATCGTCGAGGCCGGTGATGCGGATTGCCGGAAGGTCGTCGTCATCGCCTGTGATGAGCTCTGCTGAAGCGGGCTCCTCGGCGGTGTCGATGACCGCCGTGGGGTCGCCGAAGTCGTCTGAGTCGGGATCAAATTCCCGCGGACAGGACTCATAAAAGCGTATCTCCTCCGGTGAGAAGACGATCTTTTGAGTATCCACTGGCCGCTCTAAGATTTCTGGCGAAAATAGATAAATTCCGCCCAGAATGAGCAGGCCGATAGGGAGCAAGATGGCGGCCACCACAAATACCCCGGGGCAGACGAAGGCGGAGGCGATAAAGACGATCAAAGCGGTCACCAACCCCGACGGAAGGCGCGGCTTGGGCCGACCGGCGATGGTAATCATCACTCGCTCGCCGTCGCGCTCGACCGTTGCATTTGGCTCGCTGACAGGCGGCAACTTCAGAAGTTCGTCGAGCGCTGTGTCGGGTCCGTCGTCGGAACCTGGCGCGACACGCCGATCCATTTGTTTTGCTTCCTCGTCCATGACGACAAAAACCGGCTGTTTGGCCAACAAGGTCAGTATTTGTGGGCGTTGACATCGTGTGCGCTGTGCGCCCAGACCGAAAATTTACCGATTTGTACTGCACTTCGCTCCGGAGATACAACCGAGTCCCCGGAGTTTGACATCATGGAACCCAAATCCGGTCTTGCTCAGCGCCCACGCTTGACACCGGATGGCGTCTTGTCGACGGTAATCGCCGTAGCTATTGGATTCTCAGATGTGTGGGCCGGAGTGAGACAATGAGACTCGATTATCCAAAAGAATGGATCCTCTATCTGGCCACCATTGTGGTCGTGAGCTGTTCGCCCGCCCCGCTGGAGGTGCCGGAGGACGTCGGCGACTCCCAGAATTCGCATGACGCGGCCGACACGACGAGCCCTTCCGACATATCGACCACTCAGGATACGGGGCAATCGTCGGATATATGCTCTGGCACTTCCTGTGAGACGACCGACGATGTCTCCGTATCAGATCCGGACGCTGATAGCGGATCTACCGGCGATGCTGATATCGCCGACGACGACCCCTGCGACCCCGATCCCTGCCCATCGGAGGCGAGTTGTTCCGTCTCCGGTGATGACGCTCAATGTCATTGTCCGACGGGCTATCGCTTCGAGTCCGGTCAATGCATTGCCGAGGGTCCTACCGATTGCAGCGAGATCGACTGCAGCGGACACTGCGCGGATTGTCAGATCATCGACGGAATCGCCCAGTGTAGCTGTCCCAATGGCTACGAATTCGATGGTCAGGACTGCAACCTGGCCGACGACCCCTGCCAACCGAATCCCTGCAATGATGAGTTGGAAGTCTGTGTGCCCGAAGCTCATTGCCAACCACTGGGCTCCTGCGCCGAGCGCTGCGATTGCAGCAATTGTCCCAATTGTGATGCCGATAATTCCGATGGTAAATGGGACAATTTGCAGCAATATTGCGGCAATAATCAATCCAGTCCAGCCACCATGGAATGCAATGACCCCTGTAGCTCACCAGGTGATGGCTGCCTGCCGTATGCCGAGCAGTTTTGCTGGCCAGCGCAGGGCTGCTTTAGTCTGTAACATCGCCGATTTGTCTATCGCCGTGCTTTTCGTTATTCGACATCGGCGCAGTAAATCGTGGTCCCACACATCGTCGATTCGTGGCATTCAATCTGGTCGTCGTCGGGGCAGGTTTCGATCTGTTCAGTTCCCTCGGGGCACGCCGGCATTCCGGTGCAGACTTCGGTGTCATCCCAGCATTTGATCGTCGTGCCACACATCGACTCTTCGAAACAATATCCCTGTTCAAGATCATCACAGGAGTCGACCTCCTGGGTTCCCTCGGGGCAGACCGGCAAGCCGTCGCATTGATAAAACTCGCTCCAGCAGGTGATCGTATTGCCGCACAGCGTTTCCTCAGTGCAGCTCCCGGGACCATCTCCGTTGTCGGGACACTCGTCTACTTCGTAGTAACCCTCGGGGCAGGTAGGCCATCCGTCGCATTGCTCGACGGATTCCCAGCACTCGATGGTGACATTGCACTCCGTGACTTCAAAGCAGTTAACCCCGCTTCCCTGCGGACAGGGACCTTCCTGAGCCCCGGCCGGACAGCTCGGCAATGCCAGGCAGGACTCCGCTTCCTCCCAACACCAAACCTCCTGTCCACATGTCGGCTCTTCGACTGGATAGCAGCTAATATCGCCCTGCGGGCACTCCGAGGAGGACTCGACCTGGTGGGCCCCTGCCGGGCACTCCGGCGGCGGAGCGTCACAGAGCTCGGGCTCGGCGCACGAGATGGTATGTCCACACAAGGTCTCGGAGTAGCAATAGTGATTGTCCGGGCAATCGGACATACTTTCGATCTCGAAGCCTTCGTACTGGCAGGCGGGCATGCCGTCACACATCTCCACCTGCTCGCAGACAATTGTGGAGCCGCATTCCGTGACTTCCTCGCAGTGAAAACCATCGGAACATGCATCTTCATTGGGAGCTTCTAAATATCCCTCGGGACATTCGGGCTCGGCCTCACAGAATCCCCACTGGTTGTTCCCATCCTGCGCCTCAGAACCACATCCGGCGATGAGAATCACCATCATGACCATCCACAATTTTCGCATCACATTCTCCTTCACCGGAAGCTCAATATTTTATCTAAAAGGAAGCGTTCAGCCCTTCGGGGCCCGCGGCCAGCCTGGCCGCCTATTATTTGAGATCATCAACTAACCCGGATTATTCATGACTCGTCTACTGCGGCTTATCAGCCCCAAGATCGCTTCATCTCACTCCTCGACGATGCTCCGCACCCCAGGAGTACTTGGTCGCTTCGCTCCCGGCGCATCGCCTGTGGGGCTCGATTTTGCGCTTTTGACGCTGATTACGCCTCGGTACGACGCCTCATGAATAATCCGGGCTAAGCACTGGTGAGGATGAGATATACAATTTTTGTACCAGTGACTTGGTTAGTCGAAGTTTTTCGGCCAGAAGTGGCAATCGATCCATTCAAAACCGAAGGGGGCGATGCGGTGGAAATAGCCGGATAACAAAGCCTAGGGGCCGTATTGCCGGATACCCCAGAATCGATTGGTAGTATTGGTTTTTAGCTGTCGCCATCCTCGATGAATATCTGAGGTTTTGGCAACAGATCCGCAGGTCTTTGATACCCCCCATCAGTTTTTCGAAGGTCAGAAGCCGGCTCAAAATACCCCCCACAGGCACGGGAGCCGAGTTGTAGCCCCCGCCGACCGAAGGGAGCCGGGGGGCCGGAGACACCAGAAGGTCAGAAGCCGGCTCGAAAACCCGGGGTTTCACGAAAGTGGAAATGAGGATCGGGAGACTTCGATCGCGTGCGGCGAAAGGGCACTCGTACCTGCGGAATTATGATAGCCTCCGAGGGCTCGAGGCTCAGTCCGCCTGCCGGAGTTCATCGCCGTAGTCTGGACTTCGGAGCTTTGCGTTGCTCTGTGTATTTCGCTATCAATAAGTTGGTCCCCGAAATTACGATCAAAGTAGCGACCATCCATCATCTCCATCGAGGGAGGAATTGATGCAATTTCGCAGTCCACATATCGCGGGCGTATTTTTATGCCTGTTATTAATGCTCGCCGCATCGGCGGCCTGTTCCGGCGATCCCGGCACCGAATCGTCTGATACGGGCGAAAATATTGAGCCCGGTCCCGATGCAGGCGAACCCGACATTGGCGAGCCCGACACAGGTGAACCCGATGCAGGCGAGCCCGACACAGGCGAACCCGACACAGGTGAGCCCGATACCGGTGAACCCGGCGATGACGGCCTGGTCCTCGAGGGGCACCTCGCGCCCTCCGGTGGCATGTCGATGAGCAGCAGCTTTACGCTCTCCGGCGAACTGGCGCCGAATATGCCTGCTGCCACGAGCAGCTCGGCAAGCTTTGTGCTCGAGCAAACCCCGCCCTTAATGACCGTCGAGGAATCCAATGAATGACAATAAATGCAGCAAAATTTGTGAATTGAATACTCAAAATACGTTCTGTGAATCGAAAAGGAGATTGAAAATGAAGTCGTCTTATTGGATCGCCGCATCGGTCGCATTGCTTTTGTTGCTGGTTACTTCGTCGGCTCTGGCCGCCGTGCCGGGCACGATGACCTATCACGGAAATCTGTCCTCGACCGACGGCGAGCCGGTGGACACCGTGGT
>SKQC01000209.1 GCA_007119175.1 Myxococcales bacterium | reverse complement strand
GGTATCCGCCGGATCCATCTGCTGGGCAATGAGCAGATAGGATTCGGCATCCATATAATGGCCGCTATACATCAACGCCGTACCGATATTGCTATAAACGGGTTGAACGTCCTCCTCATAGGGCATCAGGTAT
Source organism: Myxococcales bacterium (assembly GCA_007119175.1). Taxonomy (GTDB): domain Bacteria; phylum Myxococcota_A; class Bradymonadia; order Bradymonadales; family Bradymonadaceae; genus SLJM01. The sequence goes on along the minus strand of SKQC01000209.1, from coordinate 6,038 downwards.
TGAAAAACCTGCACCGCCTGGCTGAAATTGCTGGTCTGAATATAAAATTCGGCGAGTCCCCGGGCGACCTCGACCCCGCCACCATAGCGAAGGGATTGACTGAAATAGCGCTCTGCTTTGCCGAATGCGCCCTGACGCTGGGCGGCCTGCGCCGCGCTATAATACAGCTCCGGATCCTGGCTGCCCTCGCCAATTGCCATCTCATAATAGCTCAGCGCCGCGCCGTAATCCTCGATGGACATCGCTCGATCGCCCTTCTGAGCCGGCCCCGTGCACCCCATAGCCACAGTGAGGACAAAGGCGACCAGCACCAATAGCAACGCTGTGCGGCAGAAAGAACCGGCGTTCTTAGATTCCCCAGATTTCGATTTTATCGCTTCAATTGCGCGGATAGCTTCCCTCGGACTTCATCCTCGATTCCTGATTGCGGGCCCACCGGTTTTCTCGGGCCGTGCGCTCCGGAAAATACGCCTGAATCTCGTTCAACACACTCGCCATCTCCCGATGCTGATTGCGCTGAGCGGCCTGATGAAACCGCATTCGCAGATCGGAAAACCGGCTGTCCAGCTCCTCGCGCGCCATATCGTGAAGTTCGTGCCACTGATCCATCTCGGCGGGGATCTCATCGATACCGGCCTCTTTAAGATAGGCCTCGGCGAGCAGCAATCGCTCGTAGCCCTCGAAGAGATTTCCCGTTTCAATGGCCCGTTGTTCGATCAGGTCAATGGCTCGCTGATAATTGTGCTCCGCATCCTGCTCGCACGCACTGGGGTCGATGCAACTGACGGAGATTGAGACCGGCTCATCTTCCTCGACAGCGCTGCCGCCGCCCCCGCTCGTACTGCTCCCACTCGACCCTCCGGACAGTGCCACCAGAAGCAATAACCCGGCTCCCAGAAGAGCGCCGACGATGACAATTGGATTTGAGCCTTCGTCGTCCTTTTTTGCTTCCTGAATGCGCTGAAAATTCGACGGCTCCTGCTCCGCCTCCTGCTTTTCATCCTCCTCCGAGCCTGCCGCGATCTCATCCCAGGACATAATTCCGGGGCCGCCATCTTTTTTGGGCTCCGGCTCCGGCTCCGGTTCGGGCTCATCGAAGTTTTCGTCCTTTTCCGGCGCCGCCACCCCCGGTCCGTCGTCGAAGGAGGCAAAAGCACCGAGGTCGGCCATTCCTCCCTGAGGTCTGGGAGGAGCCTGATGGGAGCGAAAACGCACCGTATATTTGCCCAGAGTGATTGCCGATCCATCATAAAGTTGGACTTCCGCACTCTCCACGGGAGTGCCATCCAGAGCCGTCAGCCCGCCCCGCGAAATCACGACCAGGGCAAAGTGACCACCCCCTTGATGCACGATCAATGCGTGTTGGCGCGACACCGTGGGATGGTCGAGGATGAAATCAGAGCTTCGATCCCGTCCAACCGAGATCGACTCCGACTGAAAGGACATCTGTTGAAGCTCGCCACCCTGCTCAAATTCTATTGAAAACGACGCCATATCTGCTTGTTCCGCTTCGCGATCGGTTCGGTTGGTCGAGGGTTAGCGCGCCATGTGCCATTCTTCGCAGCTACATCGCTCCATCGGACATCACGCGCAGCGCCATTGCACCGACGACGATAATGACCACAGCTCCGAAAATGAACATCAGCGGCAACAGAATCTTCACCGCCGCCTGGCTGGCCTTCTTTTCGATCTTCTGAGAGCGCTTATTTCGAATCGTATCGACCTGAATTTCCAGCACTTTCGCCAGCGGTGTACCGCGTTTTTCGGACTGAATAATGGCCCCCACCATCGTATCCAGATAATCGGACTGAACCCGCTCACACAGATTCAGCAGGGCGTCGACCCTCGCCGTGCCGACACGCATCTCTTGAAGAACCACACCGAGCTCCTGAATCATCGGATCGTCGGGGTTTTGCTGGCGCCCCCGGGTGACCACGCGGTCGACGGCGGTCATAAAGTCGAGACCGGCTCGCATCGACAGCAACAACAGGTCTACTGTATAGGGCAGCCGAAGATCGAGTTCTACGAGGCGCTGAGAGATGGCGCTATTGAGTTGAATATAAGGCAGCGCCAGCGACACTAATCCCGCCAGGATGGCGATGGGAATATTGGCCGACCCGGTCTCACTGACCACTAGAGTGAAGAATAAAAAGAAGACCATCACCGTCAGTGCGACCACACAACACATCCCCAAAAACTCGTTGGGCGTATAGGCCCCCATAAACCCCGATCGCTTTAATTTATCGCGCAATTTTGGGCGTAGTTCCGAGATCTTAAAAAACGGCAAGTCGGGCATATTGCGCATATAATGCGCGAATAACTTCACCAGCGGCAGCGTCAGAGCATAAAGGCCGTTTTCCTCAAGCAATCGCTGGCGTTTGGTGAGCCGGTAGCCAAAAATCTCGTCTTCTTCGATCTTCTCCGGAACAAACCCCCACACGAAGAGCGCGAAGGAGATAAACATGAGGATAATGGCCCCAAAGAGTATCAAATCGGTTTCCATCACCACCTCTCCATCGACTCAGCACTTGCGTTCGTTCGACTCATGACCTCAGCTCCCGTATCGCTGGCCGCAACCAACTGGACTCGGTTCTCAGACGTCGATCTGCATAATCTTGATGATCATCAAGACACCGATGATATTCATCACCGCTGCTCCGGCCAAAATCATATACCCGAACAAGGTCTCAAATAGGGGTTCGATCAGGTCGGGATCCATCAAATAGAACACCCCCACCACCACCGCCGGCATCAGGCCCATCACCCAGGCCTGCATTCGTCCCTGGGCGGTTTGAGCATCGATGAGCCGCTCCAGCCGATAGCTCTCGCGAATCGTGCCCGCCAGCTCTTCGAGAATATCGGAGATATTTCCACCGACGGTCCGGCCGATGACCAGCGCCGAGACTGCCAGCCCCAGATTATTCGACGGAATGCGCTGGCGAAGATTGATCAGGCACTGATCGAGCGGAGTTCCCAGCCGATACTCCTTTAGCAGCACCCCGAACTCCTGGCTCAACGGTGGCCCCATCGAGTTGCAGACGTCCTGGATGGCCTCCGGAAGTGAGGGGTTGGCCTTGAAGCTATTGGCCATATACACCATGGCCTCCTCGGTCTGCTCGTCGACCTGAGTCAGTCGCTCTTCCCATTTCTTTTTTAGATATAGTCGCGGCGCAAAGACGCCGAGGACGGCGCCGAAGATCACGCCCATCACGCCGAGTAGGAAATACCCGAAGATCATGGCGAAGAAAAAGAACGCCGCGTGGTAAATCACAAACTCTTGCGGTGAAATCGGCAAGAAGAGCCGATGCAACTCCTTGCCGATCATCCGCTCGTAGACCCCGCGCTCGGTGGCCAGTCGATTGCCGAGCCAATCCCCACCGGCCCAGATCAACAAAAACCCGGCCACAAAGGCCAGCAGCAGTCCTAACCACAGATATATCACGGTGAGTTTTCCTTGTGCTCAGGTTGCATCCAGCTTCCACATTGCCCGGGGTCTTCCGCGCATCGTCGAATTGCTACGGGAGTAGATTTTGCATCTCCCAATTGTAGTCTGAGGATCAAAAATGCGCAAACCACGGTCCAACGCCGCTCTGTCGGTCTTCACTAAAAGCGACGCCCAGGGCATTTAAAAAAATCAGCTTCGTCGCCGATACCGGCCATTTCCGCGGCAGTTTTCACCGAAATTCGTCGCGACAGCGATCAAAACGGCTTCGATATTCGATCAAACCCTGCGTTAAAATCATCTCGCTTTTGCTCCGTAAGCCGTTAGTAGCCACGCCCTAAAAGAAATCATCTTCCGAGGCCAGCCCCATGACCAGGAATTGATCGAGAAAACTTGGAAGGTATCCGGTGGCTCGATGATAGCCGTGAACCGTGCCCTCATCGTCGGTCCCGGTCTGGCGGTATCGATAGATATCCTCGATTTTGACAAACCCATCGTCATCGAGGCCAATCACCTCCGATATATAGGTCACGCGGCGACTTCCGTCGACGAAACGGGTCTGTTGGACGATGATATCGACGGAGTTGGCGATCTGTTCGCGAATCGCTCTTGTCGGCAACTCCATTCCGCTCATCAACACCAGGGTTTCCAGTCGAGCGATGGCCTCGATGGGACTGTTGGAGTGAACCGTGGTCATCGACCCGTCATGACCGGTATTCATGGCCTGAAGCATATCGAGGGCCTCGCCGCCACGGCACTCTCCGACGACGATCCGGTCCGGGCGCATTCGCAGGGCATTTTTGACCAATTCGCGAATCCCGATCTCGCCCTCTCCCTCCAGGTTTGGAGGCTTGGTCTCCAGACTGATGACGTGTTCCTGATAGATCTGAAGTTCGGCGGCATCCTCAATTGTGACCACCCGTTCGGTGGGGCCGATAAAGCTGGACAACACATTTAACAGGGTCGTCTTACCGGAGCCGGTTCCCCCGGAGATGACGATATTTTTCTTCGCCCGCACCGCCCGGGCCAAAAACTTCGACATATCCCGCGTCAGACTTCCGAATCCAATCAGATCGTCGATCTGAAGCCGTTCGTCGGGAAATTTCCGAATCGTCAGGCACGGGTCTTTAAGTGCCAGCGGCGGAATCACGGCGTTGACTCGCGAGCCATCGGCCAGGCGGGTATCGACCAGCGGCGTCGACTCATCAATGCGCCGGCCGCGGGGAATGACGATCCGCTCGATAACGGTCATCATCGCTTTTTCGTCGTTGAAGAAGCGATCGGTGAGCACAATCTGGCCGTCTAATTCGCAGTAAATATGGTTGCGATCGACAACCATGATCTCAGAGACCCCCTTGTGCTTTGTGAGATCCTCGATAGGACCCAGTCCGCAGACCTCGTCCATCAAGTCTTTAAAGACCTCGTCGGCCGTATAGGGGGGCGGGATCTCTTGGCTTTTTCGCTTCAACAATAATTTGAGCTTCTCCGAGACCTGCCGGACCACCCTGGGGGAGCTATAATCGGTGATCTGAAAGCTGTGAAGATCGAGACGCTCTTTTAGCTCGTCGTGCATCTGCGACTTAAAGGCCACCAGACGATCACGAGTCGGTTTGTCCAGAATCTCGGCGTCATCGCCCAGCAGATTGACCCGGGGCTCTTCATAATCGACCTTCGGCGCCAGATCGCCCAATAATTCCTGGACCGACTCCGGCACCACATCGCTCGCCGATACATTCCGAGGACCGCGATTTTCGGCGGGCTCGGCGTGCATTGACTGCAACCCCGCTCCATGTTCTTGAGGACCGGCCCCTTGTCCACCATGCTGTTGGGCTTGCCGGCCCTGAGGCCGACCATTTGCTCTGCCGGCGGCGGGACCGGGCCCGCGCTGTCCGCCGGGCCGGGCCGACTCCACACAGAAGCGATAGGGATCAATGGTGGCAAATTCGCCGAGACGCAACTCGCGTACCCGGTCAATCCGCTCCCCATTGACGATGACGCCGTTGGCCGATTGATTGACCAGCAATACTCGATCGCGCATCAGTTTGACGATGGCGTGGCGACGGCTGACGGTATTGCTGCTCAGGACGATATCATTGTCCTGACTGCGGCCGATCGTCACTTCCATGACCGGCTGGTCGAGTGGAAATAGGTATTCCTGGCCGCGATTATCGAGAACTCGAATTTGCTTCATCGTCTCGCCTCAGCTCGTGTCAATCGGCGTCCTCGAGCTCCGGCAGATCGTCGGCGTTGGCACCGGCGTCGAGGAGGTTTTGAAAGACCCCCTGAACCATCGTGCGATGGCCGCTCGAACCGGGCTCATAAACTCGAGGTGTGATGAATAGCGCGTTATTGAGCTCTTCACTGATATAATTTCGACTCTTGAAGGCCCATCCGAGGATCGGAATATTATTCAAAATCGAAAAGCCGCGCTCCGTCGATGTATTATCCACGCTTTCCTGGGCGCTGATCAAGACCGATTGGCCCTCCTGCATATTGACGGTGCTGACCACATCATTGGAGCGCAGTCCCGGATATTCCTCGACCCCCAGGGCGAAATCGACCTCGCTGTAGCTCATCTGAATCTCCAACTTGACCT
>SKQC01000329.1 GCA_007119175.1 Myxococcales bacterium | reverse complement strand
GACATGGGCCGAATCGACGCCCAGAGCGCTCAATAGATCGACGACATCCTGACCCAATTCGACGAGCTTATAGGACTCGATATCCCGTGGTTTTTCACTGAAATTATATCCCCGCTGGTCCGGCACCAGAACCCGATACCCGGCCTCGACGAGGGCGCGAATCTGGTGGCTCCAACTGAGCCAGAAGTCGGGAAACCCGTGCAATAACACCACCAATTCGCCATCTTCCGGGCCGGCGATCGCGCCGTATAATAGGATATCGCGGGTATAAAAGGCCCGAAATTCGACCAGGTCGTCGACGCCGCCTGCGCGGGCCTCCTCCCGATGGGTTTCGAGCTGCTCGATGACGCGGACGGGCTGGACCTTCTTGTCGGGCTGAGGAATTGCGTGATTCACCGATTCTCCTCGAGAATCTCGCGGGCCCGATGAACTTTGACGTCGTCTTCTTCGATGAGACGGCGTACGACCTCGTCGATCTCGTCGGCTCCGGCGCCGGCGGTGGCGGCCACGCTGCGGGCGTGCAGCGACATATGGCCGCGCTGAATTCCCTCGGTGGCCAATGCCTTTAAAGCCCCCATATTCTGAGCCAATCCCACCGCTCCCATCACCTCGGCAAGTTCGGCGGCGCCGTCGACGCGCAATATCTTATGGGCCAATTGCACCTTCGGATGCAGACGGATTGTCCCGCCCACGGTGCCCACGGCCATCGGCAACTCCAGCACTCCTACAAGATGATCCTCTTCGGCGCGCCAGGTCGCCATGGGGCGGTATTTTCCGTCCCGTGCGCAATAGGCGTGAGCCCCGGCCTCCAGGGCGCGCCAGTCATTTCCGGTGGCCACGCACACCGCGCCGATACCGTTCATAATTCCCTTATTATGGGTCGCTGCCCGATAGGGATCGGCCTCGGCAAATTCACTGGCCAATTGAATTCCCTCGGCAACCTCTCGGCCCGAATAGGACTTCCACTCCAGGTCGGCGATGGGAATCCTGCATTCCGCACGCACCCGACGGCGGTCGGCGAGGTTGCTCAAGATCCGCAAAAAGACTCGGCCACCCGTGATTTCTTCGATCATCGGCGCCACGCCTTCGGCGACCGTATTGATCAGATTCGCCCCCATGGCATCGCAGGTATCGAAGAGAATATGGACCACCAGCATCCGCTGGTAATCTCCTTCGTCGAGCATGCGCACCTCCACGCCGCGCACTCCGCCTCCTCGCTCTGCCATCTTCGGGTGAAGGCTATCGGCGACCTCCATCAACTCAGGGCGCGCCTCTTCGATCGCCTGGCGGGCTTTGTCCCAGTCGTCGCAGCCGACGACCTGAATCTGACCGATCATCGTCGAGCCTTCGCATCTGGCTTCAAATCCGCCGGAACGCCGCGCGATCTTTGCCACGTGGCTGACGGCGGCGATAATGCTCGGCTCCTCGACGGCCATCGGCACCAGATAATCGCGGCCGTTGATCAAAAAATTCAGTCCCAGACCCATCGGCAATTCCAATACACCGATGGTATTTTCCACCATCTGATTGGCCACCTCTACGTCGAGTCCGGCGTTGCGGTCACACAACAGCGCTGCGTCCTGCTCGTCGAGCACACCGGCATCGACGAGCAATGCCAATCGCTCCGAGAGCGACATTTTATAAAATCCGGGAATCCGGCTGACCGGACGATCCTCGTCCTTTGCCGACGCCTTAGTCCCACCGCTGCGTTTGTCCTGTGCCGTATCCAAAAGGCTCATTTTTGTCTCTCGTATAACTGATTGAAAACGTCGTCATAGATCACGGAGCATCAAAATTGTTCCGATCCCCGTCGCGATGCAACTGGCGATCGACGATCGGTCACAGCACCCGGCGAGTGGTACGCATCTACGATGAATGGTGACCGGCATCAACCGGCGCCCCTTTAGATACCCAACCAGATCTCTTCGTCGATGACTTCGAGGCGATAGGTCTGCAACGCCGCGCAGCGCTGATTACAACGACCTGTCTTTAGATCGAATCTGTATTGATGGTGGGGACAGATGATCTCTCCGTCAAAGATTACGCCTCGTTTCATGGACTCATTTTCGTGCGGACAGACTTCGTCGACGGCGAATAATTCGTCGCCATCGCGGCAGATCAAAACCCCGCGTCCCTTATACTGAACACGGCGCGGCATATGCTCGGGCACTTCCTCGAGAGTGCAGACCCGCTCGAAATTTTCGTCTGTGGTGGGGTTCGTCATGTCGGTCATAAATCTCTGTTTCGCTCGATTCTTCGATGGTTCTCGCTTTACCCCACCTCAATAAAGCGCCCGGACCTCAATATCCCGATAATAGTGATCGAGAATATCGCGATGACCGTAGCCCTCTTCGGCCATCCCGATGGCACCGGTCTGGCACATGCCGACACCGTGTCCAAAACCAGCGCCGCGAAACTGAAATTCCCGAATATTGCCGTCTGGACCGCGCTCGATGTCCATGGCGAATAGCCCGCTTCGAAGCCCGCCGAATAATCGACGCACATTGAGTTCGCGCTCCACTACGGCCTCGCCGCTGGTACCGACGACCCGAAGGCGGATGATCCGGCCGCTGACGCCGCGATCGATGATCTCCACATCTCTTAAGGCGCCCACATCCTCATCGCGCGCCGCCAACCAGCTTCGCGCCTCCGTGGCGTCGACCCGGGCGTCCCACCGATAAAAATTGGCGCTCGAAACCGGTGCCTCCCGGCTATACGCCGGAAAATCGGCGTCCAAAAATGCCTCAATATTGTCGTCGGTGATGCCACCTCGAAATTCGGCCGGTACCGCCTCTTCTGGGGCATCGATCTTGCCGCGCAGATGACTCTGCGGTCGGGCGTCCCATACATTTTCGTTATTCTCGGTAAAGCCCCCGGCATTGGAGCTATAATTGGCGGTGACAATCCGCTTTCCATCGAGCATCACCTGACCGCGGGTGGCCTCCACGGCTGCAGAGGTGCGCTCGTCTTCGGCGTCGATCCCGCCGTAGACCTGATCGTAGATATCGGCGCGCAACATGAAGGGATCGGCCAGGTTGCGCACACCGATGGCGGCGAAGATATGATTTCGGGCGGCGATCGCCTGGGCCTGAAGCGCTCCGGCCGGCGCGGAGGCGAAGATCTCAGAGGGAACCGTTCCCTTTAATACCCGCTCTGTGCCGAGGCTATTTACAACTGCGATGCGGCCATTTTGGTCGGGCGCAAAGATCAGCTCTCCCGTATAGCGCCGGGTCTCGCTTCCCTGTCCATAAGCACGGGGGATGTCGGGGATTTCGTATTCGATCGCCTCCTCGCGACCGGAGCGCGAGGTCACCCACAGCACGTCCCGGTGGCGAATCGTAAAGCCGAGTCCGGCGCCGCGGAAGGCAAATTCGGCGCTGGGATAGCTGAGTCGCTCGCTGTGCAGGTCGCCCTCGATACCATATTGCGCCTGCAGACGACGGCGGATTCCGTGGGCTTCGGCGCGAGTTTCCGTCCCACCCACGGTGACCAATATTGCCCGCGAATCGAAGACCTCACCTCGCACTGCAAAATGGCCGCCCACCTCGAAGGTCTCCGGCTCATAGCCCCGCTCTTCCCACTCTCGGATCACCGCGTCGGTGCGATCGCGCTGATCCATGGTGAGCCGATCGACGGTCACCCAATGCTTGTAGTCGCCGGGCACGCTGTCGTTGATGCTCACCGTATAGGTCACGTCGCCGGGTAGCTCCACCTCCGGGCCCTGCGGCCCCTGTGGCATCAGGCGAATCGGCTCTGAGGGAGTAAACTCCACCTCCTCACGGCCCTCCAAAATCCCCAGCCGAATCAACGGATCGCCGCCGCGGGTGAAATTTAGCTGCGGGGCATAGAGCATGGCGATGCGGTCCGCCGTCGACAGATCCTGCTGCTGCGCCGCTGCCTGCGGCGCTGCCGCAAAGACGACCAGCGCCACCGCTGTCAGGGCCCCGATCCAACGCGAAATTGATTTCATGAAATTACTCGATACTGCGAAAGCTCAGTCGATCATGCGAAAGGTCGGATGGCCCACGGGCTCGTCGTCACCGGTCGTATCGACCGAAAAATCGACGACCAGCCGCTCATCGCCCAGCGTCAAAGCGCGAACAAAGAGTCCCTGCGCCGGCGCCTCCTCACCGGCCACACCGGCGAGGGTATCGACCTCCCAGGAACCATCGTCGCGCACGGCGCGGCGAAGCTCGTGGGTCGACGCGTCGTGATACAACACCTCGACATCGTCGCCGTCAACGAAGAGTTGCACATCGTGGCCGACGGGCATCTCGCTGTAGCCACCGGCGTGGTCGCGAATGCCGTCGACCACATATTCTCGCTCGCCGTCTTCGGTGCGATAGATCAGCGCTTTCATCGTCAGGTCCATAAAGGCCACGTGGACCTCGCCCTCACTATCTGGCCTGGCGCTGGCGTAGGGACCGGCGTCATCGTCGAGAAATACAGGCTCACCAAATCCATCGCCGTCCTCTCTCATCCAGCCGGCCTCATGACGGGTATTGTCGTAAAAGGAGACAAATAATGCTCCCTCTTCATCCTCCACGACCTGCACGAACAACGCGGCGAGGCGCAGGTAATCCTCGGGCCCTTCCTCGTCGGTCACGCCCTCGTGGAGAACTTCGTAGTCGGTATCCATCATCTCGTCGACGGGATGATCGATGGCGATGCTTCGATATCGCAACTCGGAGGCTCCCTCGTCGAGGCGAACCGAATAAAAGAGGTGGAGTGTGTCGTCGCGCAGATGGAGCGCCGAAAAATAGCCGCTCTCCACGACTTCTTGTTGCTCTACCAGGGTGGTTTCAAACTCCCATTCATCGCCGTCTTCTTCGCCTCGGGCATATTTGAGCGTGTCGTCGCCCTCGTGGCGATAAAAGACGTGAATTCGATCGTCGTCGTCGACAGCCAGCGCCGTATGGGTTCCGACTTCGGGCCCCGAGGTCAGCACGCCCTGGCGAAACCCATAAGGGTCGCCGCCGATGGTCCCGCCGTCGGGAATTCCATCGACCACAACCCACTCCTGAATGGCCTGTTTGTCCTCTTCTTCGACGATGCCCACCATCAGATCGCCGTAGCCGAGGTTATGAACTGAAATGGCCGTGATCTGATCGCCGCGGTCGATGGACAGATAACTTCCGTGATAGCGCATCGGAATCGGCGGCATCGGCACGCATTCGCATTCGCCGTCGTTGATCTCGCAACTCTCGTTGTCCTCGACACTCGACATCTCGACGAGCTCCGGTTCGTAGCCGTCGAGATCGCAGCTCACACCGTCGCAGGGGTCGGGAAGATCGACGCAGGAGTCGCTGTCATAGCAGCAGAATTGCTCCTCGCCACAGCCGTCGGCGCAAAAGATATTGCACATACAATCGCCGTCCTCGCAGGTGACGTACTCGTCGTCTGCGCATTGGGAGGCGTCGCATTCATCGTCGGCCTCACAGCCGGGAAAGACGCATTCGTTGTCGATGCACTCCTCGTCGTCCTCGCAGCCATCGGGGCACTGCTCTTCCTCATTTGCGTTTTCCTGGACCTCGTCGCTGCATCCACTGCAACCGGTGGCCATCAACGCCATCGCGCTCACGGCGATAATGGCGACCGATCGCCGTGAGATTCGGCGGCGGAGTCGAAGGGCGACAAAACCCACCAATACCAGCAGCAATGCCACAGGCGGCGTCGAGCCACCGGTGGCTCCGCAACCACCACAGCCGCGGACCTCATCGCCGCTTTCAGCCACCTCACCCAGCGCTGCGCGTTCGATTGTGATGTCGTCGTGGGAGGTATGGCCGGCGCGGTCTCGCACCTCGACTTCGATCGCCAATTCGTCGGCCCCGGCGCCTTTGTCAATATCGATGGCGTCGATGAGCTCCCAGCTCGACCAGCTCATCGCTTCGCCGTCGACGACGAAGCGATGGCGCATGGCCATCTCCTCGATATCGTCGACCACATCGTCGGCGTCGACGCGAATCTGCTCGCCTTGCTGCCAGATCTGAAGTCGCGGCGCCGCGTAGTCGACCAATACGTCCATGACGGTCGGGTCGCTCTGCCAGCGAGCGCCGTCAGTGCTCATATCGCGGGCTCGCAGCATCAATTCCTGCTCGCCCTGAAGCCGCAATCTCGGATCGTCGATCTGCAATTTTGGCCCCGTGCCGGCGGGCCGCCACATCGAACCGTCGAAGCTATATAAAAACTCCACCTCCGAGCCGTTCAACAT
>SKQC01000358.1 GCA_007119175.1 Myxococcales bacterium | reverse complement strand
TATAATTCGGATTCTCGGCAAATTCTTTTTCCCAGCGCTCGGCGATGGTCTTGCTGCACCGGGTCTCTGGCAGGACGCGATTGAAGAATTCGATATAGCTCGGGTGGTGATCGGCGTCGAAATCGTCGTAGCAGGGATGGGTGATGATGAGGGTTCCGCCCTTTTTAATCAGCGGTTTTCCCCGATACATATTGAAGAAATAGCCCAGGGCCATCACCCGCACCAGCAGGGGATTCATAATGGAGTTGACGTTGTAGGGACTCTCGAAGGGAATCCCGTAGACGACGACGTCCGATTGTCCCTGAACCGGCACGGCGTGTTGTTGCCAGCATTTTTCCAGCGTCTTTTCGTGCACCGCCTCGGTGGGACCGGCGAAGACGCCGATCAGTCCGTAATCGGCGGGGACCTTGTGAAAGAGCGCCCGTTTTGCGGCTCGTGGGAGGTTGTCCAGGGTCCACTTCATGGAGCGAAATTTAAATTGGTCGCCAGCCGACCAGTCGTCTTCGGGGCGCGATAAAAAGTCGAGCTGGTCGTCGTACATTTTGTTATTAAAGGCCGTCTCGATGTGGAAGATATCGAGTTTGTCGTTGAGGTAGCGGCCCATTCGCTCATTGGAGCTGTACAATTCGCTATTGGAGGGATCCATATAGGAGTCGGACTCCAGGATGGTCTCCGGGTTGTGGTGGTGCTGGATGCCCTGGTAGCCGGCGAGGCCGGTTCCGATCGATTTAAAGCCACCGTTCATGGGGACGAAATTGACATTGACGTAGATCAACAGGTCGCTTTCGGCGGCCCGGCGCACGATCTGGACGTCCTCACCGTGATCGGTTTCGCCGAGGATGACCATCTCGTCTTCGTCCTCGGCATCCATATTGTACAGCGTATCCGGATAGTGTTCGGCAAATATCTCGGGGCCCACCATGCGGCGGATCTCCGATTCCGTCATTCGACGGTGCAGCGCAAGGGCGATGATCATCTCCACGTCTTCCACGCCGTGATCGGTGAGCATCTCCAGCAAAATCTCCAGGACCTGCTGGCGGATATCCGGGGTCTTCATCGGTGGAAGGGGAACCGAGATGTCATCGATGGCAATCGTGACCTTCATCCCCGGCTTTAGCCGCGCATATAGCGGCTTATCGTCGCCCTCGGGATGGTTGAGGGCGTAGCGGATCGCCGCTCCCCGGTTTTCGATGGGCTTCATCGGCGGGTTGGCGTACAGCACCCGGGTTCCGGCGGGAAATTTATGGGTGATGAAATCCTCGCCGCAGTGCAAAAAGCGGGGCGGCGAATCTTCGTCGAGGATGCGAACCGTATTATAGGATTCGGGGGAGTCAGACATTCGAGACCTTCACAACGTGGTAACAGGCGGTAGTGCGAGTACAGTGAGAGTTCAGTCGAGATTCAAGACCGGCCAATCGTAGGCCCGGGCGGTGGTGCGCAATTTAAAGTCGGGATTGACGGCGCAGGGATGGCCGACGACGGATAAAAGCGGGACGTCCGAGCCGCTGTCGGCGTAGGCAAAGGAGCCGTCCAGATCGTAGCCGTGTTCTTCGGCGTATTGGCGGACCCACAGGGCCTTATTGGCCCCGGCGATCAGTGGCTTTTCCAACCTCCCGGTGGCCACGCCGTCTTTTAGCTCCAGGCGATTGGCGACGTAGTCATCGCAGCCCAGATAGTCGGCCAGAGGCCGGGTGATGACGTCGATGGCACCGGTGACGAGAATCTGTCGGTGTCCCTGTCGTTGTGAGCGCTCCACCAGGCTTTGTGCGCCCTCAAAGAGGTTGGGGCGGATGACATTGTCGAAGATCTCCTCGCCGAGGATGACCAGGCGATCTTCGGTGTAGCCGGCGTAATTTTTATAAAATGCCTCGTTGAATAGGCGGCGATCGAATTTGTCGGCCAGCCAGTACAAAGGGAGACTGGCGACGAGTCCCGCCGTTTTTTTTACACGCTTGGTAATCTCCGGCGTATTGATCGCGTAATAGGCGTAGGCGTGAACTACATTGGTCTTGATCAGCGTCCCGTCGACGTCATAGAAGGCCGCCGTGGGCCGGGAGTCGGTGTCGTTTGTCATGACTTGATACCTAATTCACTGAGGACTGCGAGTGCTTGTCTCGAGCTTTTTAACTGGACTGCCCCGAGTGCACCCTCGTATCTGAGTTAGGAGGGAATAGGGCTCCTTTTAAAGCGTTGTCAAGACAACCTTATTTCTGACTGGTGAGTCACGCGCGCGACAATCTGCGGGCGCGTGATCGCACCCTGCAGACCCGGGGTGTAAACTTCGGGCGAGCTGAGCTATAAATAGAAGTCGAATTCGAGCCCACCAGGCAATTTTTTGCAGGACCAGGTAATCGGACCATGGCAGAAGCCGATATCGGGAAAAGGTTTCAGGATTCTCTGAAAGGAATTTTCCACTGGGGATCGCGCTATCATGCTGAGAAAATCGGCGTTCTCGCCGGTTTTGTCATTTTGTCATTGGCGACGGGCATCTGGGCGTTTAGCGGCGATGACGACACCAACGAGTTGGGCGCCGATCTCTATCTTCGCGACGCCGTGGTCGGTGTGGATCTGGTGGTGGAAAATACAGGCCGCGGAGACTGGCGCGATGTGCGCATCGCCCTTGATCGACAATATCTATTCACCACGGAGCGAATTGAAGGCGGAGACTACGTCTCATTGAGTGCAGACGATCTGGTCTACGCCTATTATATCCCGCGTCCCTGGCGACGAGAGGGATGGGAAAGGCTCGGCAGTGATATCAAACCGGGGGTGCATCCCGACGCCTCGTATGTCCCGTCGTTTGTGCAGGTGCGCGCCCGCGAGGGACGGCTCGATACCGACGTAGACTTTGAATAACACTTTTCACCACAACTCGGCGGGGATTTATGTGCACGTGCCATTTTGTCGGCGCCGCTGCCCGTATTGCGACTTTGCGGTCACCGTAAAAGCCGAGATTCCGCACCAGGAGTACACCGAGGCGCTGCTCGGCGAACTTCGGCGACGGCAAAGCGAGGTGGGCACTCGCCAGGTGGGGACACTGTACTTCGGCGGTGGTACACCGTCGCTTCTGGCGACGGAGTGCCTCGAGGAGATCGTCGAACAAATAAAGAGCCGTTTTCATCTCGCCGACGAGCTTGAGGTGACTCTGGAGGCAAATCCCAACGAGGTCAGCGATAAACGCCTTCGGGCCTGGCGAGAGGGCGGGATCAATCGGTTGAGCATCGGCTGTCAGAGCTTTCAGCCTCGGCATCTTCACGCGCTGAGGCGGAGTCACGACGCGGCGGAGGCCCGCCGGGCCGTGGAGCGCGCATTGAAGGTGATGGATCGGGTCTCCATCGATTTGATGTTCGCCGGCCCCTCACAGCCGCTCAAGGAGTGGGAGGCCGATCTGGAGGTCCTCAAAGAGCTGGTCGTCGATCACGGGTTGGACCACGTGAGCGGCTATAATTTGACCATCGAGCCGGGGACGACGTTCTGGATTCGCCGCAAGCAGGGGATCGTCAGTGTGCCCGATGACGACATGGCAGCACAGATGCTGGCCCGTCTGGTGGAGACGACGAAAGAGGTGGGGCTTGAGCGATACGAAGTATCGAATTTTGCGGCCCCGGCAGCGGAGAGCGAGCATAATAGCGGATACTGGCGCGGGCGGCCCTATCTGGGCGTCGGCGTCGGAGCCCACAGTCTGGCCGTCGATGCCGACGGGACGGCTCGACGGCGGGCCAATCCGCGTCGGTTTGACGACTATATGAAGCGCTGCGAAGAGTTGGCGACGACAGAGCGACTCGCCCCACAAAAGCATTTTGCGGAACGGCTCTTTCTGGGCGCCCGCACCCGATATGGCGTCGCACTTTCTGCGTTGCGCGATGTCTTCGAAAAATCACTCGGATCGCGGCGCATCGAGTATGTGACGGAGGTCTGCGACGATCTAGTCGCCCGCGGTTGGATGGAGCGCGACCCATCGAAGATCTATCGTCCCACCGAGCGGGGACTGAATTTTTCGGACTCCCTTGCCGAGTGGTTATTCGCGGCGGCCACTGACCCCGTTGGGTAGCCAACGGGCCGATCGGTGCTGATATTGTGAAATAGACATCACACCAACAAAATTGGGGGGCTCGATGGGGGGAAAGAATCGATCGATGCGCTGCGCGGTGGCGGCAGCGCTGGCAATGGTAGTGGCGCTGGCAGGATCGATGGCGCTTGCCGAGGTCAGTGGCGCTGTGGCGAGTGTCGTGCAGGCCGACCGGGTCACACCCCGGATATCCGAGGAGGGTCACGTTCGCGCCGTACCCATCGCCGAGGGAGAGTGGGCCTATATGGGGGAGTTTGTGCTTGATTCCGGGGTGGAAATGGCGCCGGAAGAGCCGACGCATACCGAAGAATATCTATATATTTTGTCCGGCAGTGCCGTGTTGAACGTCGACGACAAGAGCTTTTTGGTGGGACCGAGAATGGGGATTTATCTGCCGGCGGGCACTCAGATCCGTTGGAATATCGGCTCCGATCCGCTGGTGGCCGTTCAGGTATTTGCCGGCCCTTCAATTGGACCGGGCTATGAGGACTGGACGATCCAGGATAGCGATGAGGTCTGGCCGCGGCCGAGGATCTATCCGCGACCGCGGCCGACGGGCGTTTCCGCCCGGTGACTGGGATCAAAAGTCGTCGTCGAAGTCGAAGTCGTCATCATCAAAATCAAAATCGAGATCATCGTCGTCGAAGTCAAAATCCGCTTCCTCAAACTCCCAGTCGTCGTCGACCTGATTGCCCACGATGGACAGCCCACCGCAGATGCAGCAGGGCAGGACGACAAAGAGTACGAAGACCGCGGCGACAATGCCGATAATCAGCGTTTTGTTGCTGCCGCCCTCATCGCCTCCTCCTCCTCCTCCCGGTTGCGGCTGAGCCGGCGGGGGTGGGCCGGGTTGTTGAGGTTGCTGAGAGTCCTGGGGGCCGGGCCCGGGTTGTCCTTGTCCTTGATTCATCGGCAATGCTCCATCAATTGAGAGTCAGGTCGATCCGCTCAGCCTCGATTCTCGAGCGAACCGAAAATTATCTAGTTAAAGGCGAACGGAAGATGAACGTCAGCGGTGACGATGGTGTAGTAAATATGCTGGCCTTGCAAATGCGATGGGCATCGCGTCGTGTCGGTAGAACAGGGGCAAAACTTTCCTGTCAGGCAACTGCAAATTCGCCTCGGAGGTGGTGGTCATCGCCGAAAACGCGTCGTCGACACGAAATTGGGACGGCGACTCAAACTAGGCAGGCATGATTCCCATATCTCATTTGTCGTTGTGACGTGTGACGAGGTCTTGCAGCCTGGTGATATCGACCGGTTTTTCCAAAAGAGGCCGATCCTGGTCGCGAACAAAGTCCTTGAGATCGGTGTCGAATACACCGCCGCTGATGAAGACGAGTCGCGGCAGATGGTGGGGGTGGCGCTCAGAGAGGGCTTTGTAGAAGTCCTCTCCGTTCATATCGGGCATCATCACGTCACATACGATCAGATCGTAGTGAGTGTCGCTGCGAAGCAATTGGAGTGCCTCGCCGGCGCTCTTCCTATAATCGACACGGAAATACCGGCGCAGTCGACGCTTCATTGAAGCCAGGACCTCCGGTTCGTCGTCGATGAGTAATAGCCTTGGCTTTTTGCCTTCGGGGCGTGTGGGACGGCGAGGAGCTTCTTTTTTTACAGGCTCTTGCGTCGTCGCCGGAAAGGTGAGGCGAAATGTCGAGCCCTGACCGACTTCGGACTCGACGTCGATGTGGCCGTCATGGGCGTCGACGAGGCTGTGGCAAATCGCCAGGCCGAGGCCTGTGCCCTTACCGACCGGTTTGGTGGAGAAGAAGGGATCAAAGATATGGGGGAGAACGTCTTTTTCGATGCCCACGCCTGTATCGGAGATCTCGACGACTGCCTCTCCCTCCGACGTGGTGCTCGTCTCGACGCGGATTTCGTTGTGACTGGCGTCGCCGGTTTCCAGAGCCTGGGTGGCATTGATGAGGAGATTCAAAAATATCTGGCCCAGACTGCGTTCGTTGCCGTCGATCGGCGGGACCTTGCCGTAATCCTCGATCAGCCGTGCCCGATGTCGGATTTCGTTGCCGGCTATTTTGACTGATTTTTTAAGGGGCTTGCGAACGTCGACGGGCGCGAGCTCTTCGTCGGTTTGCGAGAAGGTCCTGAGCCCTCGCACGACCTCGGCGACCCGGTCAGCGCCACGGATGGCCGTATCGAGAGCCTGACGAATCTCTT
>SKQC01000223.1 GCA_007119175.1 Myxococcales bacterium | reverse complement strand
CGTCGTCTAAATCATGGACCAGATCGTCGGCGGCGATGCCGTAGATGGCGCCGACGAGTCGGTCGCGAATCTCGGCAGGCGTATCATCGGTATCGAGGGAGACGTGATTGAGCGTGGAGGCTGGGAAATTGTCGTGTGTAAAATAGGAATTTCCGTCGCCCTGGCGGGCGGCGCCATATTCGCCGATGGAGGCGACCTGTCCGAATATCCAGTCCGAGGTCTCAGAAGCGCTGTCCTGGCCATCCGGGGAGGATAGGCCGAGGACAAAGCCCGCGTAATTGGCGTCACCATCTTCCAACACGTGGCCATGAAGCGGAACCGAGGCGTTGACCGCCGATGCCTCAACGTCGGGGCGAGCGGCCAGCAGGTAATTGGCCGGATCACTGTGGATAAATCGAGGCTCTTCGAGCCCCTCGAAGTCGTCAGATTCACAGCTATGATACTGAGCCGTCGACGGTTCCTGGGGTTCAAAAGGGTCGTAGGGCGGGTCGATATCGCTTGGCGGCTCGGTGGTATTATTCTGCTGGTTGTTGTTGGACTGATTGTCGTTGGATTGGTTGGACTGGTTGTCGTTGGACTGGTTGGACTGATTGTCGTTGGACTGGTTGGACTGATTATCGTTGGACTGATTATCGTTGGACTGATTGGACTGATTTTCGACGGGATCGACGGGGGTCCCGTCGTCGTCTTCACACTGGCCCTGAATCGGATTGTAGGTCGAACCGTCCGGACATTGGATGGGGACGCATTGAGCGGTGACCTCGTCGAAGGTTTCACCAGATGGGCATTCGCTATGTCCGACTTCGTCGGTGCAAGCAATACCGACGACACAAGCGAGGCAAATCAGCCCGGCGAATAGTCCACGCGACAGATAATCCATGGCATCAATTCCCATTCGTTCCATGAGTGTTCATAGACTTAAATGCAGCATGCAGCATGGGGCCACATTTGTCATTTTTCGGTGCCGCACAAACTCAGTCAGCGAGGCGTTGTAGGGAGCGCTCGGCGATGGGCTGCAGATCGTCTTGTCGGTCGCCGGTGGCGATGTCGCGCAGGATCTGATGGGCGTCTTCGTTATTCGTCCACCCAAAGGAGCGAACCACGTCGGCGCGCACCCGCTCTTCGTCGTCGTCGAGTCCGGTCTTGAGCTCGGCGAGCAGTGCGTCGTCACCGTCCTCGAGAAAGGTCGTGCCCAGAACATAATAGGCCATAGACCGGATTCGTGGCTCTTCGGTGTCGGTGAGTTTCAAAAGCGCGTCCTGGGCCTCGGACTCGGGGAAGTTGGTCAACAAAGAGGTGGCGCGCCAGCGCTCGTATTCGGGAACATCTTCGTCGAGTGCAAAAGCGATAAGCCGCTGCAATGCGTCGGGCCATCGCTCTTCCATGGTGGCGCGGTTCGGTAATACGTCAATGCCGCGGACCATATGGTGAAAGGCGGTGGCGTCGTCGAGATCGTCACCTGCGATTCCGTGATCGCCGTGGTGGCCGGTGGCCTCAGTTGGCGACTGGGCAACGGCCGGGGAGGCCAGAAGGGCGACGATGGCCAGGGCGAATCCGCTGATGCGCAAGATGGTTGATGTGGTCATGGAAAACTCCTCAATCATGTTAGGCGACGATGGGCGCCGCTTTATTATAAAACAGGTCGAGCCAGTGTGCGGTCGGGTGCCGGTGTTCAATTAAAAGGTCACCCATGGGTTTTTACGCATTACCCGGCCCTGCCATTCAGACATCAGGTCGCCCTGACCAGAATAATACATCAGATACGAGGGGTCGTCCTCGGGGGTGTCGGGGAGCGGATCGTGGCTCGGTCCGCCGCCGAAGCTGCCCATGGCCTGCTCGGTGGTGTGAAAGAGTCCCAGATAATGTCCGACTTCGTGGGCCGTGACGTGGGCGATGCCGGGGGCGCCGAATCCCTGCGAGGAGTCGGTGGCGACGGCCACCCCACCGCGTCGAGAGCCGTCGACCATCACCGGGCCGGGGATGCCACCGGAGATGCCGAGGATACTGCCACCGCCTTGTTGGCCGCCCATCCCACCGAAGCCGGCGCGCAATTCGCTGACGAAAAACACGCTCGGACCTTCAAGGGTTGCCTGTGCGGAGTTCATGAACATCTGGCTGAGGTCACCTGTGCCGGAGAGGCTGTCCTCGATGATCTGGTAGCTCGAATCCACATCGTGATAGGCGACCTGGCCGATGTCGATTCCGACCTGGTCGTAGATATGGTCGACCTCGTCGATCATCTGCGCGACCTCGGCGGAGTTTTCGGCTGTACTTGCCGTCCAGCCATTGGAACCGGAGAAAAACAGGTTGAGATCAAGGGTTCCCCGTGGCGGCAGTCCATCTTCGACGACCTCGGCATGGACGGTGACCTTCACCGTTTCATTTGGCACGGCGCCGCCGGTCATACTCATGGCGCCCACCTGAAATTGGTGGGTGCCCGGGTCGACCTTTGCGTTTGGATTATTGGGCGCCAGCGCCGAAAAGGCGGCGGCGCTCATGGCGATCCGGTTATTGCAGTTCTGGTGGCAGACCTGCGTTTGGGCAGAAGCCCAGCCGGGAGGTACGAGTTGAAAGCCGCCCGGTCCCTGCCAGTTGTCGACGTAGTACATATTGGTCGGCGTGCCGTCCGTGACCGTAATCGACATTGAATAGGTGCCTTCGGGCACCTCGACTTCGATCAGGTTACTCGAGCCACTGGTCATGGAGGCGTTGTCGTCGAGCACAGTGACCGTCTCCAGATCACCGGGTCCGGGGGGATCGTTGTTCTGGTTTTGGTTTTGATTGTCGTTGGTGGTCGGATCGTTGTTCTGGTTTTGATTTTCCCCGTTATTGCCCTGGTTGATCTCCAGGACGTTGTCTCCGTCATTAAGCGTGATCGGATCGGGATCGTCAGAGCAGCCGAGCAGTGAGGTGGCGGCCAGGCAGCCGCTAATAGTGGCGATTGTACATAGACGAAGAAGAAAAGAAGCGTTCATCATCAAACCTGCCAGAAGTGAAATTCGATTCGCGGTATCCGCATCAAACCGGGGATTTTACAAAGTGGCGAGGCAGTCAGTTTAGAGCGCTCAACTCGCCGAGGACCATTTATGTCCCGCAAGGATAGAGAGCGGCACGACGAGAATCAAGCACAGGTATCTATACCGGCCATCAGGGTTGATGCGCCGATCTACACGCGGCGTCGGTGTAACTTTGACTTTGGAACGGGAGCGTGCATCATGGACCCGGTTGAAGGATGTTATTTTCGATCAGAACGCTCAGCGAATAAAGCGTGGTATAAAATATGCAGGACCTAAGATAAGGCCCAGAAACGGGTTCATTCCGCCCGCGAGACCTCCTGGTAGATCTGGTTTCGCGCGCTCTACTCGCGATGATGGAAGAATCGGTGAGTACTAGCACGAAAAGCCAGGTAGTTCCGGGGGCGTTGTTGGAGGGAAAATACCGCGTCAAGCGCGAGCTCGGGGTCGGCGGAATGGGACGGGTTTATCTCGCCCAGCATGAGCAGATCGAGCGTCCGGTAGCCATCAAGGTTCTCCACCAAGATCTGGCCAGCGACGAGGCGGTGCGTCGGCGTTTTGAGACCGAAGCCAAGGCCATCGCCCGGCTGCGTCATCCCAACTGCGTGATGCTCTACGAATTCGGGTACTCCGAGGAAATCGAGGCCCTATTTGCGGTCTTCGAATATGTAGAGGGCAAGTCGCTGGAGGCGTGGGTCGGTAAGCAACTTCCCGTCGGTGACATCGTGCATGCGGGGCGACAGGTCGCGGAGGGAATTTCCCATGCCCATAAGCAAAAGATTATCCACCGCGATTTAAAGCCCGAAAATATCATGGTGGTCGCCGACGAGGCGGAGCAAAATATCAAGGTCCTCGATTTCGGTATCGCCCGCATTGCCGAGGACGATGAAAAGCGTACGCGCCTGACCCAGATGGGGCAGATGTTCGGCACTCCTCCGTATATGAGTCCAGAGCAGGTGCGGGCAAAGCTCAACGTCACCTTTGCCACTGACATTTATGCCATAGGCGTGATTTTATACGAGATGCTGGAGGGGCGGCTTCCCTTTTTAGGGGATACGCCGATTGAGACGGTGATGATGCATCTCAATGAGGAGGTGCCTCCATTCGAGCGTGAGGGGGTCCCTGAGGAACTGCAGCAAATCGTGCTGCGTTGTCTGGAAAAGGAAGCCGAGGATCGGTTCGAGAGCTGCCGAGCCCTCGGCGAGGCCCTGAAAGCCCTGGACGTGGACTCGCCACAGCCGCTGGAGCTGACGGCGGCGGCTTTCGAGGAAGAAGACGACGCAGAAGACGAAGAGGTCAGCCGCGAGGAGCTGGCCTCGGCGCCGACGATGGTGGCACCACCGGACGACAATTTGCCGGTTGATGCCCCGGAATCTGATGCCTCCGATGAGGAGGAGGCCCTGGAGGCCCTCGGCGAAGACGAAGCTCCGGCGCCGGCCGATGAGTCACAGAGTTCTGAGGAATCGGTGGTCGACGATGGTGAGGATGAGAGCGATGAGATCGCCGCTATCGTCGCTCCGGTAGAAAGTGAGTCCGGCCCCGAGCACAGCGAACGGGTCAGCACATTCGTGGAGATCTCCGATAATCATCGACCATTGATCATTGGCCTGGCCGTGGCCATCGTGGCGGTGGTGGTAGTGGCGGTGGTGGCAGTGATGTTTTTGAGCTCGGACGACGCCGCCGACGGGGTGGCCGAAGACGAGGCCGAACAGCAGGCTCTCATCGATCGGGAGCAAGACGCGCAGCGCGATGAGCCCCCGCAAGTCGACGAGGCCGTCGAGCAGGATGACGGCGACAGCGAGCTACCGCTGGCGAGTGATGATTCCGAAGAGTATGATGGCGAAGTCAGCGATCCCGATCCCTCGGAGGAAGGAGACGAAGCGGAGCCCGTCGAGGAAGAAGACGAGCAAGAGGCGTCAGATCCGCAGCGCGATCCTGTAGTCCCGGCTGCCGAGGAACCGACGCCGAGTCCGGCGCCGGAGCGGGAACCGACAGCGGCCGCCGGTTCGCCGTCTGCCGAGGATGACGCAGGGGACGCTGAAGAAGACGCCGAAGAAGAGGCTGAAGAAGCCTCGCAGCAGCCGGATGCCATCCGGCTGGAGCGCCGCCGGCGCGGGGCCGATCAAGATGACGAAGAGCAATTGGAAGAGCCGGCAGGAATCGGACTTCCCGAACGAAACTGAGTCCAACGGAGTCGATTGTGGTACGAGGATGCCGTCAAAAGTGGTCATTGATCGTCGGTTTATCTGTGGCGAGTTTGCTCCTTTTTGTGTCGCCTGTGGTTGCCGAGGACGCGGAGATGGGCGGGGAGGAGGCGATGACAGAGGTCGACGACGAGGACGCTGAGTCCTACCAGGAGATGTTGCGTCTCAGTGCCGAGGGCAATGAGTTATATGAAGCGGGCAAGCTGGAGGAGGCGGCGCAGACCTACAACGCGGCCTATCAGGCCTATCCACAGGCGATTTTGCTCAAAAATGAAATGATCACTCGTTATCTGATTGAGGAGTGCGAGACGGCCATCGAGTTGGGCGGACAATTTCTGGAGACCGGCGATGGTTCTGCGGAGGACCGCGACGATGTCGAAGCGGTTCTCGCAGAGTGTTCGCTCGATCTTGCCGAGGCGGCGTTGGCCGACGACGAGTTGGACGAGACGGCGCGCTGGCTCGATCACGGAGAGCCCTATTTCGCGGAGGCCGATCTGGCCGAGGATGCCCGGGAGGTGCGGGCCGGGCTGGACGAGAAGATCGCCGATGACGACGAAGAGATGGCCGTCGAGCCACCACCGGAGGACAGTGGGATGGATATGAAGACCATCGGCGGTCTATCACTGACTGGCGTGGGCGCCGTGACCCTGGGAAGTGCTCTGGTGTGGCATCTGCGCTGGGAGAGTCGACATAGCGATCTGGAAGAGCTGCGCAATCAGGCCGATGACGATCCCTCGATGGTCTCTGACTTCGAAAGCGAGCAAGCCGACGCGCAGGACAGCTACGACCGCGTCCGCTGGGCCGTGCCAACCCTTTACGGGGTCGGTTTTGCGGCGACGGCGGCGGGGATCGCCCTGCTGGTTCTGCCCTCCTCAGACGATGGCGGTGAGTCGTCGGCGATGATTCATCCCGTGGTCAGCGGTGATGGCGCCGGGGCCGCCTTCACGCTGTCGTTTTGAACCGCAAAGAACGCGAAGAAAACAAAGAAGCGTTCGGGGTCCGCGGCCAGCTTGTAAAGGACGCAAAGAAAACAAAGAAGCGT
>SKQC01000069.1 GCA_007119175.1 Myxococcales bacterium | reverse complement strand
GAGCCGGTCAAAAGCGTCGTTCGTGGGAGCAAAGAGGGTATATTCTTCTTTGCCCGCCAGGATATCATCCAGCTCTGCCACCTCCAGGGCAGTGCGCAGCGTAGAGAAGTCTTCGTCGCCGATAAGTTCGACAATCGACTCGTCCGGATTGTCGTCGTCATTGTCCTCGGCGCAGGCAGTGATGCCAACGACGAGCGACAACGCGAGCAGTGAGATGAGTAAGCGTGTGAAATACCTCATAATTACCTCTTACTTCTTCGGCACTTTGATGCGCGTGCCAGGTCAGAAGCCATACCACAGGTGTCGATCGCGCTGATTTCACGGCCCACTCGACGCTGCGTATGCCCCCCATGATGAATGCTCTCGGTTTCTAAAGAAAAAGCACGTCGCAACGCTACTTGCGGTGCTCTCCGTTTCCGTCAAACAGTCCAAATATAGTCAGAAGATCGCATTCTCCAAGGAAGCAGCGAACTGAGCTAATCCCAATGCCAATAAGTTAAAAAATAGATATATTGCGGTAATGATGAAGCTCCACGTTGTTCGGTAAAGCAACCACCCAATGGAGCTGATGGGATCTTCCCATCGTGCCGCGCCAGGGGCCTCGTCTCACAGGACCGGCCAACTCTCGAGGTGACGCACGATCACCACGGTCTACGTATACCGAGTCAAAGGCACCTTTTTCGGCGCCAACGATGACAAGATGTCATCGGCTCCATCTGACGCGGTATGCCAGATGCCGAGGGAATCGTGACCCAATAACACCTTAGCTTAGCGGGATTGGGGATAATCCCCCACTTAAATCAAATTCGACGCAAAATCTGCTCCGGAATCTCGATAATAGAATCGAGGTGAGTCACTTAACTGGACTGACGGGAGGTGATTATGGGGAAGATGCGCCGCCGATTGTTCACGATCATCGTATTCATCGTCCTCGGGGCCGGCTGCGCCGACGTCGACGATATCTATCTGGAGTCATCGCCGGATGCGAAAGACACGCGGGCCCTGTCGGGGGGCAAGGCCGATGACCTGGTCGGCGATTGCGAGCGTCGACATATCTTGTTGTTGGTCAACGATCCGGGGAGCAATGCCGAGCATCTTATCGCCGAAGGTCTGCACCATCGGGCCGCCCGAAATATCGCCGACTATCGCAGTGGAGTGGACGGTCGATTCGGCAGCGATGAGGACCGGTATTTCGACAGCGTCGAAGCGATCGACGACATCTCATTTGTCGGTCCCGTGGCCTTTGAACAACTCGCCGCGGCCATCGAGTCGTATTGTGCCGAACGGCGGTGGCCGACGACGGAGACGGTCTTTTCGCCCTCCTCTTACGGCGAAAGCCACGTCGATCGGATCGTCGACCTCGTCGACAATGCCGAGCACTCCATCGATTTGGCGATCTACGGGCTCAGTGATCATCGGGCCATCGCCGCTCTTGGCGACGCGGCCCGGCGGGGAGTCTCCGTTCGGCTTCTCTTCGATGAGGCCAACGGCGATCACCTGCGCCCGGCCGGTTCGACCTCTGCCGGCCTCGAGGAAATGGGGGTCGACGTGCGATATATCAACCGCACGATGCACCATAAATTCGCCATCATCGATGGACCACGAGAGTCGCTACTGCAGGCTTCGACGGCCCGGTTTTTTTCGGGCAGCGCAAATCTGGCCTACGCAGCGGCGACGCGGTACGACGAAAATACGACCTTTCATAAAAGCGACCCCACTCTGGTGCTGATCATGCAGGCCGAGTTCAACCACCTCTGGGCTCACTCCCGAAATCTGGAGTGGAACGAAGAGATCGAGCCTGTCGAAACACTCTCCATCGCCGCCGAATCGCTCCCCTCACCGGTGGGGCTCGAGGTCCTCTTAACCTCGGCAAATTTCGAGCCCACCTACTCCACCCGCTGGGGCGCCGGGTTTCGCGCCATTCCCTTTCGCGAGACTGTGGCGACGAGAATCGTGGAGCTCATCGACGAGGCCGAATCCTCTGTCTGGGTGGCCGCCCGCTATCTTCGCTCCCGCCCCATTTCCGAAGCGCTAATGAACCGGTGGCGCGACGACCCCGACCTGGACCTGCGGGTATACCTGGACCAGAACGAATATATCTCCTTTGAAGATCACCAGGAGCAACAAGAGGAGCTCGCCGAATGCCTCATCGATGCCAGCGACGACGAGGCGGCGATCTACGGATGCCGCGAGCGCGGTCGCCTCTTCAGCTACGCCCTCGCTGATCTGGGCATACCGCTTCGCTTTAAGACCTACGCCTATCGCTGGCATTTTTCCTATGCCCGACACCTCCACCACAAATATCTCATCGTCGACCAGTCCACCGTGGCCACGGGAAGCTATAATTACTCCAATAATGCCGAGCAAAACTCGATGGAAAACGTCATCATCTATCGCCACACCGACTATCCGGATCTGGTCGACGCCTTCGTCGAGAATTTCGACGCCATCTGGCAGAGTGGTCGACACTTCGACGACAGCACGGACCCCGTCGATTTATTGATCGAAGCAAATGACGGGCAAGAAGACGTCATCGAGCTGGTCTTCGAACCCATGGCCCTGAGCTGGCACGAACTGACGGCGCTCAGAGAGGCGATCCGCGAATATTGCCCCGATGCGGACTCCGAGGCATTCAAGCGCGCTCCGGCCGAGCACCGGCGCTGTTTAGTGGACCGAGAATAACCCCCATCATCGCATCAGATCCGGCAAACGACTTGCGTGAGTTTCAGTTTTCTGAGCTCAGTCGTCTCCGATGAGCAACGCGTCTCCGCGGGCCAGCGGGAAATCCAGCTCCGAGTCCTGCAATATGCCGTCGTCATTTTCGTCGCGGACCAATATGCCGCTCGTCTGTAGAGCGGCGAGAAAATCCTCCAACAAATCGGTATTCGTGTCATCATCGATCACGATCGTGTCGCTGGTTCCGTCATCGGCTTTCTGGAGCTGCTCCGGCGTCAACCACTCATTGAGAGCGAAGACCGTAAATAGCGATTGTGCCGGCGGGGCCAGGGTAAATCGACCGTGAAACTCCAGCCGTTCCGAATCGTCGTAGCGCACCTCGAAGGGAATTCCGGCCGGCGATTTTCCCCGCACCAAAATCGACAGTCCTGCCAACTCCTCGGGCGCTCCCGACGGGAGATCGTCGAGTTCTACCTCGTCGAGTTGTATGGCGAAGCGACAATAGCTGCTCGCGGGAAGAAGCGTCATATCATAGCCGGGATACTCAGTCCCCGAGATCAACTCCACGGCGTTGATGGCATCAAAATCGGTGGCAATCGTCTCCTCACACTCTTGTCCGCTTCGAAACTCCACATCTTCCAGGACCAGCCAGGCTTCCTCGAATTCGATGCCATTGGTCAGCGTCAGCGCTCCGGAGGTACCCCGATCTAATCCCTGCACCTGCACCGAAACCTCGGATTCCTCATCGTCCTGCGGATTTCCGATCTCCGTTCCCGTACAGGCCACTATCAAGAGGCCGGCGAGAGCGGTCCAGATGATCGTCATCGACTTACTTTGTTGCATTCAATCGTCTCCATCGTCGTCATCAGGCAAGGTACTCAGGGGAAAGATCTGGGTGTTAATTTGAAAGACCACCTCCGGGGAGTTGTCACTTTCGCAGATCTCGAAGACGATCTCTCGAAACGCGTGGATGCGACTTTTGAGCTCACGAATCGTCGCCGGTGAGATGCAGACGGTCATCGCTCCCAGGTCGCGATATTGGCGAGGGATGAGCTCGATGGACTCGCCAGCTCTCTTTAGCATCTGGCGATGGTAGTTAGCGATCGCCAGCGAACGCACCTCGTGGCCGGTGGTCACGCTCGATTCTCCGCGAAGCAGTTGCCCCTCATCATCGCGGACAACAAGCCCCAGCTCCAGCAATACGTCGATGGCCGTCTGCGCCTGCTCGGCCTCGATGGCCGGCGTCAACTGGGAGGCGATCCAGGCCGGGTCTTCCCGGAAGTCGGTACGGGCCACCATCTCGCGAATCGCCGGGTAATACCAATGGGACAGATAATCAAACATCGCCTTGTCGATGCGTCGGGCATTTCGAAACCGTCGGCTGGCCGACAATTTTTCGAATGCCTGGTTGGCTTCACGCTCCGTTTCCGCCTGGTCGAATTCTACGAGAAGAAGGAAAAACCGGGTCTCCTCTTCGTTTAGCTCCAGCCCATCGGCAAAGTTTTTGGCCGTCGTTCCAATATTGCGCTCACCGCGCATTACGTGGCGAAGAAAACTCGGCGAAGACAGGCCGGCACGGCGGGCGAAATAGCGGTAGGAGAAGGCCGGGAGGTGCTCTTTGGCGGCGTCGTAATAAGCCTGAAGATAGGCGCGATAGTCGAGAAACTCGAAGATATTGGGCTTCCAGTCCGTCATTATACGCCGTGGGCTTGAAGTGAGGACCACAAAGAGAAATCCATGGTAGGTCCTCAGAGAGCGGCCATCAATTTGTCGAGCCAGTGGGAGCAAAGGAATCGTACTCCGGCAGTGTACGCTGCCATATTTTTTCGTGTACCCCGGTTGAGTACGGTTTCTGGTCTTCCCGGGCGAAAAGTGTACCGTCTTACCCTACTATCTTCTTGCGATGAACGCTGTATCTCACAGATGGTCATCGAAATATTTTAACGAAAAAAGGAGCATAGAGATGCGTTTTCAAATGAACTGGCGAAGATTATTTGCACTCCTGGGACTCCTGGCGGGAGTCGCGCTATTTGCGGCCTGCGGCAGTGACGAGACCGGCGACAATAACCAGGGCAATCAACCAGGAAATGGTGAGGAATTGGTAGGAGAGGACTCGTCGGTGGTGGGAGGAGGTTGTTTTGAGGACGATGCCTGTGAGGGAAAATGCATGACCGGCAGCGATTGGCCCGGCGGAATGTGCACCCTGGAGTGCGACAACGACACCGATTGTCCCGATTTGAGTTATTGCATCGCCATTGAGCGCGGCATCTGCCTGATGGACTGCTATGAAGACGCCGATTGCCCAAGCGGATATGAATGCGACGACAAAGATCGAGAGGGACATCGCGGAGAGGCATACGTCTGCGTCGAGGACTGACGCGACAATTGCAGGCGTGTCGGGAAAGTAATAACGCAAAAAAGCACGGAGTATAACGATGCGACAAAATAAGAAATGGTGGTATTTGCTGGCGGTCGCGGGGTTGGTCGTGGGCCTCGGTTTATCCGTCGCCGGTTGTGGAGACAGTGTAGGCGAGGACTCGTCAACGGTCGGCGGAGCCTGTTCCAGCAATAGCGACTGTAAGGATATCTGTTTGACCGGAAGTGATTGGCCGGGCGGAATGTGTTCGGTGGGCTGCGACGACGATTTGGACTGTCCGGAGGGCTCGGCATGTATCGACACCGAGCGAGGGGTCTGCATGATGGAGTGTCGCTCCGACGACGATTGTCCCAGCGGCTATGAATGTGACGATGAAGACCGAAAGGGTCACTCCGGCAAGATCTACGTGTGTGAAGGGGACTAGTGGTGCTCCAGAAACCGCCCCGGCAGAAACCACAGCCGGGGCGGTGACGCAGTGGCGATCAATCGCCGAAGTACTGCCCCGAAAACAGGACCATTCGCGTATTGCGATCGCGCACAAAATACAGAAAGGGGCGGTCGATCTCGACGGAGAATTCCGGTCCCGACGCCTGGTTATCGTGAAAGGTGATCACCGTGGCCGCTGCCGCTTCGATGCCCGTTTCATTTACGTCGATGACCGCTTCGTGGATGATGTCGCCGATTTTCCCGAGCTCGAAAATAGAGGGGGGTAAACCGAATTCATCGAGCATTATATTCTTCGCCGCTGGTCTCGAATCGATCTCGAATACGGGCATAGTGACGTTGGCATCTGCCGAGGAGAGCTCATCGAGCAGCTCGTGGTAGGCCTGGGCATCGAAGTCGGCCAGATACTGGGGCAATTCACCGGCCGGCGGGGCAATAATATCGAAGACAAATCCGCCGCGAAGGGGTACGGATACCACCGTCGGTTCATCGTCCGGGAAGTCTCCCGTCATAAAATCGTAATTGGATTCGGTCCGTGTCATACCGCTCATCGAGGGAACCTGAATCGACGTATCGTCGCCCAAAAAGAACTCGCGTTCGCTACCCTCGGAGAATTCTCCCGTCCAGCTCGCCTTGAGATATAAGACTGTACTGACGGCGGCGAAGACGTTCTCCAATTGGCCGGGGCTCAACAAATTCGGTATCAGCCCCCTGGTGTGATAGTCGATATATTTGTTGATGGTTTCGGCGCCCAATTCGGTATCGGAGCCCAG
>SKQC01000302.1 GCA_007119175.1 Myxococcales bacterium | reverse complement strand
TGGTCTGGCAGGAGGCCTCGCAGATCACAGGACTTCAGGCCACGGACAATCCCGACGCGCCGCTTCTCGAATTTGATACGGCTCGCACCGCCTCGGGACACCTGCAGATCGACATCACTGTATTTGCCGCCGACGGCGACGAGGTAGCCCAATTTCAGGGCACTCAACGGATCGGCGATTGGATGTCGATTCTGCCGCCTCTGATCGCCATTTTGGCCGCATTATTCTTCCGCCGTATCGTCATCGCCCTCGCCGCCGGCGTCTGGCTCGGCGCCCTGGTGGTCGCCGACTTCGCCCCCGTCGCCGGCACCGTTCAGGCTGCCGAATACGTGGGCTTAAATCTCACCAGCACATTTAATCTATATATCATCGGCTTTACCTTCGCTCTGGTGGGTATGGTCCACGTGGTCATCCGCATGGGCGGCATGGCCGGGGTCTTAGACCTGGTCACCGATCTGGCCAAATCGGCTCGTTCAACCCGGATCGCGACGGCCCTGATGGGCTTTGCCATCTTCTTCGACGACTACGCCAATACCATCGTCGTCGGCACCACGATGCGGCCCATAAGCGACGAAAAAAAGATAAGCCGCGAAAAGCTCGCCTATATCGTCGACTCCACCAGCGCCCCCATCGCCGGGCTGGCGATTATTTCCACCTGGATCGGCTACGAAGTGGGCCTATTTGAAGATCTGGCCAACCAACTCCACCTCGACATGAGCGGCTACGAGATTTTCCTGGGGATCATTCCGTTTCGCTTTTACTGCATTTTCGCTCTCGCCCTGGTCTTATGGAACGTCTTTCAGTCCCGCGACTTCGGCCCCATGTTGCGCGCCGAGCAACGGGCTTCCAATAAAGGCCAGGTGATCGCCCCCGGCTCCGTTCCCCTGACGAAAAAGTCGTTTCTCGAGGTCGGCCCCCGAGAAGGCGTGCCCCACCGCTGGTTTAACGCAGCGATCCCCATCGGCGTCGTCATCGCCGCCACCATGGGCGGCGTCTTCTGGTCCGGTCACGGCGCCGCCGGAGCCTCCCTCAGCGATATCGGCTCCTGGCAGGCCTGGCAGGACGCCTTTTCCAACGCCGACTCGGCAATGGTGCTATTCTGGGCCGCTGCCCTGGGAAGTGTGGTCGCCCTGGCCCTGGCAATTGGCCAACGGCTATTGAGCCCCGTAGAGGCCGTAAAGGCGTGGCTTAAGACCATACCCTCGATGTGGCTGGCTGTGGCCATCCTGGTGGGGGCCTGGGCGATTCGCTCCGTCTGCGAAGACCTGGGCACCAGCATCTATCTGGTCGGCACCGTGGAGGGGCTTATCACCTTGACCATGTTGCCCTTGATCACCTTTGGACTGGCCGCCGTAGTGGCCTTCGCCACCGGCACGAGCTGGGGAGCGATGGGGATTCTGCTTCCGACCATGATTCCTCTGGCGGCCCAGATGGGCGATGGAACGACCCACGCCATGCTGGTGCTCATGCTGTGCTTTGCCGCCGTATTGGACGGCGCCATCTACGGCGACCACTGCTCGCCGATCTCGGATACCACGATCATGAGCTCTATCGCCGCCGGCAGCGATCACGTCGACCATGTGCGCACCCAGGCCCCCTACGCCACATTGGCCATGATCATCGCCGCCGGATGCGGCTACGTCGGCGTCGCCATGGGACTCTCGCCCTGGCTGGCTTTACCGCTCGGCATACTCGGTATCGGACTGGTATTGAGAGTCTTCGGGCGGCCCGTATAAGCCCCACACTTTGGAAATTTATGTAGTTTCGGCGAAATCCGAGGCATCGTGCCGCTCGGGCACCTGCTCCGATTCATCGCCCCACACTCGATTGACGCGCTGGCCGCGAACCGCCGCCGGTCGCTCGGCAATCAGCTCCGCCCAGCGCCGCAGATTTTCGTATTCGTGGACGGCCAGAAATTCCGCGGCCCCGTACAGATCATCGAGCACCAGGCCGCCGTACCACGGCCAGGTTGCCATATCGGCGATCGAGTAATCATCTCCAGCCAAAAAGGCGTTGTCGGCGAGCCGCCGGTCGAGCACGTCGAGCTGGCGCTTTGTCTCCATGGCGAATCGGTTGATGGGATATTCCTGGCGAGTCGGCGCATATTTATAAAAATGGCCGAAACCGCCGCCGAGGTACGGGCCACTGCCGACCTGCCAGAAGAGCCAGGACATCGCCTCGGTGCGCGCCGACAGATCCTCGGGCAAAAAGGCC
The DNA here is from genome assembly GCA_007119175.1 of Myxococcales bacterium. Lineage (GTDB taxonomy): Bacteria > Myxococcota_A > Bradymonadia > Bradymonadales > Bradymonadaceae > SLJM01. The sequence continues at coordinate 4,064 of SKQC01000302.1, read as the reverse complement.
CCGAATTTCTCGGCGAGATATAGCAAAATCGAGCCCGACTCAAAGACCCGCTGTGGCGGCTGTTGGCTGTGGTCGACCAGCGCCGGAATCTTCGAATTGGGATTGATCTCCACAAAGCCAGACGAGAATTGATCGCCCTCCAAAATATTGATCGGCCAGGCGTCGTATTCGGCATCGGCGTGGCCGGCCTCCAACAGCTCCTCGAGCAGAAGCGTCACCTTCACGCCGTTTGGCGTCGCCAGTGAATACAACTGCAGCGCGTGATCGCCGACCGGTAGCTCTTCGTCGTACCGGGCACCGGCCTCGGGCCGATTAATGGAGGCGAATTTGCCGCCACTGTCGCTGTCGGGACTCCAGACTTTCGGTGGGGTATAATCGGATTCGGTCATGGGAACACCTTTGATTTGAACTACTTAGCACTAATGCCAGCAAGTTAAGCAATTGAGAAATCTTCAAGCAACCACCGGAGGTTATCAAAGGCTCCAGTACTCTCCTTACCCTGTGGGGCTGATAATTTTGCATAGGTCACCGGAATAATCTGGGGCTTTTATCTGATAGGTCGGCTGCTTTCTACGAAAAGCCGGGTGGTTCTTCACGGCACGAATCCTTTCCCCCATCGGGGGAAATGTCGAGCGCGGCGAGACAATGGGGGAGATTCGGTGAACCAAAGTGATCGAGCGCTCTCCCCCTCAGCCCGCCCCTCGCGGGGCGGACAGCTCCCCCGAAGGGTGAGCGGACTCTTCATGTGACTCCTATGGTTCGATCGCTACCACAAAAAACGAGCCGCGTGCGGCCGAATCAATCGTAGTCATGCTCGTCCCAATAGGGCTCTTCGGTCCGGTGCTCGCCCAGATGCTTTCGGATCGTATAGGCCAACTCGGGGACGTTTCGATTGAGCACCCAGCGGATGAGAAAGGTGGGAATGCGGCTGCCCAGATCTACGCTAAAGGAGTGCTTGGCCAGGGTATGCTCCTGGTTATTTCCGTAGGGCTTCAGGAGCCAATATCCAAAGACCTCCTCCAGATTCCCCGTTCCCTCGAGATATTCGTATTCGTAGACAAAGCTTCTCGTCCCATCGACGACTTTTGTATCGTATTCGACCTGAAAATGACCGTGCCGGTCTCTGGCCGGCATCGGCGTCAGTGTCTTGCCGCTGCAGACCACGGAATTGTCGCTTATCCGCTCCACCAATTTGGTGTCGACGATATTGTCCTGCCACCGGCTATACTCCCAGCAACGGGCCAGAAGGGGAACGACCTCGTTGATCGGATCTTGGACCAGGGCCAGCATCCAGCCGGTGACCACGTTGCCTTCGTGCTCGAGCTCGATGATATATTCGCCGGCCCGCAACTTCTCGGTCTGCTCTTCGGTGATGACCGGCTGCGATGGCTCAACCTTCGCTTCTACTATCGTGGCTGTAAGCAGCACGAATAGCAGGCAAAACCCGGCCGTCAGCACTCGGCAGGCTTTATCACTCGCTTCTCGCGGAATATCCGTAGGCATGGATCTCGTCCTGGACGCTGAATCACTTGAATGGCCTTTTAAAACAGACCAGCGGCATCGCAGCGTACCAGCTATTGGTCTTCTTTGAACGCCTCGTAAAAAATCCCAAAAGAGCCCAAAAAAATTCCATGGCAACGTAATAACCTGAGGGTATCAGAAACATTCGCATAATGCCTTTGCGTTAATCCGGGTTTGTCTCCATACTCCGCCTCGATGCAGGAACCGGAGTCTTGTCCACAGACCCTTTTTACTACTCAGCACATCACAGGAGTGAATATGACGAGCGAAAGCAAATGCCCTTTTCACGGCGCGAATACGAATGCCGAGAGCCGTTCCAATAACGACTGGTGGCCGAACCGGTTGAATTTGAGCATTCTTCGCCAGAATTCGTCGAAATCGGACCCCATGGGCGAGGATTTCGACTATGCCGAGGAATTCCAAAAACTCGACCTGGCGGCGCTTAAAGAAGATCTCACTGATCTGATGACGGACTCGAAGGACTGGTGGCCCGCCGATTACGGCCACTACGGTCCGCTATTCGTCCGCATGTCCTGGCACGCCGCGGGCACCTACCGGATCGGAGACGGCCGCGGAGGAGCGGGCGGAGGCACGCAGCGCTTCGCACCGACCAATAGTTGGCCGGATAATGTCAATCTCGACAAGGCCCACCGACTATTGTGGCCGGTCAAACAAAAATACGGCAGAAAGATCTCCTGGGCCGACCTGCTCGTATTGGCGGGTAATGTGGCCATGGAATCGATGGGATTTGAGACCCTCGGTTTCGCCGGCGGTCGCGAAGACCTCTGGGAGCCCAAAGAGGAGATCAACTGGGGTATCGAGGAAGAATGGCTGGCCAACGATCGCCAGAGTGGACCCGGGGAATTCTCAGAGCCATTGGGCGCCGTCCATATGGGACTGATCTACGTCAATCCGGAAGGCCCAAATGCAGAGCCCGATCCTCTGGCTGCAGCCAAGGATATCCGCGAGACCTTCGGGCGTATGGCCATGAATGACGAAGAGACCGTGGCGCTGATCGCCGGCGGTCACACCTTCGGCAAAACCCATGGCGCCGGTGAGGACTCTAACCTCGGCAGGGAGCCCGAGGCCGCCAGCATCGAAGACCAGGGCCTGGGCTGGAAAAACAGCCTCGGCAGTGGCCATGGCGTCAACACCATCACGAGCGGATTGGAAGGGGCGTGGACCCCGACCCCGATCGAGTGGGACAACAGCTTTTTCGAAACGCTCTTCGGCTATGAGTGGGAGCTCGACAAAAGCCCGGCCGGCGCCTGGCAATGGCATCCCAAAGATGGCGCTGCCGCCGACGCCGTCCCCGATGCCCACGATCCGGACAAGCGCCACGCGCCGATGATGGCCACCACGGACATCGCGCTGATTAAAGATCCCGATTATCTGGAGATCTCAAAGCGATTTCACGAAAACCCGGACGAGCTCGCCGACGCATTTGCCAAGGCGTGGTTTAAACTCATCCACCGCGATATGGGCCCCACCTCGCGATACCTCGGTCCCGACGTTCCCGATGAGGAATTCCTGTGGCAAGACCCGGTCCCCGAGGTCGATTACGAATTGATCGACGACAGCGACGTCTCGGCATTAAAAGCCCAGCTTCTCGATTCGGGACTCTCCGTCTCGGAGCTGGTCTCCACCGCCTGGGCCTCGGCAGCGACCTTCCGCAATTCCGATAAGCGCGGCGGCGCCAACGGAGCGCGGGTTCGCCTTGAGCCGCAGAAAAATTGGGAGGTCAACCAGCCCGCCCAATTGTCGAAGGCCGTCGAAACCCTGGAGGGCATCCAAAAGGAATTCAACGACGCCCAATCGGGTGACAAAAAGGTCTCGCTGGCCGATTTGATCGTCCTCGGTGGCTGTGCGGCCATTGAACAGGCTGCGGAAGACGCCGGAGTGTCTGTGGAAGTCCCCTTTACCCCGGGACGCACGGATGCAACGCAGGAGCAAACCGATGTGGATTCCTTTGCGGTCCTGGAGCCGAAGGCCGACGGATTCCGCAATTATCTCAAGGCTGACTCCGGCGTAGCGGCTGAAGAATTGCTGCTCGACAAGGCGCAACTGATGACATTGACGGCCCCTGAGATGACGGTCCTTGTTGGCGGAATGCGCGTGCTGAACGCGAATTTCGATCAGTCCGACCACGGAGTCTTTACCGATCAGCCGGAGACGCTGACCAACGACTTCTTCGCCAACCTGCTCGATATGAGCACCACCTGGAAGGCAACGTCGGACGACGATGCAGTCTTTGAAGGACGGGATCGCAACACCGGCGAAGTGAAGTGGACCGGCACCCGCGTCGACCTCATCTTCGGCTCCAATTCCGAGCTTCGGGCGATCGCCGAAGTCTACGCATGTGACGACTCGAAAGAGAAATTCGTCAAAGACTTCGTGGCCACCTGGGACAAGGTGATGAACCTCGACCGCTTCGACCTCGGCTGATCTCCGCCGAACCAACATAGTTTCTGTAGGTGTTCACCCCCCTGGGGCCCGCGGCCAGCCTGGCCGCCTCTCGGGCTGCTGGCCCGAACCTCAGGGGC
>SKQC01000145.1 GCA_007119175.1 Myxococcales bacterium | reverse complement strand
GGCGCACATGGCGATATATCGCGATACGAGCGGGTCGTCGGCACCCAGGTCGGAGCGGCGGAACTTGGCGCTTCCGTCGATCGGGCAATTATCCGGCCCCTCGGCAGCCTCCGCCGCCGCCTCGGCCTGACAGACGTCGGAGGGGCATAATTGAAACCCCTCGCTGGTCGAACTTTCCATGGCCAGAATCATCCGGCCGCCCACCAATTCCACCCGCGTGATATGGGGCTCGGCAGATTGGATATACTCCTGGATGATGACCTGCCCGTTGGGCCCGAAGTCAAAGGCGTCGCCGGCGAGGCGATCGGCGAGTTCCTCGGCCGACGAAAACTGGACGATCCCCAGCCCCTTTCCGCCGCGATTATGCTTGGTGATAAACGGCCCATCGAAGCTATGAGCCAACTCCACCAACTGCTCGCGTCCCACGGCGAGGCCTGTGCGAGGGGTGCGGATTCCGTACTTTTGCAGCACCATAAATTGGCGCATCTTGCTCATTTCGAGCTCGAAGGCCCGTAAGCCATTGACCACCCGGGAACCGTGCATCTTTAGCCAACCCAAAATCTCTCGGGTTAAAGCCACGCTGCGTTCGTTTCCGCGGGTATGCGAGGAGGGACTCATCCGGTTGAGATAAATCCCCGGCGCCGGTGTGCCGTCGACCACCCCTTGTCGAACAGCGATCAGTTCGTGCTCAAGACCGGCCTCTTCCAATGCGTCGACAAGGGGGGGCAGCCAATCCGGGTTTTCGTATAAAATATGGACGTTCATTGCGGATCCAGTCGCAGCACCTGGTTCTGGTCGTAATCGGCGAGCCACACTTTTTCGTCGGGCCCGATGGTGATGCCGCGAATGCCGTCGCCCACGTGGACACGGTCCATTTCGTCACCGCTGTCCACGTCGTAGGCGATCAGATCGCCCGTGCCGTGATCGGTGACGAAGAGTCGGTCGTCGTTGAGGGCAATTCCCGTCGGATCGACCAGTGCGTCTTCGGCAAAGACCTCCCACTCCACTTCGTGCATCTCCCAATGTTCTTCGATGGGCTCATTTCGAGGACCCAGATCAGTGAGCTTGGTCCCCGACTCGGTATCGAGGCGGAGAATGCGCTGATTGCCGGTGTCGTTGATATAAAGCCAGCCCGACGATTTATCGACGATCAGGTGGCTGGGGAGCGATTCATGGCGCTCGATTTCGACCTCTTTGTAGCGATGGATTAACCCGTTGGAGTGGTCCCAGCCGCCCGGCGGATGGGGTTCGACAAAATCGTAGCGCACCATGTGGCCGTTATATCCGTCGTAGACCCAATACGCATTATCCACCTCGTGGGCGATCCCCATTGAGAAGGGGCTTCCGTGAAGCATATCGAGGTGGCTTCCGTTGACGTCCTGGGTGGGCGGATCGCCGACCTCGCCGTAAATATCGAAATCACTGGACCACAACGAGGGACCGGAATAGCTTCCCCCGTCGTGATTGGAATCCTGCACGCCGGCGCCGGTCGCCCAGTGGCCGTTGTCACCGAAGGCAAGCGAGGTGGGGAGAGCCATAAAATGCCAGGCATTGCCGTCGCGGATCCATTCAGACTCCTGCTGGTCGGTGCCGGCGGCAAAAAGCGTCACCGTAGAGCCACCGGTACTGGTGCTGTCCTCGTTGAGGATCCATAATTCGTCGTCGCGTTCGTCGAAGGGATGAAATTCGAGATCGTTTGGAGATGCGATATTGTCGCTGGAGTCGGCGATCACCGTCAACACCGGCTCATCGTCCATATTCTCACTATCTTCGAAGAATTCGGGGACCCAGACCGCCTCGTCTTCCGTCTGGTTATTCTGGTTATTCTGGTTGTTCTGATTCTCCTCCGGGTCTTCCTGGTTTTCATTGAGGACCACGGGATCTTCGTCGTCACCACATCCTGCCGTTGCCACACCGATCGCCAGCAGTCCAACCATCATTCGCAAAACGTGCACTCTCATCTTCTTTCCTTATCTCTCGTTCAATCCGAAGAACGCCCGCCTCTGACGGGCCGCCAAACCATACTCCACTGACTCAAAGGCGTAGCGATTTCCGGGCCGATTGTCCAACTCCTGCCCGTTTTCGGCCCTCTCTATAGCGTGACTCGACCGGACCTGCTTGAGGAAACCATCGCTTTCGACCACGATATCGACAGCTTAGTATTTTCCCTGCCTGCGAGATGAGAATGACACGGCGTGCGCAAACAAACCTGCTGGGGCTTTTGCTTTTAATTTCGGCGTTCACCGCCAGCGGCTGTGAATACGACAGCTCATTGAGCGAGATCAATTGTGTCGATGATGGCCAATGCCCAGACGAGGCTCGCTGCATTGAAGAGATCTGTGTATTCGATGGAAGCGACGCCGGTCCCGGCGAGCCCACGGACGCCGATGTCGCCCCCCCTGTCCCGGATGCAGAAACCGAGCTCGACGTTGAGAGCGACCCCGACGTTGCGACCGAGCCCGACGTTGCGACCGAGCCCGACGTTGCGACCGACCCGGACGTCATCGAAGCGGAGGAGAGTTGCGATGTGGACAACGGTGGCTGCGGCGACCCGGCGTATTTTTCTTGTGAGGATGCCCAGGACGGCACTGTTCACTGCGAGCCCATCGACCTCTGTGCCACCGACAACGGTGGCTGCGGCGATGAAGACTACTACCATTGCTTCGCTGGAGAGGGGCAGGAGCCGAGCTGCGAGCCCATCGACCTCTGTGACGACGACAACGGTGGCTGCGGCGATGAGCAGTATTTTACCTGCTCCGACGGGGTCGCCCAGCAGCCGAGCTGCGAGGCGCTGGCAATCGTGGTCGACACCACCGCTGATAGTTGGGGCGATTCAACGACCTGCTCGCTTCGCGCCGCCATCGAGGCGGTCGAAACGGAGAGCGCCGTCGACGGCTGTGCCCAGGGAGAACAAGGCGATACGGTCCTCCTGGAGGCCGGCCAGACCTATATATTGAGCCGCGAAGGCCCCCCGGGAGTCAGCCCCGAAAGCGGCGACCTACAGATAGACTCTCAGCTCAATATTGTCGCCCATGGAGACGAACCGGCGACCATCGACGCCGACCATATCAGCCGCGTACTTCTCATCGATGACAATGGCGATGTCGTCGTCGACGGCATAAATTTCACCGGCGGGCTCGTCGATCCAGGACACGGTGGCGCCATTAATAACCGGGGAACTCTCATCGTCGAGAACTCGACAATCTACGCCAATGCCGCCCTCGGCAGTCACGGAGATCTACAGGGTGGAGGATCCGGAGGAGGAATCTACAACCTCGGAAACCTGACCCTGATCGACACGGCAGTAGTTGAAAATACTGCCGTCGGCGGCCATGGACAGGATGTCATCGACGGTCGCGCCTCGGGAGGCGGTGGCGGCGCCGGACTCGGCGGCGGGCTATTCAACTCCGGCGCATTGGAGCTGAGCAATACCGAGGTACGCGATAATCTGGCCGTGGGCGGCGACGGCGGTCACGGCGAAAGCTGTCCCGAGGGCCAGCACGACGGCGAAGCTGGAAATGGCGGCGGCGCAGGCGGTCTCGGTGGCTCCGGGTTAGGTGAGGACGGTGAAGACGGTAATTTTTCCGGCGGTGGTGGCGGCGGTTCCGGGGATCTCGGCAATGATCAGGCGTCGTCTCCCGGACTCGGCGGCCACGGAGGATTCGGCGGCGGTGGCGGCGGCGCTGGCCCGCGAACTGTCGGTGGTGATCACGATGGATATGGCGAAGGGGGCCACGGTGCCGGAGACGGCGGTACTGCCCGATTTTCCTGCCCCGCCGGCGGCGGAGGCGGCGCCGGAATCGGGGGCGGATTATTCAATTACGCAGGGCAGACCACCGTTGATGATGCCACGCTGTGGCAGGCCAATGAATCTACCGGCGGCATCGGTGGCGAGGGAATGTATGGCGACGGCGAGGGCTATGATGGCGACGGCATCGCCGACGAGATATTCGTCTATGACGGCTCGGTTGACTGCTCCGCCGATTGCAGTGATCTGCTCGTGGAGTACTGAGGTCCTCGGCGATTCGTACACTCTGTTCTCGATGTGATTACCCTCTGACAAATCGGCCCCATCGCGCGCGGTAAGTCCTTATAGTGGTCGCCGCGTTGCCGTACGGGAGCATCGCCGATAACCCACGTCAAACACCGGGGGAAGAGGTCATGGGAACGGACACCGACGAGCCGCCATCGGATCATCCCGACGAGCTACAAAAGCGCGATTCCTCGACGTTTTCGGACTTCACCCGCCAGGCGGCCACCGTATTGGCCATGGCGGCGATCATCATCGTACTCTTTTTGCTGGTCTGGGAGTTAATCACCCTGCTGCTCGTGCTTTTTTTGGGTGTCCTCCTCGCCATCTTGCTGCGCGGACTCGCCAATCATCTCACGACGTATACCAAACTCAATGACACAATATCGCTCTTCGTCGTCACCGGCGTTCTACTGCTGATATTCGGTATCACCGGTTGGCTGGCGGCACCGGCTGTGGGCGAGCAGGCATCATTGATCGCCGACAAGACCCCGGAAGCGCTCGAGGAAGTACAGCGCGTTCTGGAGCGGGTGCCACTTGGGGAACGACTTCTCGACGAGTTGGCCGAGGTAGACCTGGGAGAATTTCTGCGCGGTGGCCTCCTCGGCCCACTGGGAGGCGCTGTATTCGGCTTTGCCGGCGCTCTTAGCCACGGCCTCTTCGTGATCGCCGTCGCCTTTTACCTGGCCTACGACCCCGAGGTCTATAAGCGCGGCATGGTGCGTCTGATGCCGCTGCATTATCGAGATCGCGCCGAGGAGATTATCGCCGTCTGCACCTTCCAGCTCGCCTGGTGGCTTATTGGTCGGCTGTTGGCCATGGCCGGCGTCGCCATCATTATCACGATTGGTCTGTGGCTTCTGGGCATCCCGCTCTTCGGTCTTCTGGGGCTAATCGCCGGATTACTCTCCTTCGTCCCCATCCTCGGTCCACTCGTCTCCTTCATTCCCGCCGCGCTCGTCGCCATATTGGTGGGCCCCCAATATGTGATCTGGGTCGGCTTATTATTCCTCGGCGCCCAGGCGGTAGAGAGCTATTTTATTACTCCCGTCGTTCAGCATCGCTTCGTCTCATTGCCCCACGCCATGACACTTATTGCCGAGATTTTCGCCGGTATTTTATTCGGGATAATCGGCATCACCATCGCCACCCCCCTCGCGGTGTTGATCATGGCCCTTGTCAATATGATCTACGTCGAAGACGCACTCGGCGACACCACCCCCTTTCGCGACCTCGCCGACCGCTACCACGAGCCATCGAAACGAGAATAATTTATCCCGAACTACACTCCCACTATTCGATGAAAAATGTCTGCGAAAGATACATATTCAACGAATGTAAAAAGCGGCGTTTTCTGGCCACGATTTCTCGCCGAGTCGCCGAATCAAGCCCATGATCGCGAGCATAGCCTGTGAGCGCCGTGTAGATCGCCAGATCTGCAAAGGCGTGGGCTACGCCGTCGAGCCGATCTGAATAAGCCGCGTCAATAATCGGATGTTCGCGGTCCAGGACCAGTCGTTCTCCCGACCCCAGCAGGTAAACCGGCTCCTTGCCCTCCTCGTAGATAACCTCGATTGCCGAGATCCGATCGATGCACGCCGCCAGGTGGTCGCCGCCGTGGCTTCCGACCCTGTCCACAAGGTGCCGCGCATAAACGCGATCGCCCCCCCGGGAGCGAATGCCCTCGGAACTCGATTCATCGACCACATCGCCTGTCCGTTCGCCACCTGCTTCTCCCACCAGTCGCGAGACCAACTCCGTTGCACACTCTTTTCTCGCGCTGCGATTCCGTCGAAATCGAGGGCCAATCTCTCGGTCTCCATCCCCGCTGTCTTCGTTTCCGCCTTCGCCGAAGAGTTCGGCGACGACTGCGTCGATATCGCTCTTCGGCTTCTGGCGCCCTTCCCCGGCTTCACCCTGACCAAACAGCTCCAATAAGCGACCGGCGAAAAAGTGAGAAAGCACCCATTGATTTCGCTGTCCTACGACGAGCATGACCTCCTCATCGCCGGCGCTCTGAGTGATATAGCGACCGTTGTCGACGAGATAGATATCCTGATTTGCCGACTCGTCACACAGGAGCCCATAGATGTCCTGTAGCGAATATTTGTCGCCGTCGAGATCCTCGACAATCGGTGACTCCGCCATCTCACCCAGCCGTGTGATTTGCGCCCCTACCTTCTCCTCGAATTCACTGTCCGCGGCCGGACCCAACAATGCGGGAGCAATGCCCAGCGGACCGTCGACGACATCCTGAGGCCAATCATCGACCT
>SKQC01000195.1 GCA_007119175.1 Myxococcales bacterium | reverse complement strand
TATTCCGGGGCCGTATCGGGAATCTGATCCAGGTATTCCAGAGCGAGGTCCATGCGATTATAATCGTAGAAAAACTTACCCATATAATAGTTGAACTGCTCCTGGAAGCGCTCACTGGTATGGGTCCGGTCGAATTGGGTCAATTCCTCGAGCACCGGCGGCTGATAACCGATATTGCGGGTCAGTTCCTTGAGCATCAAGAAGCTCTCTTCAAAATTGGCGCCCTCGTGGCCCACCATCAGCACTTCTAAAAGAGGGGTGGCGGCCCCGGAGTAAATTCCCTCCTGAACCAGGGCTTTGGCGAGGCCGAAGGTGGCCCGATACCAGTGCTCTCCACCGTATTCGGGATCGCGGTCGAGAAAGGCCAGATAGGCGCGGGCAGCCTCCATATTATCGCCGGAGTCCACCAGGCTGTCGGCAGCCGGCAATTCGGTGGCGGCGGCCTGCTCGAGTTCCTCAAGAGCGCGCTGGCGGGCTTCTTCTTCGGCCTGTTCTTGTTCCAGTTCTTGCCGAAGCTCTTCGCGCTCTCGCTCCAGCCGCTCTCGCTCCCGCCGCTCGGCCTCCGACTCGTCCTCTTCGGCCGGCGCCGGGGCGGGGGCCATATCGTCGAGGTCGTCGAGGTCGACATCTTCGTCCGCCACATCGGGCTCGTCGTCGACGGCGACATCAGAAGAGATATGCCCGCGACGGCGCAGGTGGGCGAGCACATCTTCGCTGACCCCGGCGTCGCGCATTTCGTCGACGTCATCGTCGTCGAGTTCGAGATCGTCACCGGCGGAGTCAATGGCTCCCATAATGGCTCGATCGTCGAGGCCCATCTCGGACATTTGCACGATCTGGTCCATATCCATGGCCACGGCGACAGCGGGCACCGACATGACGGCCACGCATAGCACGGCCAGTAGCCAGCGCCCGAACCTGGCTGTTCGGCGAGGCGAGGCCTCGGAAAAGTGGTTCATCGTAGGACTGTGGGCTTCGTTTTTATGCATGGGCCTTATCTTCCTGACTGAATGCATCATCGCTTCGGGCGACTCGCCGAACCTGCCCACCGGGGGCGAGGCTCGGGTGGGGGGTCAAAACATATAGGTCACACCGAGGTTGAACTCCGTTGGAAATTTCCATCGATTCGGTGGACTGTGGTCTTCGTCGTCGGGATCTTCTGCATGGATCGGCAATTCAGCGCCGCGGTACAAATAACCTCGGCCGTCGAGGCGAAGTACCAGGCTCTCACCGAGGAAAAAGTGAACGCCCGTGCCGAAGACCAACTCGGGGGCCACGGCATTGTCGGCGTCGCTTCGGTCTGGCTCCGGGCGCTCCACGCCCACAGCGCCCATACCGAGGCCGAAGTTGAGATCGAGATGCAGCAATTTCTGCTGCAACGCGGCCACTTTTCCGTAAAACGGGCTCCACATCACCATGGCGTTGGCGCGCCACAAAAACCGGTCTTCGGCATCCAGGGCTGGATCGAAGGTCGATTCTCCGGCGCCTTCATCCCAGTACTCGTCGGTGACGATCCGGGTCAGCTCGGTGTGGCGGTGCAGGGGGCCGGCATCCATAAAGGAGCCACCGGCCTCGATGCCGAGCGAATTTGAGAAGTTGTAGCTCAGTCGCCCGCCGACGGGAAAATAGTGAAAGAAGGGCTCGCTGGTGAGGAGACCGAGGAAGATGCCCACCCCGAATCGACCGTCGCGCTCAAAGAGGCGCTCCTGGATGACCTCCATATCACGCTCGGTCGCCCAATATTGTTCGAGCTCCTCATCGAGGCTGCCCTCGGCCGCCGCCTGAGACGTCGATACCAACAACACGGCGATGGCCAGCGCCAACACCAGGCTTAATTTTTTCGTGCAGGTCTTCATGTAAAACCCTGTGGTGACCTCTTTTCGATTCATGATGGATGCAACTCGCGGCGTCTAGAAAAACCAGGTCAGTCCCAGTGAGATTTCAGACGGGTTTGCCACCCCGCCGTTGACCTTCTGGAAGATGAACTGTCGATAGTCGACGCGAAGACCGAGGTGTTCTCCCATATAAAACGCGGCCCCCGCTCCGAGCACGCCCTCTGCCTTCGGATCGGTGTCCTGGATATCCGGATCTTCCGAGGGATCACCGTGCGTTGTCTGGGTCTGGGCGACCAGCAATCCGGCACCGCCGAATACGTACATATCGAAATAAAATAGCCGGGAGTCGCCGTAGGTAAATTTGCCGTAAACCGGGCTCCATTTAACCCCGACCGTCGTATGCGAGACCTGAGTGTCGCCGACGAGGACATCGCCTGCGGCGCTGATACCCGTTTCGTCGGTGACGATCTCATTGACCGTGGTATTGCGCTGAAAGGCGTAGGAGCTCGACAATTCGAGGCCGATATTCTCCATCATATAGTAGTTGATGCGAAGACCGACCGGGAAATATTGCTCGAAGATGCTATTCGGGATCAGGCCGGCGTAAAGAGTGGCCGCAAAGCGCCCCTCCTTGATAAACGCCCGGTGCTGCATGGTGTAGATCTCGCGCATCTGCGCCCAGTATAGCGGGTGATCCTCATCGACTTCGGGCAGGCCCGTGACCTCCTCTTCTTCCTCGTCGGCCTGCTGTGCCGTCGCTTCACCCTCAATTTGAGCCATGGCCGGAGCGCTCCACGCCATCATCAACAGGGCGATCAGAGCGAGTCCGGGACCGAGCTTGATTCGTCTGGCACTCACCGTCTGCTTCTCCTCGTGGTATCCGTAGCCATCATGTCGAAAGGCGAACGCCATTGGCTTCGCCACCGAGCACGTCATCTTAATTTGCCGGGGCGAAAAAGGCCCGTCGCGTATCGCGATTGCCGTCATTTTCGAAGCTGAAGGTATTTAGCCGCCCAATCGTTACATCCAGGGTGGTCTCCAGCAGGTGAGCCCGTCCGGCCCCTTCGCCATTGGGCTCGATTCGCCCGTAGTCATCGATGGAAAAATCGATCTCCCAGGCGGCCTCACCGGACCATATCAACCCCTGCAATGGATTGTGAATCAACGCCCGATCCGAAGCCGGCACATAGGTGTAGGAGCCACCGGTCTCGCAGGCCAGGCGGTTGTAATCGCCGATGGGACCGATCCGCGCCATCCCCTCTTCGTCGGCCTCGTAATTGGGCAGACAGAAGCTGGAATCGATATCGTCCTGGCGGGGAAAGTCGACATCGCCGACGTCGTTGGTAGAAGAACTGGTGGTGTAGCGAATGGGGGGGCGACAACTCTCAAAATTGGCACACTCGCTGTCGTCGGTGCACGGGTCGTCGTCTTCGTAATAGACCCAGTCGTCGCGCAGATACTCCATATCTCGGGGCTCGTCGACCTGAACAATCGATATTTCCACATCGAGCTGGTTGGCGAGATTGATGACGTCGTCGACGCTCTGGCGTTTTCGCTCGTCATAGCCGGAGACGATAAAGACCAGCGCTTTGTGGTCGATATCGTCGGGATTGCCGAGGTCGGGATTATTCTGAAAACCCTGATCTAAGACCTCCATAATGGAGTTATACACGTCGCTTCGCCCCTGTCGGACGCTGGGCAGGCTGCCCACAGCAGAGGTGGCAACCACAGGCTCGGTGGTCCACATCGAACCGCTGGGGTTTGGATCCTCGACCCGGGAGCGAACCTCGGAGCTCGATTCGCCAAACGTCCACAGCCCGAAGTGGGCCTCCCGGTCGTCGCTGTCGACATATTCGGTGAGTGTCTCGAAATCGTCGTCCATATCCCGGAGCGCCGTCTCGCGGTTGCCGTCATGGTCGACGGCGATCTCGCGGATGGGATCGTTTCGCAGCAGCTCGTTGGTCCCTTCTTCGTCAAAGACGTGGTAGCCACTGAAATCTCCGGAGTACCAGCCGCGCCAGCGCCCGACCTCCGAGATGCCAACGGCGATAGCCTGAGAGGCATGATCTTCGCCGACAAAGACCGGCTGCGAGCCGACGCTGACGCCGGTATCTCGCTGACATCGATCTCCCAAATCGTCATCGTCGGGATCGATATCCATGCAGTTTAGATTTCCACAACTGGCATCATCAGCGCAGGCAAGATCGGGAAGCGAATAAAGCCTTCCACCGGAGAAGCCGAGGTCCGACTGCTGGGGCTCGACGAAGGCCCGGTCGACCTCCTCGCCGGGTTTAATGGGCTCGTTGCTATTGTCTAAAAAGACCATGCGCATCGTCGCATCGCCATCGCTGGCAATGCCGGCGACATCGTCACATTGCCCACCGGCCGGCGTGACACTGACGGGCTGAATATCCCGGAATGTCCGGTCGGAGAAGGGAATCCGGGCGATCGTCTCACAGGCCATGGCGCTAAAAATTGACGCCCCGGCCAGAAGAGTTCCGGCGACCAACAGCGTGGGTCCTACCGAAAGAAAACGGCCTCTGTCTTTTGTCGAACCTTCAGTCATCGCGTCCTTTCCTCACCACCAAGTTCCTGTGCGGTCGCCCGGCTCTTTCCGGGAGTCTCGACCGTCGTCACCCTTGACCCCAAGCCAATGGTGCATACTTTCGGCCGCTCCTTCTACCCGATTGTCGGGGGATAATGCAAGGACTCGACAGGCCACCAAACCTGCCGAAATTGCCAGCCAATAGCACCCGCCAGTCGCGGTGGGCTGGTCGGGCAAGCCGAGAGTTTAGCGGGTTTTTTCTGCGATGCGAAGGGGAAGATTCATTAGGCAGTCAGTCGCCGGCGGTGATCACTGCCCCTCGCGTGTCGAGATTGCCGTCGTGGGTAAAACTAAATTCGGCGGCCGTCCCCATCGTAGCCTCCAGCGTGGCCTCCAGAAAATGGGCGCTGGCCCCGGGATCGTAGGCGGCGACATCGTCTATCGAAAAGTCAAATTCCCAGGCTGCTTCGGCGGCGAATACCGCGCCCTGTAAAGGATTGTGGATCCCCGTTCGATCCGCTGCCGGCACATAGGTGTAGGAACCACCTGTCTCACAGGCCAGGCGATCAAATTCGGCGATGGGGCCGATGCGCCCGTTCTCATCGTAGGCTGGCAAACAATAGCTATTTCCGAGTTGATCGGCCGTCGGATAATCGACATCAAATTCGTCGTCTGTTGACGAGTTGGTGGTATAGCGGGTCGGCTCGCGACATTCCTCGAAATTGGCGCAATCGCCGTCGCTGCTGCACGGCGATTGCTCCTCGTAATAGACCCAGTCATCTCTGAGATAATCCACGTTGCGTGGCGCGTCGACCTGAACGATGGAAACGGAAACCCCGAGGCTATTGGCTGTCCCGATGACCTGGTCGACGTCGGCTCGTTGTCGCTCGTCGTGACCGGAGACAATAACAACCAGGGATTGCTCCTCCGCCGAGCCGGCCTCGGCATCGGCGGCAAAACCCTGATCTAAGATCTCGATGATTGAGTTGTAGATATCGGAGCGTCCCTGCCGGACTGAGGGCATTGCTGTGCCGGAGGCAGTTTCGGCGACCACCGGTTCCGTGGTCCACATCGAACCGCTGGGGTCTGAATTCTCGATTCGCGAGATGACCTCGGAGCTGATTTCGCCATAGGTCCACAAGCCAAAGAGAGCCTCTCGACCGTCATCAGATACACGATCGACGAGCCGACCCCAGTCGTCGGCCATATCTCGGAGCGCCGTCTCACGGATGTGGTCGCGGTCGACGGCCACCTCCTGGATGGGATCGTTTCGCAGGGCCTCGTTGGGGCCGTTGGGATTAAATTCGTGATAGCCCGCAAAGTCGCCGGAATACCATCCGCGCCAGCGACCGACGTCGGAAATGGCGACGGCGATGGCCTGGGATTGCGGCTGAGTTCCGATCGGCGTCGGCCCGTCGGTGATGCTCAGGCCGGTGTCGACTCCGCAGCGATCGCCGATCTCCTGGTGAGCCTCGCAACTGAGCGAGCCTCCGCAGTCGCCGCATTCGACGTCGGGCAACGAATAGAGTCGACCATCCGAGAAGGACAGGTCGACCCCGCCGTCGGTGACTGGCCTGCCATGGTCGTCTAAAAGCACCAGGGACATCGAGGCCTCACCGCTCGACAAGTCGCCGCATTGCGAGCCCTGGGGGCGTATGCCAAAGGGCTGAACGGTCCGGAGTTGCGGCCCGCCGGGCGTGGTATTGTCGGCATCGGGAAGCCCCGAATCTGTCACGACAATCGGATCATCGTCGGAGCAGCCAATGGCTGCCGAAACGAGAGTTAGTGCCCCCACCAGGGTGACCGCTGCAACGGAAAACCCACTCGTTGACCGTCGACGAATTCTGCCCTTCGCCATCTTCACCATTTTCGACGCCTCCCTGAAATACGCTGCGGAATCGACCGGAATCACCTGAGACAATCAAAAACCCGAAGGCCCACAGGGCGCTTCGGGTCGATTCTCAAAAGCCAAATAGTTGAAATGCGAAGGGACGGATTCGAACCGTCGACACCGGCCTTTTCAGGGCCGTGCTCTACCTGCTGAGCTACCTTCGCGTGGTGCCACCCGCCAATCTGTTCAAACGGCACGAGCCGTCACAGCGGGACCGGTCTTATAATCGTGGCCTCAGGCGGTGTCAAGATTCAACCTGACGAACCTGACGGGCGCCTCCCCGACAAAGGCGATCGCGCGGTTATTCGGCGGGTGTAAGATCGGCTTTCGGGGTGATCTGCAATAGCTCGATATCGAGGGTCTGGGCGACGTCGTAGATTCGCTCGTCGCGATAAAATTCGCCGAAGATAATGCGCTTGATGCCGGCGTTGGCGATCATTTTAAAGCATTGCCAGCAGGGAGAGGCGGTGATGTAGATATTGGCGCCCTCGATGGCCACCCCATTTTTGGCGGCCTGGATGATGGCATTGGCCTCGGCATGGATGGTGCGAACGCAGTGGCCGGCCTCCATCATATGGCCCACCTCATCGCAGTGGGGAAGGCCGCGGATGCTGCCGTTATATCCGGTGGACAAAATGGTTTTGTCCCGGACGACGACAGCGCCCACATGCTTCCGGTCACAGGTGGCACGAGTCGCCACCTGGGTGGCGATGGCCATAAAATATTCGTCCCATCCAGCCCGCCGGTCGGCCGTCGCCACGGCGTCGATCTCGTCTTTTGGCTCACTCATCTTCTTCTCCTGAAAAATTCGGCATTATTGATGCCTCTCCTGATGCGACTCGGCTCGGCAGGTCACCGCGATCGCCGCTCGAGGCGCACCGGCATCGACGAGGGATCGTCGGTGGCATCGTCGGCGACGCGCAATACAAAAGACGCCAGCGGCAATAAATCAAACGCCCGGCTCGCCGCCGCCTCCACCTCGGCGAGGCGCTCTTGCGGCGGCGGCCACGGCTCGCGCCAGCGGACCACGGCCTGCGGGGGCTGGTCTTGTTTTCCCGTATCCAACACCACCAATTTGCCGCCCTCGTCGACGGAGTTTTTCTCGGCAATCGTCACCAGTTGGGTGCGCTGTGTGAGCACGTCAACGATCAACCCCCGCGCCGAGTATCTTCGCCACTGATCGCGGCGATTGAGGTCATATCGCAGCGGTTCGACGGAGGCGACCTCGCCGACGGCGACGAATAAATTCTGGGCCACTTCCTCACTGTCGAGCGGCCCGTCGCGGAGGGTCCAGGCGGCTTCCCACAATCGCTCGGCAGTCATCGGCTCTCCTCACACATCGTTTCCACCATCGTTTCTCCAGATGAAGGTTTGCTCCGGCACCGTCGGTGGATACCCTTTGCGCCGCGCCCGAGTTTTTCAACCCCCGACCGCGACGAGGACTACGCCGTGCGACACCTTCTGGCCGACGATGCTCCCCTATACACCGACCTATATCAACTGACGATGGGACAGGGATATTATCTGGAGGGCAAGGCCGATCAGATCGCCTGCTTCGATTATTTCTTTCGCAAAAACCCCTTCGGTGGCGGCTACGTGGTCTTCGCCGGAATTGCCGAGTTGGTGGAGCTATTGCGGGATTTCAGCTTCGACCAGGGGTCGCTGGACTATCTCGACGAACAGGGCTTTCAGACCGATTTCTTAAACCACCTGTCGGCGCTGGAATTCAACGCGGAAGTGATGGCTCCCCCGGAAGGAGAGATCGTCTTTCCCTACGCGCCGACCATCAGGGTGCGGGGGACGATTTTAGAGGCCCAGCTCGTGGAGACATTATTATTGAATCTGATCAACTTCTCGTCGCTGGTGGCGACGAAAGCCTCGCGAATGCGCCGCGTCGTCGGCGATGGCAAGCTGGTCGACTTCGGCCTGCGCCGCGCGCAGGGGATGGGTGGCCTACAGGCGTCGCGGGCGGCCATAATCGGCGGATTCGACGCCACCTCGCATGTCCTGGCCGGCCGGCGCGACGGCATTCCCATCGCCGGCACTCAAGCCCACTCCTGGGTTCAGAGCTTTCCCGACGAGCTGAGCGCCTTTCGCGCCTATGCCCGGCATTATCCGGATCGCTGCATATTGCTCGTCGACACCTACGACACACTAAAAAGCGGAGTTCCGAACGCCATCAAAGTGGCAGAAGAACTGCGCGACGATGGCCACGAGTTGGTTGGAATTCGGCTCGACAGCGGCGATCTGGCCTACCTGGCAAAAAATGCCCGACAGATGCTCGACGAGGCTGGATTTCCGGACGTCAAAATTGCCGCCTCCAACCAGCTCGACGAGCACCTGATTAAAAGCCTTCTTCGCGAACAGGACGCCCCGATCGATCTCTTCGGTGTCGGCACTCAACTGGTCACCGCCTACGACGATCCGGCGCTCGACGGCGTCTACAAGCTCAGCGAAGTCGACGGGGAGCCCAGGCTGAAGGTCTCGGAGAATTTCGAGAAGGTAAATTTTCCTGCCGCCAAACAGGTGCTCCGCCTCATCGACGACGACGGGAACTTTTACGGCGATGCCGTCGCCCTGGAGCACGAATCGGCGGTGGAGCATATCTTTCACCCCTACGATCCGTACAAAGATGTCGCCGTGGCGCGATTCGACCAGCAGCCGTTATTGCAGACGATTATGAAAGACGGTGACGTAGTCGCCGACCTCCACGGTATCGACGAGGCGAGCGAGTACGCCAGAGCACGGCTGACACAGCTTCCCCGAGAGCATCAGCGCTTTGAAAACCCGCATATCTACAAGGTCGGCCTCAGCCGCGAGCTCCACGAGTTGCGGCGGCAGACACTGAGCTCATATCGCCGGCAATAACCCGAGCTATGCGAGGGCGACGAGAACTCCACCACTATTGCGCAATCACATATGCATTGTGTTAGTGTCCCCGGTCGACGGGACTCAGGTTCTCTCAGCCCCAAAAAAGACGTGATGTACATGCGAATCATTTTGCTCGGCATCTTTACTCTCACGCTCATCGCCCTCGGCTGCGATGGGTGCGACTCCGACGAATCCTCCTCCCCGGCCAGCCTTGTCGATGAATCGGAAGAGCTCGACCTGGACACCGTTGAGGACTGGCTCCAGGCGCGGGCGACGCCGCTCAATGACATCGACGATCTGGCGCCGATAATGGACGCCGCCGGCGATCGACAACTCATCTTGATGGGTGAGGCGTCGCACGGAACACGCGAATTTTATGAGTGGCGAGCAGAGATGAGCATGGCCATCGCCGACGGAGATGGCCTCGATTTCGTGGGCATCGAGGGCGACTGGCATGCGGCGCGAGCCGCCGACCGCTATGTGATGGGGGAAGGCGATATCGACGACGTGGAAACGGTCGTCGTCGACGCCTTTGAGCGCTGGCCGCAATGGATGTGGGCGAATGAACAATTCGCCGGCTTTCTTCAGGATGTCCGCCGGCACAACGATGAAAACTCAGATCGGCCGATCCGGATCTACGGCATCGATATGCACGGCTTTTTCGAGTCTCTGGAGCGGCTAAAGGAGCTCGTCGGCGACGCACACCCAGACCGAAAAGACGAGTTGGCCGGCCATCTGCGCTGCCTGGAGCAATATGCCCCGGAGCCGCAGCGCTACCTGGCCGCTCTAAATGCCGATATGGACGAGAGCTGCGAGGAGGACACCGCGCAGGCCGTAGAGCTGACGCAGACCCTATTTTCCGGCGACGACACCGAATCGCTATCGGCACGAGAGCACGCCCGCGTCGTGGAGAGCGGCGAGGCCCAATATCGCGGCCGCGTGGTCGAGGGTGGCGCTGCATTCTGGAATGTCCGCGCCTCCCATATGTTTGACGTCGCCCGGGCCCTTCTGGAGCATCACGGCTCTGAGGCTCGCGGAGCGATCTGGGCCCATAATACCCATATCGGCGACGCCCGGGCCACGGATATGGGCGATCGCCGGCGCGTCAATATCGGTCAACTCTCCCGGGAGTCCCTGGGCGAAGATTCCGTATTGGCCATCGGATTTTCCACCTACCAGGGCGAGGTCATCGCCGGCCGGCAATGGGGGACTCCGCTGCAGAAAATGGAGGTTCCGTCGGCCCCACCCGGCACTCTGGACGAGCTACTGAATCGCTATGAAGAATCGTCGTTTTTTGCCGTCTTCGGCGCCGATGACGGAAACCTTTCGTATTGGCGTCCGCGGCCGGGACAGCGGGCGATCGGCGTGGTATATCAACCGATCCAGGAATATCCGGGAAATTACGTGGCCACCAACCCCGCCGAGCGCTATGACACGCTGATTTTCCTCGAAGAGACCACCACTTTAGATCCACTTTAGGCAGACCGCATTATGAGCGAATCGATTTTACGAGAGGGCTCGCACCAGTGGCGTCGAGAGCTGACGGAATTCGTCGACGGAATTCGACGGCCCATCACAGAGCTCGATGACCTCAGTCCACTACAGGACTGGCAACGTCGAATTACCGGCGGAGTGCTGATCCAATTTTTCGAGTTTTTGGAGGAGTCGGCCGACGAGGAGCTCTTTCCTCAACTCGCCGACCACCCTCTGGCGGAGCGGCTATTTTTGTGCATCAGCGACGAGGCCGGGCTGCACGCCGCGCGCGAGCTGGTCGATGAGAATAGCGAGCAGGTCTTTTGTCTGCTCAAAGAAGAGTGGCGGGCCTTTTTGGAGGCTCCCGACACGGCAGACGACGAGGCATTCGTCCACCACTACCAATTCTGGAGCGTCTGGCATCAAAAT
Organism: Myxococcales bacterium; assembly: GCA_007119175.1. Taxonomy (GTDB): domain Bacteria; phylum Myxococcota_A; class Bradymonadia; order Bradymonadales; family Bradymonadaceae; genus SLJM01. The sequence goes on along the minus strand of SKQC01000195.1, from coordinate 8,732 downwards.
GTCCCGGAGACCTGGGACGTCCCCGACCTCGATCCGGGATTCGCCTATTGGATCCACGAGGAGGGATTCGCCCTGGCTGACCAGGCCGGGCGCGGCGCTCAGCATCTGTGGCAATGGGATGGTGAGAAAATGGAATTGGCCGATGAAATGATGACGTCCTGGAGTTCCTGAATATGGCCGGTTTCATTACAGCGATTCGCACCGTTTATCGCGACTCGCAAAAAAAAGAAGATATCGCCTGGAATACCTACGTCGCCCGCCCGCTAGCGGCGATTTTGGTCTATCTACTTCGCCCCACCCCGTTGACACCGAATCAGGTGACATTGATGGGAGCGGCCATCTTTTTTGCGGCCGCCGCGGCCATGATCGCCCTGCCCGGGGCGACGGGTTTTCTGGTAGCAGCCCTGATCGTTCAACTGTCGTATCTCTTCGACTGTGCCGATGGCCAACTGGCCCGGATCAAATCCATGACCTCCGAGGTCGGGGCCTATCTGGACTTCTTGATCGACGAGATCAAGGCCCTATTGTTGATCGGCGCCGTCTGCGTGCGCCTGTGGATGATGGACGGCGACGTGATGTGGCTGCTGATCGGATTGGCCGGCATCTTCGTGGTCGCCACGGCTACCTCCTTGACCAATTTCGTGCGCCGACCGGAATACGCCGGCAAGCAGATCAACCCCGGAGAGTCGGCGCGCTCGCGCCCGATGCCAAAAAGCCTCATCGGTAAAGCGGTGTGGCTCGTTGAGGGCGTCGCCCGCTACTTCGTGCACTACCCGTCGTGGATTATCTGGGTCGCCATCATCGGCTTTTTCGCGCCTCTCGATGCAGCGCTTCTATTTTTGGTCCCCTTTCTGGGAGTCTATCTTTTATATCTGGGCAAGACCGGCCTCGCCATCGTGTGGAAGCTCGGCAGACCGGGATTTTATCGCTAGATCTGAACCGCAACAACTGCTTTGAACCGCAAAGGACGCAAAGAAAACGCGAAGAAACGGCGTGCATCATCAATGGTTTGCGACCTGCTGCGCTACATCTAATCTCATAGGGTCGGCATCGAATGCCTCCGGAATTCATTCGCCCTCGAATCTTGCCGAGCACGACGCAACTGTTTTTCCTTTGTGCTTTCTTTGCGTCCTTTGCGGTTCAATTCCGTTTTCTTCTAGGACCGACGATACCATGAACGCAATTATCATCGCCGCCGGACGGGGAAGCCGCCTCGAGGGTTATACCGACGACCGCCCCAAGTGCATGGTCCGTGTGGCCGGGCGCTCAATTTTGGACCATCAACTAAAGGCGCTTCGTCAAAACGGGATCGAAGATATCGATATCGTGCGCGGCTATCTGGCCGACAAGCTCGTCGTCGACGGGGCGACCTATCACGCCAATCGGCAGTGGGAGGACAATAATATTTTGCACTCCCTTTTCTGCGCGGAGTCGGCGATGGAGGGCGGGTTTTTGTCGACCTACTCCGATATCGTTTACTCCCCGAAGGTGGTGACGGCGGCACTGAAACAACTCGGCGATATCACCCTGGTGGTGGACCGAAAATGGCGGCGAGCCTACGTCGACCGCAGCGATCATCCCGTGGCGCAGGCGGAATTGGTGAGGGTCGATGCAGATCGGGTGGTGGCCGTCGGAAAACACGTCGGGCCCGACGACGCGGTCGGTGAATTTATCGGTCTTGCTGCCCATACCGCCCGCGGGGCGGAGCTGATGTGTGAGACCTACGCGGCGCTATGCGACGAACTCGACGGCGATGATATCTTTCGGCATGGGCGGCTATTTCGCCGCGCCTATCTCGCTGATTTATACGAGGCGATGATCGAGCGGGGGATCGATATTCACTGGTCGGCCATCGACGGCGGCTGGCGTGAGGTCGACACCGTCGAAGACCTCCACGCCGTCGACGAATTCTGGTCGGCCACTGCCACCGCCGGGCAATCATGAATCGAGATCGCCCCATCTTATTGCCGGGCTCTCCCTCCGGCGACGAACCGCCCACGGAGCCACCACCGGAGCAGACCATCGACCTCGATGACAGTCTGCCTCTTGCGAAACCGAAAATGTGGACCCGGGGATTTTTGATCCTCTGCGCGGCGGCGACGTTTATCCAGTATTTGCTGGTACAGGAGGCGTCGCAGATTCTGGAAGGCGCCCTTCCCTGGGCTGTCTGGCTGGTGCCCGTCGCCGTGTTGATCGTCCTTCTCATCGGCCGTCGGCTGCTGATGCCGTCGTCGCCACGGGTCATCTATTTTGGCGATGATGCCGCGGAGCTTCCGAAGGGTCGAAACTCCCGGCGCACCTGGACATTGCCCTACGATAAGATTCGCACCATCGTACCGCTGGTCTCGCGTGGTCAGCCGGCGCTCGTCATCGCCGGACCACAGCGAACTCAGGTCTATATCGCCTCCGATTTTCCCCATGCCGAGCTGTGGCGCGTCCTCTGGGCCCAACTGGTCGATCGCATCGACCGGCGACCAGAGTCGGCCCGTCGTCTGCGCGAGATTCGCGACCTCGCCCAGTTGAGCCAGGAGACGACCTCCATAAAGGGGCGGTTTACAAAGCGGCTCTTCTGGGTGATCGCCGCCGTCTTCGCCGCACAGGTCTTTTTGGGGCCTGCAGTCGATATATTGGAATTTTTATATTTCGGCGCTAACTCGCAGATCATGGTGCTACAGGAACACCAGTGGTGGCGGGTGGTCACGGCGAATCTACTGCACGGAAACGGCGTTCATTTCGCGGTCAACGCCTTCGCGCTGTACTTTCTCGGGACCTATTGCGAGCGGCTCTTCGGCGAGGCGCGCACCGTTTTATTGACCCTGGGAACGGCGCTCGCCGGAGCCATGGCATCGCTTCTGGGAGCGGCAGCCCTATTTGCCGTCGGGATTTCCACGGCCCTATTCGGTCTGCTCGGCGCCTATTTCGCGCTTCATATTCGCTACGGATCTCAGCTCCCACCGCCCTACCGCCAGAGCCGCCGGTGGTGGATCGTAATCCTTGGCTTAAACGCCGTATTATCGGTGGCTGTGCCGGTCATCGACGCCTGGGGCCACTTCGGTGGCTTCGTCGCCGGTGTGGCCATCGCCTGGGCGATGACGGCCGGTCAAAAGACCTTCAATCCACGCCGTCCGTCGGGCAAATTCACCAACGTGGTAGCCGCATCTCTCGTGGCTCTTTTTGCGGCCTGTTCCTTTATCGCCATCGGCTACGCCACCGGCGATCGCAGTGACGACGAGGTCATCCTCGCCGGGGCATTGCTGGAGCGGGCCGACCAGGAGGAGCCGGCGCTGCTCGCCCAGATAGGCCACGAGTGGGCACAGCACACTCCGCGGCCCGCCGAAATCGATCCGATCCTGGTCTCACTGGCTGAATCGGCCCACGAGCGCAGCGACGATATATTCACGCAGTGGCGCGCCGCGGCGACGATTATCCGCCTCGCCGAAGAGATGGACGAGCCCTTCGATCGCGACGTCATGCAGCGAGGCATCGTGCGCTTTGAGCAGATCGGCTGGCAGCACGACGATCGCGACGCCCGGTCGGCGACGGCGCGCATGATCGTCGAATTCTTCAACCATGTCGGCCCTCTGCGAGCTGCCGAGGCGCCCTTTGAAGAAGCGACCCGAATGGACGACGGCGTCGCTCTGAAACCTGCCGGGCCGCTCGAAGGGCCGCGTCGCGTCTATGTAATCACCGTCGACCACAGCGGTGACGAGCGAGTTCCCCGACATGTGCTCCATCGCTGCGTCGAGCCAGCAGACGACGCCGGCGCTAAGCCCTGGCCCCTGGAGGGCTCGGCAGCGGCGAGCTGGACCTTCGAGCTGGCCATGATCGTCGAGGCGCCGCGCTGCACGGAAGCCGAACTCAACCACTGGCGGATGATAGCGCTGGATTGAGGGCTAAGCGGATATTTCTCACCATATCTGCGGCAACGGGGCCTCGACGGAGACCCGTTTATCCTCGACGGGATGGCTCAATGAGATCTTCCAGGCGTGAAGTGCGTGCCTTGAAAAGGGCAGCTTCGCCAGAAGCTCGTCGTCATCGGGGTGATCGCAGATGGCTTTAAAAAACTCGTCGTCCATCGCGTAGAGCTTGTCGCCGGCCACCGGGGTATTTTGCATCGCCAGATGGACCCGGATCTGGTGCTGCCGGCCCGTCTCGATGGTCACCTTCAAGTCGGCTAACTCCCCGGCCTCTTCTTTTCTCCTGCCCATTACCTCGACGTGGGTGAGCGCCTCGAGATCGCCGCGGCCGACCTTATGCGGCAGGTCGCTGCTCTCGTCGAACCCCAGGGGAATATCGATACTTTCGCAGTCGCCCGACCGCCAGCGCCGATCGGAATCGACGACCAGGGCCCGGTAGACCTTGTCGGGATCGTCGCCGGCAAAGAGCTCGCATAGCGGAGCGGCGAAGCGATTTTGCCGCGCACAGACGAGGGCGCCACTGGTCTCTCGATCTAGTCTGTGGACCGGCTCCGCGCCCTCGAATCCCCGGCGATCCAGGTAATGCGTGACCGTATTGAGCCGGACCGTCGCCGTCTCGTGAACCAACATTCCCGCCGGCTTGTATAACACCAGCATGGCCTCGTCTTCGTAGAGAATCGAGACCTGGTGGTCCTGCACAATTTCCGGCTCGAGCTCCTCGCGCACGATCACGATATCGTCGAGCCGAAGGCGGGTGCCCGCCTTGATCTTGCGCCGCGGAATGACGTCCACATTGCCCCCCTTGGCGACGCGTCCCGCCAGCGACCGAGACATCCCGTCGATGCGATTGGCCAGATATTTGTCGAGGCGCCAACCGTCGAAATTATGATCGACCTCGAAACGACGCTCGCGGATATTTTCTTCGATCAATGTGCCGTCGATAGTCATCTATTTGTCTTTGTCGCAACTCAAAATTCAGTGGTAAGAATGCCGTCTAAACCCTACCCCGTTGACCTCCCACATCAAATCGCCGACGATCTTCGTATGAAGCCACCATCGAATAGTCCACACCAGGGCGGGAGCTGGCCGGCCGCGCTCGACGAGCGTTTCGAATGTCACGAGACGATCGCCGTGGGCAGGATGTCGGCCCTCTTTCGCGCATCGCCGATGGGTGAAGAACGCAACGTGGCGATCAAGGTTCTCCACTCCCATCTTCGCGACAACGACGCCGTCTGCCACAGGCTGCGCCGAGAGTTGGCGGCCACTCGGCGACTAAATCACCCGGCAATTGCTCGCACCGAGGAGCTCATCGAAAACGATGACGTCGTGGCCCTGGTCATGGAGTATGTCGACGGCCGAAATATTCGCGATCTGGTCCAAAACGCGGGTACCCAGTCCTGGGAGGTAACTCGAGACGTCATCGACCAGGTTCTGGAGGCCATCGCCCATGCCCACGACCATGGCGTGTTGCACCGCGACCTCAATGCTCATCACATCATGGTTAGCGACGACGGTGACGCCAAGATCGTGGGATTTGGCCTGGCCCGGGTCGACGAATTGGTTGGAATGACCATGCATACCCGGGCATTGGGTGCCCTGGAGGCGATGGCTCCGGAGCGCGTGCTGGGCCTGAATTACGATGGCCGCGCAGATATCTACTCCGTGGGCGCCGTGGCCTGGGAAATGCTGGCCGGCCAGCCGCCGATCGAGGGCTCGATGGGCCAGGCATTCGCCCACGCCACATCCCAGGCGGCGCTGGCCTTCGAGCTCACCGCAGACCTTCCGGACTACGCGCGCTATGTTCTGGAGCGCGCCCTGGCCCGAGATGCGAGCACCCGATTCGCCACAGCCGACCAGATGCAGCGCGCCCTGCACGGAGACTACGACGCCGCGCTGTGGAATGCGTGGTCGGCCCGCGAAACCGAGCTCTGTCCCGGTTGCGAGCTACCCGTCGTCGACGGCATCACGGCCTGCATCGAATGCGGCCACGAATTTGACCGCCTCGTACAAGAACCGGGAAGCGGAAAATGGATGATCAACGTGATCACGCCAAGAGATGCCTTCGAGCGTGACGTCTGGTTTGAGAAAAATACCGAGCGGCCAAACCTGAGCGATGAGCAACACGCGAGATTGATGAGCCTCCTTGGCAGCTACGAGGACACGGCGCCCTTCGCCGACGGTCGATGGGAGTATTTTTGGCCACCCTATATCCTGGTGGACCAACTGAGCTACTTCGAGGCAGATCGGATCTGCGAAAAATTAGAGGAGCGAAATATTCCCCATCGCATCGACGACAAGGTCCGGCCCGGGGGCCTGGCGTCGTTATTACCCGATGGTGCGGTGGCGCGGGGGTTCTTTTTGCTTGTGTCGATCAGCATCGGGCTTGTAGCGGCCGGTCTTGCCAACGGCCTCTCCGCGCCGTTCATCGCCACCAGTGTGGCCCTGCTCTTTGGCACCACCCTCGCAGGACTATCCGTCATGGCGCCCCTTCAGAAGAGATTGCAGGCCGACCGCGGGGTGCAATTTATCGGCGAATATCCGGTGATGATTCCCTCGGACTCCATCTCCGCGATGGCTCGGCTTACCGACGATTCGCTGCTTCCGAAGCGCACGGCACGGGCGCTGCGATCGTACGCCGACGAATCACTTCTCAGCGAAGTTCACGAGTTGATCGTCCTCGCCGTGGCCGCGCTGCAGGAAGGCGAGTCAACGGAGGGGTCGAAGGGCGTCGAAAAACTGGTCGCCCAGGTCCTAGAGCTGGCAGATGAGTTGGACGAGGCGCTGCAGACCCTTCGCAAATCGTCGGCCGCAGATCTTATTCGCCGGCTTGAAAACGCGGAAGACGAATTGGCCAACAGCGACGACGCCGATCGATGCGCAGAGCTGATCGATGAGCGGGTCGAATTGCTCGACAAGCTCCGAGAGCGCGACCAACTGGAGCACCAGGTCGTGGTCATGCGCGCTCGCCTGACCCACGTTCGCGGCGCCCTGATCGACCTGCGATCTCGTCGATCTACCACCGGCACAGCGCTGAACGACGAGGCGTCGGCCTTCGACGAATTGCGCTATTTCGTCGAGGCCACCGACGAGGTAAAGGAGCTCGTATCGTGACTACCTCAGAGCGATACGAAATCGGCGCAGAGCTCGGTCGCGGGGGCATGGCCGTCGTGTATCGCGCCACCGACTCGGTGGCCCAGCTCGACGTGGCATTGAAAGTTCTGCATCCGCATCTGGCCGACGACGAGGCTGTGCGTGAGGCGTTTTTGAGAGAGGCCGAGTTGCTGCGCCGACTGGACCATCCGGCGATCGTCGACGTCCACGAGACGACCGAAATCCAGGGACTGCCCGCCTTCGCCCTGGCCCTCGGCGAGGGCGGCGACCTGCGCAGACTCATCGGCCGGCGCGGCACCGTCTCCGAGCAGGAGGCCCTGGAGTTGATGGAGCCCATCTTAGGCGCTCTCGCCTACGCCCACGACAAAGGCGTGGTCCACCGCGACGTCAAACCTCATAACGTGATTCTCGACTCCCGGAACTCTCCACTCCTCATCGATTTTGGTATCGGCCAATGTGACGAAGCCGTAGCTGCCCGCTCGGATACCCAACTCGGCACGGTGGAGTATATGGCGCCGGAGCGCATCGACGAGCTGGCTATTGACGGTCGCACCGATCTATACGGGGCGGCGATCACGCTCTTCGAATTGATCTGCGGGCACGTGCCGTATCGGGCGGATTCGCCCTCCGAGATAATGCGTATGCACCGCGAGGGGGAGCCTGCCGACCCGCGCGTCTTCGATGCCGAGGTGAGTGACCACTTCGCCGAAGCGCTCATGCGGGCAATGGCGCGTCATCCCCAGGATCGCTTCGACGACGCCGAGGAGATGCTCGCCGCTCTTCGCGGCGAGTCTCTTCCGCGACCGGAATTTAGTGAACATCCGCGCTGGGAACGGCTTCGCCGCGAGCAACAAGACCACTCCCGGATGTCGGCCCGTGAAGGCGATGGCGAGTGGATCATCTTTTTATCCAACGCCGTCGGACGGCCATTGTCCAACTCTCCGGAGTTCAAGCGGGGCTATGAGACGATTCAATCGCTGGTCGACACCTACGACGAACATCGCGTCGGTATGCGACCTCCGGCGATGCACCCACCGGCCCCGGGAGCGAATTTCGCCGCCGATCTGACGGGAATCAATCCCGAAAACTATTCCGCCCAATCGGTCAATCCTCACGCCACTCGAGTGTGGAATCAGATCTTCTCCAGTCGCGCCGTGGCACGCGGCCTTTCGAAAGAGGGCGCAGATCTCATCGAAGACCGCCTTCAACAGGTGCAGCTTCCGGTGTGCCGAGCCAGACGAAGCCCGGACGACAATTCCGGCTGCCTGGGGCTGCACTGGCTATCTCATCCCGCGGCAATCGGGCTTTTTTTCGCTGTCGCCGCCAGCATGTGGGCAGGCCTTTATGGCGGCTTTATACTCCGTATTGAGGAGGTCGGTGAATGGCTAATTCCAGTAATGGGGGTAGTCCTGGCCGGGGCGGCGATTTCCACGGCCGTCTTGCTGGTCTACTGGACGTGGAGGACGAATCTGCGCGAGTGGTGGGTCTCGCGCCAAAGCGACCGGGCACTCCTTGATTTTCGAACGCGCCGCCGGGTTCGGGGCCAAAATGAGCTGGTCGACGAAGACCATTTCCGGCTCGCAACCCATATTCGCTCTCCGCGCATTCGCGCCTCCTACGAGCGGATATTGAGCGACCTATTACATCTTCGAGATCGGCTGCGCGACCGCGCCTTTGACGCCGACCGGCACTTGCACCGCAGCG
>SKQC01000275.1 GCA_007119175.1 Myxococcales bacterium | reverse complement strand
CGGCAAAGTGATATTCGCCGAAGACCGGCTCGCCATCGCGATCCACATAGCTCCACCGCGTATTCAGTGAGCCACGGTCGTGTTCCGCCACTGCGGCCAGGCCATCCTGAAAAGAGCGCGCCACCTCCCACTCATGATCGCTTATCGGCTCTCCGTCCTCGTCGATAAAAAACCACTCTCCGGTCATGCTCGTCGATGTCACGGCCGCCCGACCCTCTGAGAAGGGCTTGGCGGTCTGAAATTGGGGTTCAATCACAATATTGCCGCTGCTGTCGATATAGCCCCAGTGATAACCCACCTGGACAGGAGCGGTTCCCTCTCGAAAACGCATTGCCCCGTCATAAATCTCGTCGATCGCGACCGTCCCATCGGGCTCGATATACGCAAATTTGGCGGCACCTGTGGCACCATGGGGCGGATCATCGCCGACGTTGACGTCCACCGGCGCCAGGCCCTCTGAGAAGGGGTAGGCCTGCTTATATTGTGGGGAAATCGCCCATTCGCCCTCGCGATCGATATACCCAAAAATTCCTTCCCGGACGTTATCGTTGGTTCGCTCCTCGGCCTTGGCCGCCGCCAACCCCTCTGAGAAGTCGTCGACCCAGGCCAGGTCGGTGCTCAACTGCACGTCCCCATGAGCATCCACGAACGAATAATTGCCGTCGCGATAGACTCGGCCCCAGCCGTCGGAGAAGGGAAATGCGACGTCGTATTCAGGCTCAATCACAATCTCACCGGAAGCATCGATATAGCCCCATTTTTCATCGACTTCGACGGGATATAAGCGCGGATTTTCACCGGCTTCAGACGCCACCTCATCTGCCGACTCATCAGTCTCTGCGACTTCCCCGGATTCCGACGCCTCTGCGCCCTGTCCATCGCTGTCATCTGCCTCAGCGCCGGAATCGTCAGCCACAGGACTGGCCGACGAACAACCACTTGCTACCAGACCAAAAGCGGCCACCATCGCGACCATTAGAGCACAGCTTAAACTTCTTTGAGCGATCATCATTCGACTCCCAGATCTTTGTCTAATTTTCTCAGAACCAGCCGAAACGCCGGCACCATAATATAGGCTTGAGACTTGTGGCAACCCGGCAGCCCTGTCGATTATCGGCGATCACTCGCAATCCAGGACGCTAACTATCATAGCTCTTCTCGTCGCTCTTCCATCCACTCATCCAACTCCCTGTTGAACTCCACAAAGGTGCAGTTCTCAACGCCCGAACGAGCGCCCATCTCCCCGATGTGCTGAGCGCCCTCTTCGATCGCCGTTCGGGTAGGTCGGCCGATTGCGGCGAGACCAGCAGATCCCGCAATGGGAAAGATTGTGCTAAAATCCGTAGCGTAGAAATAGAAAATCACGATTTCATCGTCGGGTTGAATGATGTCTCAAAATGAATTCGGCCAACTCTCACAATTCAATATCGATTCCGGCTCGGTGAGAAAACTCTCACGCGCCTTCTGCGAGCGCCATCACGTGGTGCTGCTGGGGACATTTGAGCCCGACCACGACGAACCGGTCACAGTGGGAATGCTCGACCCCACAAATACCTCTCTGCGGCTGCAGATAGCCGATCTATTACAACACCCCGTCACCGCCGTGCGGCTCAATCAATACGAGATCGAGACTGCCCTTAAAAAAGCCTACGGTGAGCATAAAACACCCGATCAGATCGTCATCACCGACCGGCCCCACACAGATGGCATGACGCAGCCGCGCCATATCATGGAGCATATTCTGTCGACCGCCGTCAGAGAGGAGGCCTCGGATATCCATATCGAGAGCTTTTCTCAGAATGTCGATCTGCGCTTTCGAATCGATGGCATCATGCACCAGATATATACCGATTTAAGCCCCAATAACGTGGGCGATGTAATTCGGGTCCTCAAGATATGGTGCGATCTGGACATCACCGAACAGCGCCGCCCGCAGGACGGGCGCCTTCAATGTAGAATCGAGCTCGAGGACCGCGGGCCGACCTCCATCGACTTTCGCATCAGCATCGTCCCCGCTCCGGCCGGCGAGGATGTGGTGATTCGAATACTCGATCAGGAGATGGGGTTGATGCCCGTCGATGCGCTGGGGATGGACGAGGAGCTCGAGGAGACCTTTTTGCGCCTTCTCAACAATCCCGAGGGCCTCATCCTGGTCACCGGCCCCACGGGAAGCGGAAAGACCACCACGCTGTACGCCGCGCTTCGCCAGATCAACGACGGGCGCCGCAAGATCATCACCGCCGAAGATCCAATCGAATACGATATCGACAAGATCAGCCAGAAACAGATCACCAAGCAGACGCCGCTACCAGTGCTCCTGCGAGCTCTGTTGCGTCAGGACCCCGACGTATTGCTCATCGGCGAGATTCGAGATCAGGTCACCGGCGATACGGCGCTGGCGGCGGCAAATACAGGCCACGTCGTCTTCGCCACCGTCCATACCCCGGACGCCATCGGCACGCTAACGCGGCTTCGCGGCCTGGAACTCGACGCCTCAGAACTCTCCGATGCCCTGCTCGCCGTGCTCAGCCAGCGGCTTGTGCGACGACTCTGCGAGTCCTGCGCCACCAGTGGTGAGATAAGCGACGAGCATCGCGAACTCTTCGGCCCGCTCATCGAGGGATTCGAAGTGCGCACCCCCGTGGGCTGCAAAAAATGCCACCATGTCGGCTATCGGGGCCGCGTGGGTCTCTTCGAACTACTCGTCGTCGATCGCCCGATGCAGGCCATGATCGCCGACGGCATTGCCGCCAGCGAATTGCGCACCTACGCCCACGAGCAGGGCCACCGCGAGCTATTGGACGACGCCCTGCGCCGCGTCACCGAAGGTGTGATCTCGCTCGACGAGGTCGAACGCGTCGTCCCCTATCGCCAGATCCGCACCGCTCGCCGACAATGCCGAAAGGATTAATTTTCAGTACTCGAACTCAAGATCTTCACCTGTCCCTTCAACTCCATCAGCCCCCTTGCTGGTAATCGAAAAATCTCTTTCTCCATGGACTTCGTAGATATAGTCATTGCCCCACGGATCTTGCGGGATTTCCTCGATAAGCGGCGAATCTCCCTCCGCCAGTTCAGTGAGGCTCTCCGGCAAGCCGCCGTAGCTGACATAATAGGTCTCGATCATCTGTGTTAGCCGCGAAACGGTGGCCGAAAAACGCTCATCCGGTGCGAGTTCCGGCTCATCCACTTCGTCTTCACCGAATTCGGCCTCCATGACGTCGACAACCGCCGCTACGGCGAGTTCCTCGTCGGCCTCGAGCCCAAATGCTTCATAGATTTCCTCGGCAAGCTCCGGGGTCACCTCGTCGAGCTCCGGCGACCCGTCCATGACCACTTCGGCGCGGGCATAGATCTGCTCGGTCGTCTCCCCGTCCAATTCGTCTAGCGCCTCCGAAGAGTCGACAGCATCTTCTTCGTCCTCCGGTTCGAGCTCACCGTAAAGAGCTGCGAGCATTGCGACATCAAAGCGCGATTTCTCTTCTTCCGACATCTCTTCCGTGATCGCTTTCCACGAGGCGTCAAATGAATCGGTATCGCTTCCGTCGAGGGTCAACTCCTGCTCCGCCTCACTTTCTGAGGCCTCTTCAGCAGACGGCGATTCTTCGGCCCCCTCGTCTGCGGTGACTGCTTCTGAAGTGCTGTCACACCCCGCAAAGGCGAGCAGGAAGATTACGAATAAAATAAAAACTACTTTTTTTCGGCGTCGATTTATCATCATCATATATTTTTTGTGTAGAGAAATGGTGATCCAACCCTTGATTGTATGGTGAGTGACCTTGCGGCGCACTGATTCTGGGTTCACGATGGTGGGGAGGTTAAGACCATGGCAAAACAACGACAAGGCTCAAACCGAAAGCGTCATCCCGTCAGAGCGATTTGCGTGGGATTGATCTGGGTGTTTTCGGTCTATTCGGGTTACGGCGCCGGCGAATTCAGCGCGGGCGTCGACGGCGCGGGCTACGGCCACCGTGCCCTGTCGAGTTGGGTCACATATGTGCTGTATTTGGGCTATGGCGGGATTGTCGCCGCCGGCGCTTTTTTCGTCTACCGGGGGATATGGGGAAAGCTCGGGCTCGTCGTTAGCATCATATTCGGTCTTATGCTGTGGCTTCCCGTGGGGTTGCTGACAATGCTGAGCCTTGTCTGGCATTACGACGCCATTTGCTACAGCACAGACGCTCCACGGGCCTGTTCATCTGGCGGATGGCGGTCGGATTGCACTCAAGACGGCGACCAACGCTGCTTCGAAAGACAGGAGCGCGCCTGCCGACTGGGACATGCGATAGCCTGTGATCGACTCATTGAGCAGGAGGCGTGGAGCGAAGACGCCGTCTGCCAGGCGCTGCAAGAGCAATGTGAGGAGTCGGAGTGGTGCGCCGCCCAGCCAGATCGCTGTGGGCGAGATTCACTTCCACACATCGAGTATTCCGTCTTCGAGCACGTCTGTACGGTTTATGAAGAGCGATGTGTGGAGAGCAATGACGACGATCTCAGCGACGAAGAGACAACCGAGGATACTAAGGGGGCCCGCGGCCGAGGGTACTAATAACGGGGCACGCGGCCAGCCTGGCCGCCTATAGAAATCTAGAGATTTTAAAGACAACCGTCGTCGACAGGCATTGTGTCGTCGCGATGGGTCTCCCACATCTCCGTGACAAAGGCGTTACTCGTGCCACCACCGCCGTCGACCTCTTCGGCCATCCAGCGATCGACATAGTCGAAGAAGGGATCGTGATCCCAGGCGTCTTTGAGGCCCATAAGCCTGGCCGCCAGGGCTGTGCCGACCCACGTGCGTGAGGTGCAACAGGTGCGATAGCTGCTGCAGCTATCGCTGCTCTCGTCGGGATCTCGACAATCTCTGGAGCCGGAATCACACTCGTCGGTATAGCTGCATTCGTCGGTATAACAACTGGTGCAATCGCGGCCCCAATAGGCCACACCGCCGTCGCCGTAATAGGTCATTCGGTCCTCGTTTCCGATATCCGTTCCCGGGCTGGCCATTTCGGAATTGCCGAGGAGCCCTCCGGCGAAGACGATGGGGAATTTTCGGCCGTTGAAATGACCGCCATCGCCGTGCCACCCGCCGCCGGCCTGCAACACGCCGTAGTTGTCGATGCCCAGTTGCACAAGATGAGTGGCGACGTCGTCACGGGCCTCGGAATCAATGAGCACAAAAGCCGCCACCGTGGCCACGATATCGCCGATCTCTCGACCGTAGCAGAACATATTATGGGTGGCGCAACCGTGCTGCATCTGCCAGCTCTGCAGGTGATCAATCCAGGGTCTTTCAATATGGCGCAACACACCGTCGGCCTCGGGCATCTCCTCCGGCTCTGAAAGGTCCGGAAGGGTCTCCCAGCAGATCTCGTCGGCCAGGTGCAGTGGCTTGTCGTCACCGGAATAAGGTGGTCGAAATGCCGACGATGGCGGCGCCTCTTCGAGCACCGTCAACACCGCCTGGGTGTGAATCGGCCCGCGTTGGCAGGTACCGCTATAGGTCTCCCAGCCGTCGCTGCCTCCCTGTTCGCATTCCGGTTCCTCATCGTGGCTGATGGACGACACCAGCGAATTATCCGGCTCCAGATGCAGCGGAAATGAGACGCCTTTATCGTCGTCGTGGCGACCGGCGCGGCTGTCGTAGGCTTGAGCTCCCACGGGATTGAGCATCGAACCGTTGCGGCCATCCTCGGGCGTCGGCGAGACCTGCTCGATCTCCACCGGTCCCACTACCCACCAATCACCGGTGACGAATTGGCCGACCTCGTATTCTTCGTCAAAATGCCAGGTGATATCGTATTGATTCACCTCCGTGGCGAATTCCCCCTGGGCGACACATTGCCCTTCCTCCGAGCAGGTGGCCCCGTCGGAACAACTTCCGCAGTCGAGCATCCCACCCTGGTCATCGGGATGGTCTCCGCAGTCGACGCCGAGGTCATCGCACGTAAGGCTCTCAAACTCGGCATCCTCGACATCGGAGTCATCAGCGTCGGAGTCATCAGCGTCTGCGTCGGGCGTGCTCTCTGTATCCGACGAGCCCGTATCCGATATGCCGACATCGCTCTCCTGGGACTCATCGTCCGAGCAGGCCCCGAGGATTAGGCAGGAGATTGCGATCCAGAAAAAGGGAGCAAATAATCGTCTGAAATTCATAAAAATTCTCTTCCGTGTTCAGTATTACTACAGATTCATCGATGGCGCTGATGGATCGCACACTAGTGCTGGACTCTGGGAATACATACGCACTTCGGCGGCTCAATTTGCCGATCTCATCGTCGAGCTTCCTCGATGATATGAATCTATCTCGTCTGCTCTCCTTGACCTCGACAAATTG
>SKQC01000463.1 GCA_007119175.1 Myxococcales bacterium | reverse complement strand
TGGGGGAGAGCAAATGTCACAGCCAGCCTCCCCCTAAATCTTAAATCGCCGCCGTTCAGGCGATCAAAAATAGACGGAGATCGAGGCCCACCCGGCGTTCGAGAGCGTGATTAATAACCCGCACCGATGTCTATTTAAGGGCGCCAAAACGACGGCGCATAAGATTTTGGGGGAGAGCAAATGTCACAGCCAGCCTCCCCGAAAATCTTAAATCGCCGTAGTTCAGGCGATCAAGAATAGACGGAGATCGAAGCCCACCCGGCGTTCGAGAGCGTGATTTAATAACTCGCACCGATGTCTATTAATCAATAAGCGCCAGGAAATGCTCCACCGAATATGCGGCGATCTGGTCGGCGTCGTCGGAGCGAGACAGGCGTTCGCCTAAAAGCACACAAAAAGGCGGGGCCAAAAAGCCGAATTCCGGTGCCTCGATGGCGTCGAAGGAGTGCAATAGGCGTCCGGTCTCCAGATGCCGAAGATCGACTGTACTAGAGACGTTGACCACGGCATCGCGGACCTGAAATAGGGGAAGATTGCCGTGGAGGAGCAAGGTCTCGGTGGCCGGGACCACGCGCCAGAGGATCTCGCCGTCCAGGACGCGAAAACAGGTCAATTCGGCGCGATCGGTGCGGATCAATCCGTGCATCTCGCCGTCGATCATCGCCGGTGAGACCGGCGTGGGCCGGTCGACGCCGGCGCTCGACAACTCAAGTTGCCAGGCCACGCGAGGATCGACGGCCTCCAGATCGACGCCGATCAGGGTCAGTTGTCCGTGGCGCTCCAGTGGAAGCATCATCCACTGGTCTACGAAGCTCGGCGGTCCACAGGCGTAGCCGGGAAGGCGCAATTGCCAGATGGTTCGCCCCGTAAACGGATATAGAGCGTAGAGCGTCGAGCCGCCGTGGAGCGGGTCGTGGGTCACCGCGTAGATTCGGCCCTGGTGGACGGTCGCCGAAAGCTCGGGAGTGCCGCCGGTGCGAATCTTCCAGACCGGCTCGCCGCTGCACGGGTTCAGCGCGCTGATGACGCCCTCACAGGATTGCGTACATACCAGGGGGCCGTGAAAGAGCAGGCCCCGCAATTTTCCGGGACTCGTGGAATGGCTCCACTGCATCTGGCCGGAGGTGGCGTCGAATCCGGCGACCTCGCCGTCGCGTCGGCCGACGACGACGCGATCTTGTTTTTCGTAGCTCGCGGCGCCCACCAGATCGCGCCACTTAGCTGAGCTTTTAAGCTGTGACGTAAGCGATCCCGTCTGGCGGTCTAATAATAAAAGCCGGCCGTCTCCCTCGGTGGCCACCAGATGAGGGCCGGCGACGGACATGACGCCGTCATGGTCGACGGGGACCTCGAATTGTCGGCGCCAATGCTCATTGCCGCGCTGAGGCGAAAGTGAGCGAATCGATTTCGGCGTGGCCACCAAAAGAGAGGTCTCCGTCAGGGTCAGTGACGAAAAATCAATCCGCTCCGCCCATAGATTCCACGCCCGACGTGGAAAGAGAGTATGGATCGATGCCAGCGGGCGCGGAAAATCGGGCGATGGATTCGAGGCCGGCGCGGCCGGCTCTACGTCGGCGAGGCGGCGAAGATAGTCCTCGGGTCGCTCGTGGTAGAAGGTATTACCGCAGAGATCGCGATGCCACAGACGCAATTTCTCAACTTCTTCTTCGAGATCGATAAAGCGCTGGTTGACGGCCAGACTGGCGTTGGCCCGCAGGAGATCCTGGACAAATAGCTCGCCCAACGACACCAGCGTGTCCAGACAATTGGAGGGAGAGACGGTGCATTCATGCCAGGTGTCGTCGTCTGTATCGCGGGCCCGAATCCGCCATTCCCCCTCTTTGCTCTCGACGCAAAACCCGAGGTGGCTCAACTCTTCGTCGAGCACAAAATCGGTCTTCGATCGGCTCTCCAGTTGATTGAATAATTGCCGGGTCCGGTCGAGCAGACTGGTGACCGCCCAGAAGGGATATTGGTGGGCCAGCAGAAAATTATGGGAGTTGAATTCGGCCTCCAAAATGCCCTCAAAGAGCAGGGAGTGGAGATCGAAGACGTGCTCTCCCTGGTAGCCGATGAGACCGGGGTCGCTGCCGTCGAAGCGATAGGCCAGGGTTAGTCCCTGGGCGGTGGAGGTGGAGGCCAGACGCATATCGCCAGCGCCGGGCCGACGAGATTTGGCGTCCTGGGAAAACTCGATGCGCGGGGCCCGTTTCAGGTGGGCCAGAGCCTGTGAGATCTGGCGGACCTGTTGGTGCGAGGAAAAGCGCTCCGAGACGCTGAATAGATCGGTGAGCATCTGCTCGCCGACACCACAGATGGCGTTGATAAAGGCCCGGGCGTCGATGCGCTGATCGCGGGCGATGACCCGCTGGCGGCGGTCGATGCTGTACAGGCTCAGGCGAAGGGAGGTGCCGTCGGGGACCAGGACCAATTCCCAGGGCTCGTGGTGAAATTCGATGATTCCCTTATGCGAGGTCTCATCGACGAGTTTGACCAGAGCACTCAGAACGCGTCCAACCAGCCCGAAGATTGCTTCCTCGGGAATCGAGGCGGTCAGATTGGTGCCATCGACGACGATGTCGATGATGTCGCGCAATTCCAACAGGTCCAGGCAACTTTCGGCGGGGCGCCGGGGTCGAAGCGAATCGATATAGCGCACGTCGTCTTTCCACCGATGGCCGACGATGATCTCCACCGAACTCATGACGATTCACCGCGAATGGCAGCCTTGCCGGCGGCGGTCAATTTTCGCCACAGCGTTTCGTCGAATTCGAGTTGATCCTCGAGGTTTTCGGCGGCCGGCTCACTGAGATAAACTCGGGCCAGGGCGTCGGGATTGACGACCGTGCCGAAAATACTTTCTCGAAAATCATCGCGGCTCAACGCGGCGACGCGCTCATACATCTCGGTGCAGACCACGAATTTGAGGCGAACTTTGACTAATTCGCGACCTGCCGCCACCTGTTGGCGAAGCCCATCGACCGAAAAATGAGGGTCTGTTCCCTTTTTTTTCGGGGCCGGTTTCCACTCCTCGGTCTGATCCAGAGAGTCATCTTCGCGTTGCGTGTGCAATGTCTCTTCAAAGCACTGCATAGCTACGGTGCGAATCGCCTCGTAGGCCTCGATGATATAGTCGGCATCGCCGGTGAGCTCCAGATCGAGGGAGCCAGCTTCGATTTTGAGGCGATTATCGCTCATAGGTCGTCGGTTTCAGAAGTTCAGTGGGACAGGCGTCGGCGATGAAATCAACGAAGTGACCGTCGGTTACATTCCGGTGGCGGTCTCGTCGATTATAGTGGTGCAGCAGAAGGTGAGACAAGGTGATCGGGGGCCAGAAAACGGATCTTGTGATGATCGATGAAAAAAGCCCACCGGGCGCAGGCGTAGAAAATATGCACTGATCGTCGCCGTGGGGCGAAAGATTTAGAGAAAAAAATCGAATTATTACGCAAAACCCGTGTGTCATCGTCGACAATAGAGTTGAAGTGGCCGCTGGTCGGTGGGGCGACGGCAAAGTTGCAATGAAATGTGCGACAAACGCAGCTAAATCCAAGACACGGAGGAGTCATGTCATCGATTGACGGAGTCGGCGGACCCGGTATTTCTCAGGGTCAGCATCAGACAAAGGGAGATAGCGGGCGAGCATCTGGGAGCGATGAGGGTGGGTTTCGCTCCACAATGTCCCGGGTCGCAAGCGGGGCGGCATCCGGCGTCTCCAAGGTGGCCAGCGCCGTGCCCGGTGGGGCGATGGTCAATTTGGCTGCCGAGGGATTGAGTGGATTGCGCGACAGCTCTCCAGACACCATGCCCGGCGCCGGGGACGACCAGATGAGCGAGATGTTCGAGATGCAAAAACAGAGTCAGGCTTTCAACCTCCAATATCTGGAATTGCAGACGCGCCTGCAGGAAGACAACCGCCACTTTTCGACCCTGACAAATCTGATGAAAGTCCGCCACGATACGGCGAAGGCGGCCATCAATAATATGCACGCCTGAAAGAATGTTTTTTGGGGTTGGGTGAGGCGTTCCACGCGACGGAGAAGAAATCATGGAATATGGGAGCGATGACGACGGCGATGCAACTGCTCGCCAGCTACTCAAAAAAGCCTATGTGTTGACGGGATACGGACATTTCGATCGGGCGATTGCGGTCTGCGAAAAGGCCTCTCGACGAAAGGGAGGCGAGATTTTGGCCCCGACGATCCGCGCGGCGATATTGACGGCGAGCGGACGGCCGAAGAAGGCGATGCGCATCCTCTTTCGCCTGCATCGACAAAACCGAGAGGCCATTCTGGTTTCGTTATATCTGGCGGAGGCCTGCTTTTTGGCCGGCCGACAGCGTCGAGGCTGGAAGGTGCTCGATTCGATCGACGCCGACGCTCTCGCCGACAGCCCCTGGCGGGAATTTGAAAACCAGCTTCGCCAGACCTGGCAAGCGCAAGACAAACTCGACGACTGGCCGCAACCGTTAACCGTGTCGATGGGAGATGATTTGCCCGGCGCGGAAGACAAGGAATGATGGAGAATCGCGATGAATATCCGATCTATTGATGTCAATTCAATTGCCGATATGGCCGTCGACCTCGGCGCGCAGATGCCTCAGCGCATCCGCAGTGCCCACGAGGCGGCTGAACAGGCGCCGGTTGCCGACGCCGCAGCCTCGCCACCACAGGCGGAGTCAACGGCGTCTAAGCCAGTCCACGATATCGACGCCGTCGGTGCGGAGTTGCGCGTGCAGTTGGAATCGATCGTCAGCCGGGTCGTCTCAGCGAGTCAGGCTGAGCGTGGCGATCTATTGGGCGAGGTGATTGATGTGGTGGTCGCCGATCGCCTCCAGCGAGACGGTCTCGACGGGGTCGACGAATTTCGCCACCAGGTGGCCGAGGTAATGCGCGCCGATCCGATCGTGGTCGCCGAGCTCGACGATATCTTGCAGTCCATCGCCAGGGAGCTCGCCTGGCGCGAGGCCTGATTCTGCCGACGTTCTCTTATATTCAGTTTGTGCGATCGAGGGGGAGACGAACCTTGCTCCCCACCGCCTTGGGCGGCTATGGTTTTAGCGCACCATCAATCTCGCACTTTCTCCGCGCTATCAATGCCTGAGATTCAAACCCAGTCAAAACTCCCGCGATCGGGTAACGGCAGTCGGGGAGCCCATGCGTTTTTGATCGGTCACTGCCCGACGTGCAGTCGCGAGGTCTTGACGGCCAGAGAGCTGGCAGACGAAGACTTGATCGACATTTGTCTTCACTGCGGCTATCAATTTGCTGCACAAGGGCTGCGTTGGGTACCGTTGCAGACCGTCTCCGAATTGGGGTATGTCGTCGACGGACTCGAAGAAGACGATTGTGATTCTCACGGTGGATGTCGCGACGGCTCGTGCGGAGTACAACAGCCCGGGCAGTGATGCCCTCGAGAGATTCGGCCCGTCACTAATGCGGGCAACTATATTGAGGAGGCGCTGATGCTTTACGAAGTATTCATCCCATCGACAGGCGATGACGACGGATTCGACGTCACGGTTCAGGTGGAAGCCAAAAACTGGACCCAGGCCCTGAAAGCAGGGCTCGACCGGACCGGTGAGGCGATGGTCCGCAACGTGATGGCCGATATCAAAAATGACAATACCATCCACGTCACGGATGCGACCTCGCGCCGAGTCTTCGTGATCAGCGAGCTCGGTCCCGGAGAAGAGGCCAGCGAGGAGACGCCGGATCACCTCAAAAAGACCGAAATGATGGACACTGTCCCCGCACCGGAGCCGGAGCCGGAGCCGGAGCCGGAGCCGGAGCCAGCTCCCGAACCTGTGCGGACCCCGGAGGCCAGTGCGGAGAGGCCGGCGGTCAAGCGAGAGCAAAAGCCCGAGCCCGCCAAAGGGAAATCGAAAAAGAAGATGGAAGTCGGCTCCTCGACCTTCAAGGCGTTACAGCGCGAGGACGAGGAAAAGCACTCAGCAAAGGTGGTCAGTGAGGAGCGACAAAAGTCCTCTGAGCATAGCGCCGTCAATATTGGACGCCCCGAAGAGGTCGAAGAGGTCAAGGTCTCGGAGACGCTTATCGAGGATGTCTTTTTGGAGATTCAGGAAATCCACGAGGGCGACCGCAGCATGGAAGAGGCCGTCGATATCGTGATGGATATGGTGGTGGATAAGCTCAATGCCGAGAGCGGGGCGATTTTATTTGCCGACGTCAGCGGCCAGGAGCTGTATTTTGCAACTGCTCGCGGTCCGAAGGCCGACGCCGTCATGGATTTTCGGGTGCCTATGGGTGAGGGAATCGTCGGCTTTTGCGCTCGCGAAGGAGTGAGCCTGGCGATCAGCGACGCCGATGAAGATCCGCGA
>SKQC01000290.1 GCA_007119175.1 Myxococcales bacterium | reverse complement strand
GGAAAACCACTGATCGCCGCGGCGGATCATGCGGGTGACGCCACTTTTGACGGGGCTTGTCATGGCCATCTCGGGATGGTCGCTCGGATAGTCGGGGTCGCCGGGAAATACGAGGACCAGGTCTGCGGAGTCCTGCTGGATTGGGTGGGGCAAGATCGCCGGCGGCCGATCTCTTTTTTGGAGCTCGGCAAATAGGGGTCGGGTCGACGAGAAGGTGGTCAATTCCTCGAGGATTCGAAGAGTGGGTGGAGCAAGGAGGATCTCGTCGTCGCGGTAGCGCTCGATGGCCCTGTGTGGCGACATCCAATCGCCATGAGTGGTTTCGCCGTTGTCGTGAGTGGCCTGTTGGTCCGGCGGCGCCGAGGCGACGAAAAATCTGGTGTCGTAGCGGCGGCTCTCGAAATCGGGAGTGATCCAATGGGCCAGATATCGCAGGTTGGATACCCTCAGCACCAGCGCCTCGCGTCGGCATAGCTCGGCAAGGTCGAGTTCACCTTCGTCGACGGCGGATCGAAAAGCTTGAAATCGGCTTCTCGTCGATGAATCGTCGAAGGTGATCATCGATCCGTCGTCGCTTCGATGGGCCAGAAGTAGGCCCGCTTCCTCGAAGGTCTCGCGCAGCGCGGCGACGTGGAGCGCGAGCGCGGTCTGTGGGTCGGTATCGTCGTCTAATCGCCGCCCCGCCTGTCGGGCGGTCAGATCGGCGACGTCGACGACGTGATCTTGCTCATCGAGTCGCCCGCCGGGAAAGACCCATGCGTTGGCCATAAAGTCATGGCCGTGATGGCGTTGAAGCATAAAGACCTGAAAAGAATCTTTATATTCACGGAGGATGATGACGGTGGCGGCGTTCTGGATTTTGGTCATGTGTGGGTGTGGTCTGGTTGTGGTCAATGTGGTGATTCGGAGCTACCCCACCGCCCTCGCTGCGCTCGGGCACCTCCCCTGGTAGGGGAGAGGCGGCTATTGAACCACAGGAGTCACATAAGGAGCTACCCCACCGCCCTCGCTGTGCTCGGCATCTGGAAGGGGGCTCTCGTAGGTCGGGCTGCCCGAACGCCCATCTATTTTCTGGAATTTACACGATTTTCCCACACGTTTCTTCATTGAACAGCAGTTGTGACGTATAATCGAATGGACTTGCCTCGGTTGGAAAGGTGTGATGGATCGATCCCCCTTTTATTTTGGCAGTGATCAAAGAGCTGCCCAGGAAAGCATGAATATGATGGAATCACGATTTTATTTTGTCGGTGTGCTGACGTTGTCTACTGCGTTGGTCGTCGCCGGGTGCGGGGAGCCGACGATCGACGAGGAGGCGGCGGCGGAGTACGTCGAGGGATGGTCTTCGTCGGTGGAGGGGCATCTTCAGGCGCGGGCGGCGCTGGCCGCCGGAAGCGAGGCGCTTGAGTCTCGGATCGGTGAGTCGCGGGCCGCAGAGGAGCGCGAACAGCCGGCGGTCCCCTTTGCAAAGCTGGTCGACCAGGTCTACCAGGAGCGCGACTATGAGCCATCACTGGTCGGTGACCAGGGGTTAAGTGAGGCCGGCGAGGCGGTGTGGAAGACCCTGGAAGTGGTGGCCGATCACAATCTCGATGCCGAGCCCTACGAATTGGACGTCATTGCCGAGGGGCTCGAGGAATTTGAAGGACGGCTGGAGTCGGTCGACGATTTTGATGCTCTGGAGGCGATCGACGAAGATCGGGCCGAAGCCATTGCCTGGCTCGTGGAGCAGCCGGAGTCGGAATTCGAGTTGAGCGAGGATAATTACGGGGTGCTCACCGATGCGCTGGTCGACTCCGACGATCGCGGCGATCGGCTGCGGCAATCCGTCGACGAGTACCAGCAAAAACATGCCGAGATCGCGGAGTCGGCCTCAGTCGTCGAAGATGCTCTGGCTCGCGGTCTGGCCCGTTATGCCCGTGAGCAGCGCCATTTTCGCGTCAAGGAGATCTTCGTTCACCCTCGTCATTGGGATTTTTATAATGAGCCCGATGTCGACGATTCCGGACGGCGTCCCGACGGGGATCGCGGTGGCTTTTTGGCGGGGCGGATCTGGCGTGACGCCGCCCACCTCGCCGAGGAAATCACCGAGGAAAATGAGGTCGATATCCTGGATGATCGAATCCGCGAGACGGTTGCCGAGGTGGTCAATGGCGACGAGCCCGAGGCGGTGGTGGCCGGCATTGCCCCGCAGCAGCCGCAATATGCGGGACTGGTCGCCGAGCATCGGCGCTATCGAGAGATCGTCGAAAATGGCGGCTGGGAGGAAGTGTCGAGCAATACCAATCTGGCCCCGGGGCAATCGTCGGCCGTAATAGAATCGCTCAAAGAGCGGCT
The DNA here is from genome assembly GCA_007119175.1 of Myxococcales bacterium. Lineage (GTDB taxonomy): Bacteria > Myxococcota_A > Bradymonadia > Bradymonadales > Bradymonadaceae > SLJM01. The sequence goes on along the minus strand of SKQC01000290.1, from coordinate 17,509 downwards.
CCTTGCCGAGGGCTATTTTCCGGAGGACGTCGAAATTGACGACACCTTCGATGATGCGCTGGAAGAGGCCATTCGCGAATACCAGAAGACCCATCAACTGCAGGTTACGGGCCGTCCGCACCATGTGTTCTGGTATAGCCTGAATATCCCTGCCGAGCGGCGTTTGGAGCAGATCCGGCTCAACCTCGACCGGTGGCGCGAGACCAATATCAAGCATGAGCTCGAGACCTATGCCTTCGTCAATATTCCCGAATTCACCGTCGAGTTGTGGCATGAACAAGAGCGAAAGCGGCGTCACGCCACGATCGTGGGCAATAATAAAAAATCGATGAATCCGCTCACCGATGAAGAGGAGCATTCAAACCGAACGCCGACGCCGATGGCGGCCTATATCGACCGGGTGATTTTTAATCCCTATTGGAATGTGACCAAGCGGATCCGGGCGGTGCGTATCCTCCCCGACGTGCGGGAGTCGATCGAAGAGAAATACGCCCTGAAATTAAGCCAACTTCGCCAGCAGGCTCAGCGGGAACAGCAGCCCGATGTGGAGAACGTGACATTGGCGTCGATCCGCGCCGGGGTGACGATTCCCGAAGAGGAAGCGGTCAGCGAAGATCCTGATGTGGAGGGGACGTCGAGTGGACCGGCCACGCAGGGAGAGGTCGATCTCGACGATGTGGGCGATGAGGAAATCGCCGCCGCTCTGGGGAGCGATGAAGAGGGCGAGGAAGACGAAGTCCCATCGGTCGATGATCTGAGCGAAGAGGAGCGCCAGGAATTAAAGCAGGAACTCTTCGCCGAAAAACGGGTCAATGCCCTGGCGGAGCTGACCTCGATTCGCGAGGTCTACAACGAAGAACAGGAGCGCCACGAGCAAAAGCGCTTTTTCGATACGGAGAGTTTGCGCCAGCTCGAGGCCAATCTGGGAGGCGCAGAGTCGGAGGCCGTCGAATCGCTGCACGCCCGGTTTCCCTACCTCGACTGGGAGACCGGTGAGGTCGACGTAGAGAGCACTGACCCGGATAATATCCCATCCTGGTACGAGGCCAACGGCTACGAAGTGGTCCATCCCGGTCACCATACCTGGGAGTATGTGCGAATGCTTCCGAGCTCCACGAATGCCCTGGGTGATGTGAAGATCATCTTTCCCAATTACGACAATATCTATCTGCACGATACCCCGGAGAAGGGGCTATTTGCCTCGCAGGTGCGCGGCTTTAGTCACGGTTGTGTGAGGGTCGAAGATCCGCTGGAGTTGTCGGCGTCGCTTCTGGAGTTGGGCGGGAGAGACGAGGGCGATCGCATCGACCAGATTCTGGCCAGTGAGGAGTATCATCCGATCTTTTTAGAGCGTCAGATCCCGGTGTTTTTGGAGTATTATACGGTGAGCATCGACGACGAGGGGCGGGCGAATTTCTTAGCCGATATCTACGATTATGATGACGAGGCCCTCGACGGATAATGGCCGATAGCGAACGCATCGATCGATTACTCGTACAGCGGGGACTGGTAGATTCGCGCTCCCGGGCGAAGGCCCGGGTGATGGCCGGCGATGTATTTATCGGCGAAGAGCGGGTCGACAAGGCGGGCACGCAGGTGCCGGTGGACGCCGATATCGATCTGCGCGGCGATGATATGCCCTATGTATCGCGGGGGGGATTAAAGCTTCAGGCGGCGCTGGAGGCCTTTGATTTTGATCCCTCGGGACGCACGGCGATCGATGTCGGGGCGTCGACCGGCGGATTTACGGATTGTCTGTTGCAGCGCGGGGCGCGCAAAGTCTATGCGGTCGACGTGGGCTATGGGCAATTGGCCTGGAAGTTGCGAAACGACGATCGCGTCGTGGTATTGGAGCGAGAAAATATTCGCCACCTTGCCGCCGATGCCATCGACGAGGTCTGCGATCTGGCGGTGATCGACTGCTCGTTTATCTCGCTGAAGCTGGTGCTTCCCAATACGCTCCGGTTTTTGAGCGACACCGCCGACGTGATCACCCTTATCAAACCCCAATTCGAGGTGGGCCGCGAGCGGGTCGGAAAAGGCGGTGTGGTGCGCGACGATGAGGCCCGTCGAGAGGCGATCGACGAAATTATCGCCGACGCCGAAAAGCTCGGGCTGGCCTTCGTTGACGGCGTGGACTCACCAGTGCACGGTCCGGCGGGAAATGTGGAGTTTTTGGCTCATTTTTGCCGCCGTGAAGCGAATTGAGATCCGCAGTTCTCAGACACGTCCTAAATCGGGGCTAATTGCAAAACTGACCATTTGGCGGGGTGACGTACATAAAGCTAAAGCACATTTCATCCTCGGTGCCAGTGCCGAAGGTCACGTTGTGATCGTGGGGATTGACCCAGGTGCAGGTCGTGGTCAGTTGGTCGCCGGGATAAAGCGTCATGGGCGTGTGATATAAAAACTGAGCCTCAAAATGCCAGCCGACCAGCTCGACGATGGTCTCGGTCGTACCGTCGGTGCGGTCGACGACCTGTTCGAATTCGGAGCCAATTTCATGCATATGGGGCCAGGTGCCAACGAGGTCGACCTCCTGGTTGACCGTGCACGTCGTCGAGACGGAGTGCGTATCGTTGGCGGGAATGTTGATCGCCATCGTCGACTGCTCGGCCATGGCGTATTCGGTCTTATCGTCGGGATCTTCGTGGTAGATTCGCAGGCCGCTGGAGTCCTCGACGCCTTCGAGTCCGGCGCCATTGTTGTAGTGGATCTGAAGGACGAGGCGATCGCCGGGATCGAGGGCGATGCCGCCGTCGTCGAATTCCAGGGCGGTCTGGCCGGGGCCCCAGGCGTAGACGTGCTCATCGCCGGGGGGAAATAAAGGACAGCCAAAATCGCCGGTGTCCACACTCTGAGAGCGGTCGACGGACATGACGAAGTGGTGAAGCACGCGTCCGTCGTCGATGATGGGCTCGATACGGCGCATCAATCGGGTAGAGTCGACGGGGACCTCCATCGCAAAACAGCGATATTCGTCGATGAGGTCGGGGGCGACGGCGAATCCGCCGGCAGTGATATCGAAGTGGTCGAGGCCCTCCGGCGCCTCATCGGGAGCCTCCCAGATCGGTGCCGAAGCCTCTAAGTCCTGAGAATAATCCGGGTGTTCTTCGCCACAACTGGCCCAGCCGACGAGGGTATCCAACTCGGCATGGGGCAACGAGTCAAAACCCGGTGGCGGCATATCACCGGCCATCAACTCGTCGACCATGGCGTCTACGGGGCGCTCTCCGTCGTCTCCGGCGATGAGATCATCGTAGTCCACCAATCCATAGGGAGCACCGAATTGCGGGGTTTCGCCGTGACATTCGCCGCAATATTCCTCGACGATGGGCTCTGCATTCTGCAGCCAGGCTTCCTCGCCGGGCACGCAGGAGGGCTCCGGTGCCGCCGCGTCGGCGTCGGGATCGGCGTCGGCGTCGGGATCGGGATCGGCACTTGTATCCGGATCTGAGGGAGCGTCCGGCGCTCCGCTGTCGGCCTCGCCGTTGATATCGCCGAAACTGGCGTCTTCAGTGCCGGTTTCAGGGGGATCTTCATCGGAGCAGGCGAGCAGGAGCGATAGGCCGAGCAGCAGCGTGGAGGCGAGCAATAGTCGAAATTTCATTGGAAACTCGAATTGAGGAAAAATAAAATTAAGCGGCCAGGCTGGCCGCGGGCCCCGGGGGCTGAAAAAATTAAGCGGCCAGGCTGGCCGCGGGCCCCGGGGGCTGAAAAATGGTCAGTGACCGGAGTTGGCGGCCTACTTTAGTGGTAGCTGGATTGTGGCGAAGGTGCAAATGATAGATGGGCCTTGGGGAGTGGGGAGAAAAATGAGTAATGTAGGTACTGCAAATGCACTCGACGTATGAGGCGATGATGAGGGCAATAAGTCAGATATTTGTGATGATATCCGGATTGGCAGTGCTGGCGATGGGGATCGCGGGTTGCTCCAGTTCGGCTGCCGAGCCCTGCGAGACGACGGACGATTGTTTTCAGGGCGAGTATTGCGATCAGGATGGCTTTTGTGCCGCCAATACTGATCCGGGAAACGGAGGTGGAAATGACGTCAACGGAGGCGGAAATGACGCCAACGGAGGCGGAAATGACGCCAACGGAGGCGGAAATGACGCCAACGGAGGCGGAAATGACGCCAACGGTGAGGTGGTCTGTGCGCCGGAAGACGTCTGCGACCGCGGCGTCGATAGCGATGTCATCGCCCCGTCGCACCTTAATTTCCGGCCCGAAGATGACGAAGCCGAGCATTACGGCTGTTACGAAGGTGGCGAGGAACGGCGCTTTGTCGGCGTCGACGAACGCGCCGTAAATGCCAAAACCTGCCGCGATAGCGAGCATCGCTATCGGATTCGCGCCGGTAGTTGCAGTCAGATCGACTTTTTCATCGATATTCACCTAAAGCCGGAAAGCGACCTATGTCCTGTGCAGGATTTCGTGAATGTGGCGTTTATCGTCGATGGCGGAAATTATTCGGAGTGTGAGAGTAGCACTGATTCACAGTGTTGGGAGGAGCGAGAACCCGACGATCATGACGGGCTTCGGTGGACGGTCTGGTATACCGACACGTTTCAGAGTGATGACGATACCTTTATCGACGTATTGATCAGTCCCGATGACGGTGTGTCCGTTCCCTACGAGTTGGTCGTTAGTGTCGTCGAGACCTGAATTTCTCGTTGTAAGCGTTCAGCCCCCCGGGGTCCGCGGCCAGCCTGGCCGCATTTCGGGCCGTCAGCCCGACCCTTTTAGGGCGCTTTGGCGCAAGACTTCGTCACCCCACTGAACGCTTACTTCTCGTTTTATGACCAAAGGGATTTTAGATGTTCCAAAAATCATCCGTATTTGTGCTGATAGCTGTAGCAATCGCTGTACTGGGACTCGCCGCCATGGCCTGCTCAAGTGATCCGGAGGAGGCAGCCTGCGACAGTGAGGAGGACTGCTCCGAAAATGAGGTCTGTCACGACGGGAGTTGCGTGGTAGATGCGAATAATGGCGAAGAGCCCGATGTGGGCGTGTCAGATACGGAGCCCGCCGATGCCGAACGACTGGACGCCGATTCGATCGATAGCGGAGGCGATACCGGCGACGAGGATGGCGGCCACGATACGGGCCAAGAAGACACTGGCGGAGCTGACGCCGACACCGACGCCGACGCCGACGATTGCGAGATCGAACTGCCCTGCGATCGGGGTGTCGACGACGACGTCACGGACCTTACAGCGCTTCAACTGGTGCCGGAGGATGACTCCGCAGATCGATATGGCTGTTATGATGATAATGGCGATCTGCGCTTCGTCGGCGTCGAGGACAGAGTGCTCAATGCACAGACCTGTGCCGACGAACTTCATCGCTACCGGATTCGCTCCCGCACTTGTACGGCCATCGATTACTTGATGCATTTTGAAATAAAACCGAAAAGCGACATCTGTCCCGTCGGTGATTTCGCCGAATTCTTCTTTGATTATGATTTAGCAAGTGGAGAGGAATGTCAGGACGGCTCCGATACGGAATGCTACGAGATCCATGATACTCCGGACCACGGAGGGGCTCGATGGACGGTGCGCCAGGTGAACGTATTTATTCCCGACGATGATAGTCTCGTCGATATTCGCATTGTTCCCGACTCCGGGGTCAATGTGCCCTACGAATTGATCATCGATATAGAGGAGATATAAAAAGGTGGGTACAGCGCGCGAATTGGTCTTGATTTTGGCGGTGCTCGGGTGGGCAGTGGCGGCCTGTTCCAGCTCGGCTGGCGAGGTCTGCGATAGCACCGACGATTGCTTTGCCGGTGAATTTTGTGATGACGGGATCTGTCAGTCCAACGATGCACCGGGAAATGGCGATCCGGATAGTGGAAACGGCGATCCCGATGGTGGAAATGGCGATCCCGATTCGGGAAGTGCGGACACGGATAGTGGAAACGGCGATCCCGACTCAGGAAGTGCAGATGCGGACAGCGGAAACGGCGATCCCGATTCGGGAAGTGCAGATACGGACAGTGGAAACGGCGAGGATGTTGGCGAAGATGCCTGCACGCCTCCCTCGCCGTGCAATCCCGGAGTCGATTCGGACGCGCTGTATTCCTCGTCGGGGCTGCAAATCGATGCGCCGGAGCCGCATAACGCCTTTGGGTGTCCGACGACGGCTGATGAAGGAGAGTTTGTCGGCGGTACACCGGATCCCATCGAGATTTTTGCCTGTCCGGTCGACGGCGATGAGCGGGTCGCGATTTCAGTCCGTGCCTGCGACGATCGACAATTCGTGGTGAACGTCGAGATTGAGTCTGTCGATGAAGCTTGTCCCGTCGAAGAACTCACCGACATGCTCACCATTCAGACGTCGGGTTTTCCCGAGTGCGAGGGCTCGGGCGAGACCGACTGTTATACCATCTTGGAAGCGGAGGACGGCCACTTTTCGGCGCAGGTCATCTATGGAACCGAGACCTCTCATATGACGGGAAGTGTCGCCACTCGGCTCAGCGCAGAGTCGGGCAATGCCTTTCCCTACAAGGTGAGTTTCGAAGTCACTGACTGATTAAAAGGCTGATTATTGCGCAGGGGGAGATTGTTGACGACGGGGGGCAGGCCGTCGCTCAGGGAAGCTCGAATGCCAGCCGGGGCACCCGCTCGTCACCGTATAGATAGCTATAAATCCAGTAGCTCATGGTGACCCGTTTGGCGTAATTTCGAGTCTGTCCGAAGGGAATATCCTCGACGAATAAATCCAGGGGTAAATCGCCGAAATCGCGAAGCCAGTTATTGACGTTTCCGGAGCCGCCGTTGTAGCCGGCGCTGACCAGGGTCGGGTGGTCGTCGAATTGCTCGCCCAGATACTCCATATATGCCGAGCCGAGGCGGACGTTGATATTCGGGTCGTCGAGGCGGGCAAAGGAGTAATTATTGAGCTCGTCGCGGCGGGCCATGCGGGCGGCAGTATCGTCCAAAAGTTGTAATAGACCGCGGGCGTTGGCCCAGCTTTCGATGCGGGGATTAAAACCACTTTCCTCGCGCATGATGGCGTATATTTTGGCGGCGTCGATATCGCGATTGGTCGCCCAGTGGTTGACCTCGTCGGCGAAGGGAATCGGGTAGGCGACCTCCCAGCGCGACCAGCTAGATTCGTCGGGATATTCGTTCATCCATCCGTCGATATGTCGCCGGGCGATATCGTGAGAGATGGGATAGGCGCCGGTGGAATCCAGCAGGCTGGCGAGGGCCCACAGGTTGGATGATTCGCCAGCGTGGCGATTTCGCAGATTCGACAGCTCGCCGCGGGCATGCGATGTCAGGCCCAGCGATAATAGCAGCGTCCCCCGCTCGAAAGCGTCGTCGTGGCGAAGGGCGTCGGGCACCTCCACGGCTGCCGTTCCCCGCTGGCGGGGGAGCAGTTCTGAGCACAATTCGTCTGCTCCGTCACAGACATCGTCGGATGACTCCCCGGCGAGGCGGGCCAGCCGATTGATGGCCAATAGGGCGTAATACGACATGGGGTGAGTGCGGGCGACGTCCTCGTAAGCTCGCCTGGCTTCGTCGTCATCTCCGGCGAGCTCCAGAGCCCGGCCGCGAAAATAGTGGAGCCGGCCACGGGTGTAGAGATCGTCTTCTCCGGTCTCGTCGAGGCCGTCGACATAGTCGACGATGCCATCGTAGTTTTCGTCGTCGAATTTCTGACGGACCAACAACCAGTGGGCATCCTTGGCCATATCGCCGTCGGGGTAGGTCTCGACCTGGCGCTGCAAGATCTGGCGGGCCTCGTCGACGCGCTCCTCGGAGCGGTGGATTCGGCCCGCAAAATACATGGCATCATCGGCGAAGGAGTGGTCCGGATAATCGGTCCAGATCCGCTCGAAGATCTCCAATGCTCCGGCACGATCGCCGGCGTTCCAGCGGCCGCGGCCGCCGAGGTATAGAGCGCGAATCTCAAAGCTGGTGCCGGCGCATTCGTCGAGGACGCGGTCGTACCAGGGCGTCGCGTCGCTGTGGTGGCGCATCTTAGTGTAGCTATGGGCGATCTTGAAGATGGCCTGGCAGCGATCGTTGGACTGAGCGCCGAAGGAATCGAGGTGGTTGGGCAGGCCATCGACGACCTGTTCGCTTCGGTGGTTATTGTACAGGCCGACGTAGCGACGCAGTGTGCGCTCCGTGGATTCGGCGTCGATTTGCCGGGCGATATCGTCGTCGATGCGCTCGCGGAGTTCTTCGAGACGCTCTTCGGCGTCGCCGGTCTCGCCGCGCAGCGGGTGGCGGTCGCGAAGGGCGATATAGGCTTCGGCGGCGTCATCGAAGCGATCTAAAGTCTCCAATATCTCGCCGATCAAAAGGCGCACTCGTGGGGCATCATTGCGGCTTCCGTAGCGGGATAGATAAAGCTCCAGAACCTCAACGGCGCGCTCCCGATCGGCGCGCTCACCGGCCGAAAATAGCGCCCTGCCGAGCAGATAGAGGGCGTCGTCGTATAGCCGGCTGTCGTCCGCCACCGCCGAGGCGGCCACAGTAGCTCGGTGGGCGTCGTCGAGTTCCAGTGCGGCGCGGGCGCTATAATAAGCCCGGTAGTCGGACAGGGCCCCCAATTCATCGCCGTCGATGGCATCGAAATAATCCAGGGCCTGCTGAGGCTCGTCGTTTTTCAGGGCCACATAACCGGCCAGAAATTGCTTTGTCGGGCGGTCTGCGAGACGACTCTGTAGACCGTCGGCTCTCAAAAGCTGCAGGGCCTGCGACCAATCTTCGTCGCGCACTGCTTCGACGGCATCGTGAAAGGGGCTTTCCTCCTCGACGGTGGGCATGTCGACGCGGGGCTGATCGCCGGAGGGAAAGCGGTCGATGACTCGAAATTGAGCCTCGCCGCCGGCCTGGCGAAGCTCGGCGCCATCGTCGGCGGCGGCCGTCGTCGGCAGACAGGCCAGCAGCAAAAGCGCCGCGCAGATGATCAATAAGGCGCCGGTTCGGTGCGATGGGAACATCGTGACATCCATGTCAATTTGAGTATTTGCCCGCAGAACGGGATTTGTTTTGATTCGCAGTGGTTTTCGATCTACCCCTCAATGGCTGTGTGGTAGATCGAAAGCCACCAGGATAAATGACCACATTAGACCAGATAAGACCATATGAACCTCCAGCGCTCCTCGGGTCTCATTCTTCACCCAACCAGCCTACCCGGTTCCGGCGGTGTGGGCACCCTTGGAGCGTCGGCCCGCCGTTTCGTCGACCGCCTCGCCACCGCCGGCCAGCGCTGGTGGCAGATATTGCCGCTCAATCCGCCGGGCCTCGGCGGTTCGCCCTATTCGGCGACCTCCGCTTTTGCGGGCAATCCGATTCTCCTCGACCTGGGCGCCTTCATTCCGAAGGGGTGGCTGAGCAGAGACGATATTATTGAATTTGAGACAGACTGCGAAAAATTTCCAGCGCGCCGTTTTGCCATCGACGAGGTGACGAGCAAAAAAGCGGGTCTGCTGCGGCGGGCGGCCGACAATTGGCGAGCCGCCGGTGGTCTCGATGATCCTGATTTTCTGGCGTTCTGCGAGGAACACGATCAGCGGTGGCTCGATGACTTCGCGCTATTTTCGGCGCTCAAAGACGCCCACAACGGCGAGTCCTGGCAGCGGTGGCCGACGGAGCTTGTGCGGCGAAAGCCGGCGGCGCTCCGGGAGGCTCGCCACAGATTGTCTGAGGAGATCGGCGCCGTCAAATTCGCTCAATGGCGATTTTTCGAGCAATGGGGCGCCCTTCGCGATTACGCCGCCGAGCGGGATGTGTGCTTTCTCGGCGATCTGCCCATTTTCGTGGCCATGGACAGCGCCGATGCCTGGGCAAATCGCCGATTTTTCGAGCTCGACGAGGACGGCCAGCCCGAGGCCGTCGCCGGAGTGCCGCCCGATTATTTCTCGGAGACAGGTCAGCGCTGGGGAAATCCCCTCTACGACTGGCAGGCCCTTGCCGAGGACGGATATCGGTGGTGGGTCGACCGGGTCGACCAGGTCTGCCGGACGGTCGACCTGGTTCGGGTCGATCATTTCCGCGGCTTCGAGTCTTATTGGCGAATTCCGGCCGATGAACCCACGGCGATTCACGGCGAGTGGATCGAGGGACCGAAAGACGAGATATTCTACGCCATTCAGAATGCGTTGGGCCGTGTTCCCTTCGTGGCCGAGGACCTGGGCATTATCACCGACGAGGTCCACCGACTGCGCGATCGCCACGAATTACCGGGGATGAAGGTGCTTCATTTTGCATTCGACGGCGATCCGGACCATCCTTTTTTGCCCCATACTTATCCCGAGCGCGCCGTGGCCTACACGGGAACCCATGACAATGATACCACTCGCGGCTGGTACGATGGGCTCACGGAGGAAGAAAAACACCGGGTCAGGACCTATCTATCATGCTCCGACGATGACGCCGTGTGGTCGATGATCGAGCGTCTCTGGGAGTCGAGAGCGGCGCTGACCATTGTGCCGACGCAAGATCTCTTCGAGCTCGCAAGCGAGGCGCGGATGAATGTGCCGGGCGAGGCCGACGGGAATTGGGATTGGCGGATGACACCGGAAGAATTGACGAATGAACATGTATTCCTACGGTTGGGCGAATTGACGAATCGCACGAATAGGAGCTCGAGATGATCGAACAATGGACCAGAGAGACGAACGGACAGGGACTCTACGAGATCACCGACGAGGTCCACCGGCAGGTCGAGCGCGCCGATATCGTTGAAGGGTTGTGCACCGTCTATATCCGCCACACTTCGGCGAGTCTTGTGATCCAGGAAAACGCCGCTCCCTCGGCGCGGCGCGATCTGGAAAATTGGCTAAATCGGCTGGTCGAAGAAGACGACCCGCTATACACCCACACCGCGGAGGGGCCCGACGATATGCCGGCCCATATCAAGGGAGCGCTGACGCAGACGTCGCTGGGCATTCCCATCGTCGATAAAAGCCTTGTGCTCGGCACCTGGCAGGGAATCTTTTTGTGGGAACACCGCACGGCGCCGAAGCGAAGAGAGTTGGTCGTTCACGTCGCCGGAGCATAAGTCCTAAAAGCGCGAGCTGTCGTAAGAAATGAGCAAGACATCCCAGCAACAAAATTGGCGCCGGCGAATCAGGCCCCGAAATGCCGATGAATCGGCGTTTTTCTGGGGCCTGGTCGTTCCTCTGGGAGTGCTGGTGCTGGCATTTAAGATCTGGCGGGTCGTTGAGCGCGGCGAGATCGCCGCCTGGTGGGCGGCCCCCGATCTGATTCGCTCCGATTTCTTCGCCGTCGCCGCCTTCGCCGCGCTCGGTGTTGCCGCCCTTCGCGGGATCGCTCAGCGCTCGATCGCACTGGCCGTGATGCAGGTATTTGCCGTCGTCTGGGGCGCCCTTGAGGTGATCGCCAATCACTTTTTTATGGTCACCGGGTCGACCTTAGATCTGCATCTGGTGCTCTTTTCGCTCGGCCGCGCCGACGAGACCTTTTCGGTGGTATCGAGCGAGACTCCCATCGGCTCCTGGGCATTACTCGGCGCCGTGCTCGCCATATTGATCATATTGCCCTGGGTACTGCGGGCGCGGGCACAACGGGGCGAACCAATTTCAGACGCTGCTGTTGAGCGAAGAGATCCGCGGATCGCCGCTGTCGTCGGTCTGGGCTGTGTGATTTTTGCGTTGTTGCCGCCACTGGGCGAGGATTACGCCGTATTCGGGCGGGCGAATCTGGCCAATATGGCGCTATCGCTGCAGGACGTGCGGGTCACCGGCATTGCAGATGCCACCGTGGAGCGGCGCGCCCTCGACGACTTAAATCTCGTCGAGACCGACGCTGTCGACGACGGACCGCGCAATGTGGCCCTTATTATTTTGGAGTCCACGCGGGCCCAGTCGATGACCGTTTACGACGAGTCGATGGAGACGACGCCCTTTTTGGCCGACCTTGCCGAAAAGAGCACCGTCGCCGACCGAGCCTATGTCACCGTGCCCCATACCTCGAAGGCCCTGGTCGGGATCTTATGCGGGCTTGAACCTCGGCTTCGCATGCCGATTACAGAAGCTATGCCCGGCGGGTTGCCGGCCCGATGTCTGGCAGATCTATTGAGCGACGAGGGCTTTTCGTCGGTCTTTTTACAATCCGCCACGGAGCGTTTCGAGGACCGGCCGGGGCTGGTCGACAATATGGGCTACGACGATTTTATCCCCCTGGAGCGGATGGATTCCGAGGGTTATGAGGAGGCCAATTATTTCGGCTACGAAGACGCCATCATGCTTCCCTACAGCGAGGAGTGGATCTCCGAGTATGGCGATAATCGCTTTTTGGCGACCTATCTGACGCTGACACCACATCACGACTATCTGGCTCCCGAGAGATACGGCCGATTCGATTTTGTGGATGGCGACGACGAGCTCAATCGCTACAAAAACACCATCTATTATGTCGATCAATTTACCCGGGAATTGGTGGAGCAATACCGAGAATTGGGCGTCTACGACGACACGCTATTCGTCATCGTCGGCGATCACGGAGAGGGGTTTGAAGAGCACGGACGGAGCCAACACGACAACGTCATCTGGGAGGAGGGCGTTCATATCCCGCTGATATTTTACGACCCCGGCCGCGCCGAGGGAGAGCGATTGAGTCATCCAGTCAGCCAGATCGACGTGGTGCCCACCATACTCGATTGGCTGGGATATGATATCGAGGGTGGCGACCCTCCGGGAATGCCCGTGTGGGACAGTCACGCTGACCGCGAGGTCTACGCCCATTGCTGGTATGAGCGGCGGTGCATGGCGCGAATCGGTGAGCGCTGGAAATATATCGACCACTTCGGCCAGCGCGGCCCCGAGGTCTATGATTTATTGGAAGATCCCCGCGAGGAGCGCAATCTGGCCTCCGAAAAAGCAGAGGAGCGGCGGATCTGGCGCGCCGAATTATATGGCTGGCGAGAGTCGGTCAATGAGCTGTATCGCCGCGAGCAGACCGATCACGTCGACGACCATATCCTCGACGAGGTCCCAGACGATATCGTGGAGCTCGATTTTGAGCTCGGCGAATTCGCCCGCTATCGCGGTTATGAGCTAAATAGAGAGACGTTTCGTTCCGGCCAGCGGGTGACGGTGACCCATTATTTCGAGGTCCTCAGCGCGATCCCCGGCGGATGGAATCTCTTCGTCCACGGCGAAGCCGGTTCGGATAGGCTCAACCTCGATCATGTGCCCGTCGACGGCCTTCATCCCCTCGACGAATGGGAACCGGGTACGGTCGTGGCCGACGAACACGCTTTTCGCATACCCCGCACTTCGTCGGGCGAAGATTTTCGGCTCTACCTGGGAATCTGGCATCGCGACGACGGGCGAGTTCCCATCTTCGGCGAGGTCGAAACCGATGGAGATAGGCGAGCGCTGATTGTCGAAAAACCCGTGAGGTAGCCCGGATTGGTCCACAGGCTGGCTATTGATCACAAATAGAGGGTGACCACGAAATTTAGCAGCGACCGTGCCCAGTGGGCACAATAGGCATTTGACGAACTCGGGATCGAACTCGGGATCGAGATCGTGTACGAGTTCGATCTTCGAGACCGAGTTCGAGGTTTCCCTGTTTTAGATACTCAAAGAACGAAGGAAAACCGCTATTTGCTCCCCACATGGCGAAAATGTGATCAATAGCCCTGGTCCACAGGGCATCCCTGCCCTGGAAGTATGGTGATGAGTCGTCATGGGTCTTCGATAGCGAGCTCCCCGGCATTTTTATTTTGTCACCACTGTGACATGCGGATAGGGCGTCCCGGCCCGACTGGTAAATCCGAATATTCGCGCCGGCTCGAGCCCGATCCACTGGGGATGGTTTTGATTTTGCAAAAGGATCGACAACTCCGCCAAAAGCCCCCAGGTGACGTCCGATTCGACGACGAGCAAGAGCTCGCCTTTGCCGGCCACCCACTGCGATAGCGCGGGCATCACGGCGAAGAGGTCGGGGATGGGAAATCCCTCCACGGTCTCGTCGCCGGTGCAGATGGTGGGGCCTCTACGGGGGCAGCCCTCGATTGAGGGGATGCTTTTATTGTCGTGGGCGATGTCGATGCCGTCGTCGCGAAGATGCACGCGAATCTGGGGGTCGCCGCCGGAGGTATAGGTCGTGGTGGTCGTCTGCACTTTTATCGTCGACAGCGCCAGGCGTCGGTCGTCGACGCCGGCGACTTTGACCAGGGGATGGATATAGACCTGGCCGGCCAGGGGCGCCACGGTAAACGGCGTTAGCACCTTGCGGGCGTCAAAGTCGCCATCTGCGGCGAGGGCGATCGTTCCCCGGGCCTGGGCGCGCAGATCTTCGTCGGCGCTCACCAGCGCCAGCGGCGACGGCAGCGTCGTTTCGCTGAGGCGCCGGTGCAATACCTTTTGGGCCTCCCGGCCCTGGAGTTCATCGACGGTGGCGATGGTTCGCTGGCCGACGGAGACGCGTTCCAACTCGTCGACGCTGATATAGGCCCGGACGAATCCGTTGAATCGAAGTGGAGGCCGGGTGATATTTCGCTTTTCACCGACCAGGGGAAGTTCGACGTTCATCGCCCTATTGATGCGCTCTGAATATTGGCAGGCCAATTCGTCGCCCAGCTCGCAGGCCTCTGCATAAAGTGTAGCGGTGATAGAATGACGGCCCTCCTGCTCGGCATGAAGCCCCATCTGCCACAGATTGCGGCTCAACACGGTGGATAGCCGGGGAAGCTCGGGATGATATTGCTGACAGCGTCGAGCCCTTTCGACGGTGGATAAAAGCCGGCGGTCCAAGACGCCGTATTGAGCCTCAGGAGCCTTGCGCTGCAATTCGCTTATCGAGCGGTGTACGAAGCGCCGAAGATCGAGGACGCAGGGCGGAAGGGGATCGATGGAAACCGCAATCTCGGGAAGTGAATTCGGGCTTTTCTGGTCTTTCTCAGATTCTTTTGGAGCCTCTTTGGCGGCGCTGATACGGGTATAGATGCCTTTTTCTGATGGCTCGGCGACCAGAGGGGCTTCGCTCCAGTCAAAAAGGGTGGAGATAACCGAGGAGAAGGCGCAGGCATCGTCGATACTCTCGTAAAAGGTCCACATCGGCGTGATCCCGTCATCGTCGCCGGCGGCGGCGGGACATTGTGTCGTGGATACGACCTCCGGCGAGTCTTCCTCCACGGAGCCCTCGGTGCGGGTTGCTATCACGGTCGGTAAGAGGCCATCGGCGTAGCGATCGACGGTGATCGTGGCATCGCCGTAGGTGGCGCTCTCGTCGATGAAGTGGCGAAAGATATCGACGGCGGCCTGATTTCCGCGCATCCACTGTGGCATCAGCGGCAGACGTCGCTCTCTCCATCGAGAAACGTGGTCTGCAAATTTCACAAAATGGGTGCTCGCCTCGCGAATCGCCAAAATCTGTCCCAACCGCCGATGGTCGACATAGAGACTGGCCGGTGATTCGCTGCGCGCGAATTGGGCGCGAGCTGCCGAGTTTTTGCGATAATATCCACGGTCGAAGACGTCGAGGTTGTCGTCGCGCAGCCTACGAATATCACCGTCGGCTCCGGTGGATAGGGGAACCTGAAAATCGATGACCACGCGATCGTCGCGGCGGCGAAGGTGCCAATAAAACCCTTTCTGGTCCTCCAGGCTCGCCTCCAATTCAGCTTCGAGGAGCTGCACATCTCCCCTCGTGGCGGGCACCACCTGGCGGATATGAAACCAACGCGGATAATTCTCCAGCGGGATGATGCGCGAGATTCGAAGAGCGTTGAGATAAGGCGGGTTTCCCTGGGGAGTGAGCGCCAGAAATGCCCGACCCTCCCGGTCCAATGAAGTAATATGATCGGAAAAAATCGCCTCTCGCAGGGCGTCGATGAGGTCGTCAGCCGTCGCCGCGCGGGCCTCGGCATTTGGATCGACCTTCGTCGACGGCCCGGAGAGCATTTCTCTAATCGGCGCCTCAAAGGCCGAAAATGCCTGCTCGCCGATTTCGGCATCGTCCAGCTCCAATCCCACCACCAGGGCTGATGACTTTAAAAGCGGATCGATCGGATCGGCGGTGACGTCGATAAATCTCGTCGGTGGGGGATGCTTCGATGTTGGCGATGAGGCACAGGAGACGAACGTCGATAGCGCGACCACACCTGCCAGAGCGGCAATCAGGGAACGGGCGATGTGTGGATTGAGAATGTCCATAAATCACTGAATTAATACCCCATAACGGTCAGATCTATCAATCGCAATCGCTCCGTCGCAACACATCTTACCGGCTATGAGTCAATCCTTTACTGCGAAGAACTTGACGACCCCTTTGCGTGTGTGTATGTATCCGACCTCCGGAGACGATGTAGGATAGCTTACTACCATGTAGGCAAAACGCTCACATCGGCCGGGCGAGGCGAAGAAAAAATGAACAAAGCTCTCACACGCCCCGTCGGAGGAGAGCAACAGTGACGCGAATTCAGAGTGTGTGACCAATGCGAAGCCATTTAGACCAACAAATTGCACCGACCCGAAAGGGACGACGCCTATCCGCAGTGGCGGTGGCGTTCGTGGTCGCAGTGGTCTGTGTATTGGCTCCCCTGGTGGCCACTGCCGAGCCGTCACCTGCTCCCGGTGCCGACGACTGGGGTGTGGATGCACCGAAAGAACTCCAACTCGTGCCCCATGCCTACGATCAGCACGAGAGCGCTGTCAGCTATCACCAGGCGGTGGGCACGGTGACGAATTCCCCCGAGGAGTTCGTCTCGCTCGACGACGTGGACTACGACGAGAGTCTGCAATTATGGGACTCCGTCGATTCTGTATTTTCCACGATCCTCATTGGAGCCGGCGTACCCCTATACGCTGGTCTCGATGTGGTCGGCAACGAGTCCGGTCCCCTTCTGGGCTCATTGCTCGGAGAAAATCGCGCCGAGGTTGAGCAGGACACGCTGGAGGACAATTTTGACCAGACCATAGAGCGGGCGCTTCATATCTCTCGCGCCGTCGACGGCTCTTCGACACCGGTCGATCCGGTGATGGTCCGATTTCTGACCCTCGAGTTTTAAACACCCTACATCCCCAACGTGAAATCGAAGTGGAAGTTATACGTCGTGCAGTGTTGCGACGCCTCTCTGTACACCGGAATCACCACCGATGTGCAACGGCGGATCCACGAGCATAACGAGACGCCCAAAGGGGCGCGTTATACCCGCGGCCGCCGTCCGGTCCAACTGGTCGCCTCCTGGCGTTGTGAGAGCCATTCCCAGGCGGCGCGTCTGGAATACGCATTCAAACAACTGTCACGCTCCCAGAAATTGCGGTGGCTAAAGCGCGATGAGATCGGCGGGTTACTCGACGACCGTTGAGAGTGTCGGGTTTTCCGACCAACCCCACCGCCGCTCCGCGGCTCCTCCCCTGGCAGGGGAGGGGGTCATCGAATCTCGAGGCCACATGAAGAGTCCGCTCCCCTCGCGAGGGGAGCTGGCGAGCGGAGCGAGTCTGTGGGGTTTTCCGACCAACCCCACCGCCGCTACGCGGCTCCTCCCCTGGCAGGGGAGGGGGTCATCGAAT
>SKQC01000398.1 GCA_007119175.1 Myxococcales bacterium | reverse complement strand
TCTCCCCCATCGTATTTTCCGGTGTGCGGCCGACGTGAGACAGGAGTTCTTCCTGAATGGCGGCTTCCGTGATTTTTTTGTAATGGAGGGGGCGTCCGGCGCGATATAGAACTTCAATAGCAGCTTCTGCAAAGGTCATAGCGGGTGCTCCTGGAGTTTGGAGTCATCACCGCTCGAGGCTGACCGGGGGGTGGAGCGTGCAGTGTGGCATCGGTGCTGCCGGCTCGACGCGGGTGCGCCGAGATGATTGGACTCTCTGATCCGCCAAAAAAGCGACGGGTCGGGCGTATATTGCCGAGTCGGAAGGACCGACTGGACGTGGAAAGTCGTCGTGGAGCATACCGGGCCGCATGTGCGTGTACTCAGTCAGGTTCAAGCGGTAACTTCTCGGTTGATTCGAAATATATGATGCAGTTTTCGGCCCGTTGCCGAGGGGTCCGTATTCTTTTGGAACTCCCGGTGGGGCCGATGGTGCGTCACAGTTCGAGAAAGTGTGATCTTATTTCAATATTCCCATCTCAATCGATGAGTCAGAAAGATCTCCCGGACCAGTAGCTGCGATCGGCGTAACTGATCGAAGCGTTCGGCGGGGAGTGGCAAAAAGACGCCCCGCACGACCGAAGTCGTTGCGGGGCGCGAGTTCATTCCTCGTCGTCGGAGGCTTCTTCGTCGGAAGCCTCGTCATCGGAGGCTTCTTCGTCGGAAGCCTCTTCCTCCGGCTCTTCGCCAATTTCTTCCTCGTCGCGCGACAGGTTGTAGCGCTTGAGGAATCGGTCGACGCGGCCTTCGGTGTCGACCAGCTTTTGCTTACCCGTATAAAAGGGGTGAGAGTAGGCGCTGATGTCGACATGGACCACAAAGTGTTCCACGCCTTCGATCTCACGGGTTTTTTCAGAAGTGATGGTGGAGCGAGTGACGATTTCGTGCTCTCCGTCGACAAAGACGACGGGATGATAATCGGGGTGAACGTCGGGTTTCATGAAAAGACTCCTCTTCGGCCGTCGGCTGGCCCTCTTCGAACCACGATCGTCGATGAACGGGGTGGGACCCAGCGCGTGGGGTAGAAAAAATTTGCTGACGGTCTGCGCTCACCTCGTTTGTGTGAGGGACGACGCATCAAATCACTGCGTTAGGCAGACCGGCGCGATGGCTTGTAGCGGAATTTCGGCTGTAATACAAGAGTTGCGCTCGCGAGGGTCGCCGTTGTTGCCCGTCGGCATTTTGCGGCGAGCATAACGGGTGATGCAATACATTGAGGAGTCTTGATGAACCCTGGAAGCGATCAAAACCTGCCGACGACACACGGGTGGCATCCCGACGTGCGTCGGGCCCTCGACAATCTGCTGGAAGTGCCGGCCGAAGATGGCGCCGTCGCCGTCTTTGATTTCGACAATACGTGCATCCTCGGCGATATCGGAGAGCTCTATGCGCATTATCTGGTGGAGACGATGCGCTATCGCTACGATCTGGCCGCCTTCTGGGAGCTGATTCACGTCGAAGACGGTCGCCGCCGGCTTCAGAAGTTGACCGAAGAGGCGCTGCAGATTGCTCCGGAGCAGCGCTCGTCGGTCCCTGTATACCGGGATTACCTGGCGGAGATGGCCGGATTGTATGGAAGACGCCTTCGCCGCGCTGGAAAACGCGATTGCTACGAATGGGCGGTGCGACTTCACGTGGGATTGAGCGAGGCCGAGATGAATGCCTGGTCGGTGGAGGCGGTCCGTCGCGAGTTGAATGAGCCAAGGAGGGTCGACAAGTTTGAGACGAAGGAAGGTCGCGAGGTGCGAGTAGCGCGCGGGATTCGGCCGTTTGGTGAGATCCGCGAGTTGATCGCCGACCTCGGCGAGGCGGGCTACGAAGTCTGGATCGTCTCGGCAACCAATATCTGGACTGTGCGCCAATTGGCGCCGCTCTTCGGCGTTCCGCCGCAGCGGGTACTGGGCAATCGCGTCACCGTCGACGGCGAGATTTTGAGCGCAGAGACCGATAAACCAGCGCTATTTCGCGAGGGGAAAGTGGAGATCATCGAGCGCGTTATCGGTCGGCGCCCGGCGTTTGTGGCCGGCGATTCGGTGACAGACTACGAAATGCTATGTCACGCAGAGGAGTTGGGATTGGTCATCGATTGTGGCGACGAATTATTGCGAAAAGAAGCGAAATCGAGGGGGTGGGCGGTGCAGCCTCAGGCAATGCTGACCGGAGCGGAGCCGGAACCGGGCGATCTCGCTCTCGTCGGCGCCGATAGTCGGGGGCAGACGTGACGAAGATATCAAGATCGTCGACCGAGGTCATCGAGGTCGATCCCCACGCGCCGGATGTCGAGACGATTGAAGTGGCTGCTGAAGTGTTGCGCGACGACGGGATTGTGGCCTTCCCCACGGAGACGGTCTACGGACTCGGCGCCCGGGCGAGCTCGCCGGTGGCGGTGCAGAAAGTATTTGATGCGAAGGGACGACCGGCGACAAATCCGTTGATTTTGCATGTCGCCGATCTCGACCAGGCGCGGCGTCTGGCTGCGACGTGGCCGGAGGCCGCTCAGAGACTTGCTGAGGCGTTCTGGCCGGGGCCTTTGACGCTGGTGGTTCGCCGCTCCGAGCGGGTCGTCGATGAGGTCTGCGCCGGGCTCGATACGGTGGCGATCCGCATGCCCGCCCATCCGGTGGCGCGGGCGCTCGTGGAGGCGGTCGGCGATCCGCTGGCGGCGCCCAGCGCCAATCGCTACACCGAAGTCTCACCGACCACGGCGGATCATGTCCTGAAAGGACTCTCGGGGCGAATCGATCTCGTCGTCGACGGTGGAGCAACAGAGGTGGGAGTGGAGTCGACGCTGGTATCTGTAGTCGGCGAAAAACCGACCGTATTGCGGCCGGGGATGATCGACCGTTCCCAGCTATCGAAGGTCGTGGAACTGGGCGGGTTGGGCGATGAGGAGCGCGTGGTGGACGAAAGCGAGCCTCGGCATTCGCCGGGCCTATCGCGGCGCCACTACTCGCCGGGTGTGACGCTTAGATTGGTGGAAAGCAAAGAATTCATCAGGCTGTGCGAAGACGAGGGGCAGCGAGGCATGGTTTTGGTCGGTGGGCTCGGGGCGCCTATCGACAGTGATGCGGCGTTCGTCGAGATGCCCCCAGAGCCCGAGGAATATGCCCGCCAGCTCTACAGTGTGCTTCACCGATTCGATGGTGACGACGTCGACGAGATCATCGTCGAGATGCCCCCCGAAGGTCAGCGATGGGAGGCAATCCGTGATCGCCTGCGGCGCGCTGCAGATTAGGCGCCGAAAACGCCGTATCCGGTCACGGCGATGATGATCGCCAACAGCCCGTTGCCAGCCACGATCGCCAGGCGCTCCGAAGTGTTGAATTGTTTCATAAAGCGCCGGTCGATGGCGAAAGGCGTCGCTGTGGCCACGGCGGCGACCGTCCAGGCCAAAAATAGGTAGGATGCAAAATGGGTCAGCGGGCCCAGCAGGGCGACGAGCGCAAAAAATACGACCGGGGTGGCGATAAAACTCCCCGCTAGCAGTTGAGGATGGTGGGTCTGGGTCGATTCTGTGGCAGTCATCGTTGAACTCCTCGCCGGGAATTAGTGGATGATGTAAATGTTAAGCAATTTTCTGCTGTTCTCCAGCTTCTGCGAGCGGCGACGAGCACGGCGGCGGCCAGTAGTAGAAGCGGCGCCGGGCTGGTGGGCGCCCCGGTGGCGCAGCCAGAACCGTCGACGACCTCGCGCTCCGCACATTCGCCATCATCGCATTGCTCGGACTCGCCGCAGTCGCCGTCGCTCTCGCAGTCTGGCTCGGCACCTGGGATGCACGCCGACTGGCCATCGCTGACTTCCAGACAGAGATGGCCGTTGCCGCAGTCAGAGCTGGTCATACATGAACAAGAACAGATGACCGATTCATCCTCTCTTTCCACGCATAAATCGTTGGCCGGCGAACACTCGAAGCTGTCCTGGCCGCAATCGTCACCTAAGCCGGGGCAGGGCTCGAAGTCGTCGTCAAAATCCTGGCAGGTATAGTCGGCGGCGCAATAATCGTTGGGATGTTGCGGGTCGGGAGCCGTGCAGAAGAGGTATTCTTCGTTACCGATGTCGACGCTATTGCACTTGGAGTCGCCCGGGCATTGGGTATTCTGGCTGCACGGGACGAAGCAGCGTCCGCCGTGGGGAAAGGAGCGGCAATAGCCCTGATGGCCGCAATCGGCGTGTTCTGTGCAAGGTCGGCACGACGAGCAGGGCTCAACACATTTTTGGTTCTGACAGATGCGATCTTCTGCGCAATCGCCGTCGTCGTCGCAGGGGGGATAGTCGCAGGCGCCATCGATACAGGAGAACGGTGCGTCGCATTCGTCGTCGCTATCGCAGATCTCGGCAATGCATTTCTGGCCGTCGCACTCCTGACCGGCGCGGCAGTCGCCGTCGTCGTCGCAGGGACAATCGGCGGGATATAGCGAGCAGATGCCGTCGATATCATCGTCGTGAAGGCTGCGGGGGCTGGTTCCACCGACGTAGTGGCTGAACATGGTGGCTTCCAAAAACTCGGAGTGGCCCAGTCCCAGAAGATGCCCCACTTCATGGGTGGTAATCGCCTGTAGATCGGCGTCGCCAGTGCCGTCGCCATCATCAAATTGATGGTGGGCACTATTGAAGTGAATCGGGGCGTCGGCGATATGACAATCTTCGTCGATCAAAAAATTGGTCACGGCGATGGTGTCCGGGCCACCTAAGGCGGCCGGCCAATCCTCATCATAAAAGTGGAGGACCGAGTCCTTTTCACTGCTATTGAGACCGGACTCGGCCTGTACACGTCCCCCGTATTCGGCGCGAAAATCAGAGCAGCAGGGCGCCTGCCATTCCTCAAAGCTGTCGTGGAATATCTCTTCGACGACTTCCAGGTCGGCAAATTGCTCGCTTCCCTCGTCGGCGACGTAATAGGTCATGGGCAACTCAGCCCAGGTCGGTCCGCATTCGTCGGCGTAGGTATAGGCCGCGGCATCAACGGCGACCGTGGATAGTAGCACTGCTGCCACAAAAACCTTCAGAAAGCGCCGCGATGTGGAGGTTCTTTTCATCAGCGCTCTTCGCTCCCGAGTAAGCCCTCCAAAATATCGACGAAGACCGACCACTGGCGCGGAGGATCACCGTGGTGGATCACCCGTGAACCGGTCTCGTCGCGGACCACAAATGACAACTCGGAAAGGTCGCGCTGGGCGAAGCGCAACTCACCTTCCTGGCGGATAAAATAGACGGCCTGACCAAATCCTGAGAGAGCAAAGCTCTGGCGCTGGTGGTCGTGACGAAGAAAAACCACGACCTCCTGATCTGGCTTAAGGCGGGGGTCGCCGGGGATGCGACCGCGCTTTCCGTCCGCCTCACCGCCCCATTGTTCAAAGGTGATCTGCTCGCCCACATCGCCGACAAATGCGTGAGTGATATCGACGGTGGTGGCCGTCCAGGGGGCGCCGTCGTCGAGATAGGTATCTGTGTCGGCGACGGTGCCGTGGACGATGACGTCGGAGATCTCGACCAGGCGCTCCAGGTCGGCATAGCGCATCACCGTGGCCTCGGCATCCATCGGAATGAGCAGGGCCAATGCGGTGAGCGTCCAGATTGCTACCAGATATGATCGCTGGGAGCGGCGAGGAGTGGGGGTCATAGATTTCGGCCAGTGGGCGAGGCAGAAAGAGCGGTCCCGGAGCGCTGCGATGATAGCGAATCTCCCCCCGGGTTTTCCAGTGGTTTGAGATTTCCGTCGAGCTCCAAAAAGATGTCGCCCGGTTCCATTCCCGCCTCCTCGGCAGGGCCATCCTCGACCAGACGGGTCAGCACGGCGCGCATTCCAGCCATCTGCGACCAGGAAATCTCGTCGTGCTCTTCACGAAAACTGCGAGGTAGCTTCTTGGTGGCCTCTCCGATGACCTCCAGGCTGCGAACCACTGCTCGTGTCAGAGTTTCGTCCGCGACAAATGCATCCTGAGTGCGGTTCTTTGAACAACGGAGGAGATATATGACCTCATTACGAATGTGGTCGACGTAGAGTTGAGGGTCCTTCGACTTCTTCGACATCCTTGAGGATTCGCGTTCGTAGGCGTGGGGAGAGACTCTCCGGTGTGACCAACTCGACGTCGCGGCCCAGCGTGGTTTGGAGCAACTGGGATAGGTTAAACAAATTCGAAAATATCTTCTCGCCTTTGCGAAAGAACACCAGAAAGTCGATGTCGCTATCGAGACCTGCCTCGCCACGGCGAAAAGAACCAAATAGGCTCAGACGCTCCACGCCGAGTTCACTAATCTCCTGTCTGCACCCGGCGAGTCGCTCCAGAAGTTCGCTCTTTGTCTGCACTGCATCCATGGCATCTTTCG
>SKQC01000160.1 GCA_007119175.1 Myxococcales bacterium | reverse complement strand
GATAACACCCTGTGGTGCTGGGGACGTGGATTTCGAGGCGCCACCGGGATGGGCGACGACGATAATCGCGACGAACCCGAACAGGTCGGCGGCGATGATGACTGGATGGCCATTGACGCCGGTGGATACAATAGCTGCGGGATTCGCCAGGACCACAGCCTGTGGTGCTGGGGAGACGGAAGCTATGGTCAGACAGGACTCGACGACACAGACCATCACGACGAACCGAAATCTGTGGGAGATCAGAGCGACTGGAGTTCAGTCGACGTCGGTAGCGACCATGCCTGCGCGACGAAAACGGATGATACCCTGTGGTGCTGGGGCCGCGGAAGTTACGGCCAGAACGGCCTTGGAGACACCGCCGACTATCACAGTCCGGGGCAGGTAGGCGACGATGACGACTGGAAGAGCGTCGCCGCCGGCGAGCGACATAGTTGTGCCCTCCGAGACACGGGAGAGCTGTACTGCTGGGGCGGACAACAGGACGGAAAGCTCGGTATTGGTGAGCGCGGAGATAAATGGATTCCCACGGAACTCGACGACGAATACGCTGATATGTCGGCGGGCAGCCACCACGGTTGTGGCCTCAAGGTCGACGGGACGCTGTGGTGCTGGGGCAATAATGTCGACGGTCGACTCGGTACGGATGACACCCTTAATCGTCACCTGCCCCACCAGGCAGGCGAGGACAGCGACTGGGAGTCGGTCTCAGCGGGCACGCGGCATACCTGTGGAATCAAAGACAACGACACGCTGTGGTGCTGGGGCTACGGTTTTTTCGGTCAGCTCGGGCAGGGCGGCTCCGACGAATACCACAGCCCAGTGCAGGTGGGAGACAGCGACTGGGCGTCCGCCTCCGCAGGAGAGCAGCATAGTTGTGGCGTGCGAACCGACAGCACTCTGTGGTGCTGGGGACGTGGGAATGACGGACGGCTCGGCCTGGGCGACGACGAGGACCGCTTCGAGCCGCACCAGGTAGGTGACGGCGACTGGGAGATGGTATCTGCCGGTCGGTGGCACACCTGTGGTGTCCGGCAGGATGACACGTTGTGGTGCTGGGGATACGGTTGGGACGGACGCACCGGTCTGGGGCACAACGAAGAGCGCGACGAGCCCGAGCAGGTCGGTGACGACGATGACTGGGTGACCGTCGACGCCGGTAGGTCCCATAGCTGCGGATTGCGAGACGATGGTACGCTGTGGTGCTGGGGTGAAAACCACCGCGGTCAACTAGGGCTGAGCGACAATGAGGACCGCAATGAGCCCGAACAGGTAGGTGGGTTTACTGACTGGGAAGCGATCTCCACCGGCTCCAATAACACCTGTGCTATGAGAGGCGATGGGACACTGTGGTGCTGGGGAGCTAATTTTCGTGGCCACCTGGGTCTGGGCGACACCGACCATCGCAATGAACCGGAACAGGTAGGCGATTCATCGAGCTGGAATTTCGTCTCCGTCGGATCAGCTCCGACGTTCGGGATTCAGTCCGACGGTTCCGCCTGGTCCTGGGGGAATAATCGCCTGGGAGCACTCGGCAATGCAACGGGCTGGAAGGTCACTCCCCAGGCCGTCGAGTAGTCAGAACGGAGCGACTAACCGGCAGTCGAATAGTAGGCAGTGTATTTGTGCCTGATCAGTTCTCGGAGCGACTATCCAGCGCTATCGTGACCGGTCCGTCGTTGACGAGGTCGACGTCCATCATGGCGCCGAATTTACCGGTTTCGACGTCGATTCCCTGGGCGGCGACGTGGTCGACGAAATCCTCGTAGAGTGCCTCGGCAGGGCCCGGTTTCATGGCTTTGACGAAGCTCGGCCGCCGGCCGCGGCTGGTGTCGGCGTAGAGCGTAAACTGGCTGACCACGAGCATCTCCCCGCCGACATCGACCAGAGAGTGGTTCATCCGTCCCTCCTCGTCGGCGAAAATCCGAAGCTGGATCAATTTGTCGACCAGATACTCCAGATCGTCTCGCGTATCGCCCTCGCCACAGCCCAAAAAGACCAGCAGACCCTGGCCGATAGAACCAATAACGTCGCCTTCGACGGTGACGCTGGCGTGACTGACTCGCTGTAAAATGGCGCGCATAGTTTGTTCCTTCTTTGTGGGGTGCTCTCGATGGGCGGTGCAACCGCGGACCTGCGTTTATTTGAGGAAGATAAGATTTAGGGCGTGCCATAATGATCAGATTCAGGAGGTGCCCCGTTGATCAAACGCACTCCCCCCAAATCTTAAATTCCGAAAATCGAAGAGGGTCAAAATTGCTTTCGACCCTCGTAGGCATTTGTGAATTGCCCGTGAGGGTCGATACCAACTCGGGCCTACGTCTATTTAAGGAAGATAAGATTTAGGGGGTGCAATAATGATCAAACGCACTCCCCCCAAATCTTAAATTCCGAAAATAGAAGAGGGTCAAAATTTATCCCGACGGTCGGAGGCTTTTGGGATGCGTCATTCAGTAGTTTCCGTCTGGTAAGCAGCTTTTAATACCGGTGATTCCGTCGTCGCAAATACACTCGACGGTCCTTCCCGGCACGCATTGGTCCCCAGCACTCTCTGTTTCATTGCATGCCAAAACCACGCAGATAATGACAGTACGGCAAAGAGGATAGTGATCGTTTTTTCGGCGTTATACATCGCAAGCCTTCATTTAAATCCCGGTGTGGCAATCCATTTTAGCCTCCCGAAGAGCCCCCGATCAACTGTGGAGTCGATGGCATCCCTGGCATCGAGACCAGTGAAAAAGAGGAGTGACCGATTAAGGTGGATCACACCCAAGATTTTCGGGTGTGCAACTCTCCTGATCAAGAACAGTTGCACACCCGAATTATTTATTTGGAGTTCATATATTCGGCGTGATCCGTGAAGAGGTCGACCAACTCCGAATCATCGGGATAGACGATGGTCATTTCATTTTCTCGCCCCCGGCTGGCGGGGACGATTTGCCACATCAGTGATCCGGCAACGTCGTTATCTTCGATGACCTCTAACCAGTCTGCATAGACGGAGCGATCGTTGTTTCCAAACTCGCCGAGGACGAAGGGCTTGTCATTGTCGTTGGCAATATTGACGTGATCGACGATCCAACGCTCACCATCGCCCTCTGCATCCGAAAAGCCCCATACGTCCGGATAGAGGTGAGCCTGGGCAAAGGAAATATCGTCGAGCTCCGTATTTTCCGTAAAGCTCGACCCTTCGGCACCGCTGATGGCGTAGTTATTGGTATAATTGTCGGAGTAATCATCGGAATATGCCGAGATCTCCCAGCCTTCCTCGCCGGTAGCGATCAAGTGATTGGAGTCGATGGAACGGATGTAGGCCGCCATTTCGGTATACCAATCGTCGAGAGTGCCGTCGTTTGCGTTATTATCGAAGGGGGCGCGGGCCTCATTGGCCACCTGCCAGGCCATGATGGTCGGATCATCGCGATATTCTACACCGGTGAGGGTATTTTCACGGGTGAGCACGGTATGGATATAATCTTTAAAGAGGTCGCGCGCACCGGAGTTTGTATAAAAATACTCTCGCCCGCTACCTCCTGCCCAGTCGGCGTATTGAAGCATTCCACCGTAGGCCTCCCAATAATTGACCAGGGGAATAATGAGGCGGACATCGTGCTCGGCGGCTTTGTCTATCACATAGTCGAGGGCCTCAAAGGTAGACTCGTTAAATTCGCCGGGAGACGGTTGCAAGATGGCCGGGTCATCGGGGTTGGTCCAGTCATGACCATCGGCAAAGCCCCATGTGCGGATGACACGCAGACCCATATCTTCGGCCATCTCAAAGGCATCGTCGACCACATTTTGTTCACCATAGGTGTATCGCTGAAATAGCCAGTACAGGTTAGTTCCCGCAAAATAAAAGGGCTCTCCGTCGACCAAAAACCGAGGATTGTCGGGATCAACGGTCACAAACTCGGTGTCCGGCAAGTCATCATCACCGTTGTCATCACCGTTGTCATCGTCGCCGTAAAGCCTGACCTGGTCGACGAAATAGGTCACCGTCGACCCACCTGTTTCGATAATATTTGCGCGGCGAAAATCACTATCATCAACGACCAGCTCGCTAATCGGAACTGTGACGTTCGTCCACTCATTAGCAGCAATGGTATCAACACTGACTCGTTCGTAGGATCCGTCGCCTTCCAGCAGTACGTCGATCTGGAGTGTTTCCTCGGAATAGATCTCAAAAGAGAAATCGTCGTAATCCGCAGCGTCGAGGTCTTGATTCGCGTCCGACCAGTCGCCGTGGCGAAAGCTCAACCCACCCTCATTCTCCTGGGTGGCCTCAATGGCGTAGTCTCCCGAGAAGGTGTGAGCTGTGGCTTCGAGGTCGACTGTCGTGTCCCACGATGCGTCGATCCAGGGTGGGACCAATTCATCGTCATAGATATAAAGAGCAGCGCTGGGGTCGCCGTTATCGTCATTGTCGCCTGCGTCGGGATCGTCGCCTGCGTCGGGATCATCGCCGGTATCGGGATCATCGCCGGTATCGGGGTCGCCGTTGGCATCAGGGACACCAGTATCTCCCGGGATACCATCGACATCGCCGGCATCGATCTGGGACTGATTATGATTGTTGTTTTGCCCTTCCTCAGACCCATTGCTGCAGGCCGCAAACAGCAAGAATACGGCGAGCAGACAAATCATTTTCAGCGACATATGATGCTGGTCAACTATTCTATATGACATTTGGAACTCCGTAGGAGCTAATTCATTATCGAATCTGGCTGGCCGTGTTTTGCCAGGGGAGGAACCGGCCTTTTCCCGCCACGATCTGATGGTGAAGGTTGCCTGAGGGTCAAACAAGCCACAGGTTCTGAAATGATTTTTAGATGCTTTTCGAGTCGGTGCAAACGCGGACCTGCGTCTATTTAAGGAAGCTAAGATTTAGGGGGTGCCATAGTGATCAAACGCACTCCCCGAAAATCTTAATTTCCGAAAATAGAAGAGGGTCAAAATTTCTTTCGACCATCGGAGGCTTTGTTGGAGCGCCCCCGACGGTCGGTGCAAACGCGGACCTGCGTCTATTTAAGGAAGATAAGATTTAGGGGGTGCCATATTGATCAAGCGCACTCCCCAAAAATCTTAATTTCCGAAAATAGAAGAGGGTCAAAATTTCTTTCGACCATCGGAGGCTTTGTTGGAGCGCCCCCGACGGTCGGTGCAAACGCGGACCTCCTCGATAAGACGCCCGTCGTCGTCGGTTGGGGGCGGAATCGGCTACCCATCGGCGGTATAAGAGCGAACGCCGATGGGGTTGTCGTCGTCGCCGTAGACGGCGGCTCGGAGCAGTGATTAGGTCGTGGCACCGGAAAAGACGCAGGCATGAACTTGTCTGCACTGATTGAATCGATCTTACCGGGACGCTGGAAAATAATAATCCAGACAGATCGAACACAGCCCGTGCGACACGTCCGCGGGGGGAGCATTTAGATAGGCCGGGACCCACTCCCAGGTGTGGGGCTGATCGGCACGTTGGAAGCGGCGGCAATTCGAGCAATTGACGATATATCCATGGTCGTTGATATAATCTCGAGGCTGCGCTCTGGTGACGGCGGCCCTGGGTTCCGAATGGCCAACCGGGTCCAACTTTCGAGAATTGATGATCAACAATCCACGGGGGTCGGCGTCAGCAGTCGGAAGGGTGAGCACCTCCATATGATAATATCGCATTATCGTCGGGCTGGAACACTCATAGCCGGTATTAGCTGTCTTTTTCATGCGCAAGACGCCGCAGAATAGTTCCCTATAATAGGAGCGAAGCGGTCCCGAGATCTGGTCGAGTATATTGCTCCCCAGGACATTTTCTGGATCGCATAGGGATTCGGCGCCGGCGTTTTCCATGGCAAATCTCATCCAGGCGCTATTCGCATAGCCAATCGTGAGATCGTTGTGGATTCCGTAGATTGTCGAGTCGTGAGCGTCCAGGACATCGAGATCGAAGGAGGTCAAAAGCGGAGCGAAGTCCGCTGATAGCATCCGGCCTGGTTCGACCGGCGAAGATTTGGGGTGGGTCATCGAAAAGTTGTCCTATTGATGCTCATAGCATCCGGCCTGGTTCGACCGGCGAAGATTTGGGGTGGGGCATCGAAAGGTTGTCCGACTGATGAGACTATGGTGTGTCCCGACCATGAATTTGAGAATACGCACCTGCGCAACTCAAACAACAACAAGGTGCTTTTTCGTCCCGGAGAAGTGCAGATCGTTTGTGAAATATGTGGCAGGGAGTCGGAAATATCGACGGGGCCTGCGTCACCGCGTTCGCTGGTGTCAACCTGGAGGTCACGGACTACTTTGATGCTCTTGATCAGGACCGTCGATCGGCGACCTCCATAAAGTCAAAACCTGTCGGTGGTATGGCGCATCCGTCGGTCGTCTCGCGTGTGTCTTACACTCCTTCACGAAGGGGCTCTCGCATCGACAAAGATCGTCTGTTAGCCTTCGTCCATTCATCAAAAGAAGTATTTAGATTAAGCGAGTGACGAGCGGCTGTAATAGCCCCCGGTTTTTTGACCATATTAAGGGAGACTAGAATGATGCGTTATCTGGTGCTGATGATTTTCGCCATTTCTACATTGATTCTGAGCTGTACGTCGACACCTGAGCCCACCCCACACGAGGATGACGAACACGGGGCGGCCGACGAGTCGATGGAGTCGATGGAGGAAATGGAACATACCGGAGAGGAACACCAACATGGCGAGGTAGATTTTCCCGTCTCCTGTGATGAAGAAGCCCAGGAGATGATCGAGCTGGGGTTGGCTCACCTGCATCACATGATGTACGACCAGGCTCGCCCACATTTTGAGGCCGCCGTCCAGGCGGATTCAGAATGCGCCATGGCCCATTGGGGAGTGGCCATGACGTGCTTTCAGCCGCTGTGGGCTCCGTCGAGCGACGATGATATGGAACTGGGTAAAACATCGGTGCAGAAAGCCCTTGAGATCGGAGCCCCCACCGAACGGGAGCGTGGCTACCTTGGCGCCGTTGAAGCATTTTTCAGCGATCCTGATCCCCCCGCTGCAGATCGTCCCGCCGACTTTGAGGCGAGGGTGAAGGCGTGGAAGTCGGCTCAGCGTCAACTCCACGAGGCCGACCCGGACGACGTCGACGCCGGCGCTTTTTATGCTCTATCCGAAGTCGCCTACGCGATGACCCAATTTTCCCCGGATACCGAGCGCGATTACTCAAGGGAAATCCTGGCCGGCGAACTCCTGGAGGACTATTTCGAGACCCACCAGGAGCATCCGGGCCTCTTTCACTATCTGATCCACGCCTACGACAGCTCCGAGCTTGCTCCACGGGCTTTAGAGGTGGCTCGTGAATACGACCAGCTTGCCCCCGACGTGCCCCACGCCCTTCATATGCCGAGCCATATCTTCGTGCGCCTTGGAAAGTGGGAGGAGACCATCGACTGGAATGTGCGATCTGCCGAGGCAGCGCTGGAGAATCCGTTTAACGGCATGACTTCTCTGCACTATCCTCACGCCCTTGACTATATGATGTATGGCTATCTTCAAATCGGCGATGAGGAGAGCGCCCGCCAGACACTGGAGGCTGTGCGGCAGATAGAGCAGGCCCAACCCCACTTCGGGTCGGCCTACGGCATCGCTGCACCCCAGGCGCGATATTATCTGGAGCAGCAACGGTGGGAGGAGGCGGCGAGCCTCGAAAGCAACCACCCCGACGCCGTGCAATGGGAGGACTATCCAGCGGCGGCTGCCCTATTTCACTACGCTCGTGGCATCGGCGCGGCGCGATCTGATGATCTGGATGGAGCAGACGCTGAGGTTGAGCGCATCGAGGAGTTGGTCCACAGCCTTGATGAGGCTGGCAATCGGTACTGGTCGTCGATGACCGATGCACTTGGCCAGGCCGTGGCCGCCTGGGTCACCTATGCGCGCGGTGATGTGGAAGAGGCGCTCACCATGATGAGTGACGCCGCCGATCAGGAGGACGCGATGGACAAGCATCCCATCACGCCCGGAGAGGTTCTCCCCGTTCGCGAGCTCTATGCCGAGATGTTGCTCCTCGAGGGACGCACTGATGAGGCCCGGGCAGCCCTTGAGGATTCGCTACAGCGAACGCCGAACCGTCGCAATGCCCTCGACGGCATGTCACAGCTCGAAGAAACAGTCTCCACGCCATAACCGAACCCCATAAATTAAAAATTTCAAGGACACTCTGCTGTACTCCGCCCCCCTGACGACGCCGTCGGAGGGGCGGTGTACTATACCCGGGGTGCGACTTCAGCGTGAATCCAATAGACCCTGAAATTCGGCGCGCAGCTCGGCTTCTTCGTATTGTCCGCTCAATCTCAGAAGCTCCTCTTCGCCGTCTTCACTGACCACGATGAGGTAGCCTGTTTTATCTTCGTGTTCCCGGTACAGCGCTTCGATCTCATATTTGGCGGCCAACTGCTGGGATGCGTCTTTTGTGTCCTCGTCGGACATATCGAAGCGAAGAAAGGTGATCTCCTCCTCGAACTCCTCTCGCACCGCCTCCACCGTGGGGTCGAGCATGCTGCAGGAGGCACAATGCTCGGCATACATCAAGACCGCATAGAGGTGTTCCGCATCGCCCGCCTCTTCGGCCGCTCCTTGCTCGGCGGACTCCACCTCACAACCAATAGCCAGCACCAAAACGACAATGATGAGCGTCATTCGTTTCATGAAACCTCCATTTCTCCATAATAAGTTTTGTCTCGCGATACGTTGATTATACACGTTCCCGCGGTAGGAACACGAGCCGGGAATACGGACCGAGGGAAATAATTTTAGTCACTGGTGCCGAGAGTCGTAGAGAAATTGGCCGTGCAGATCTGTGGCGCGAGATAATAATTTGGCGTTTTCGAGGCGAAGCGGAGATTGAGACGCCCCATGAGATTTGACAACTGACGGCTAACCACCACAGATTTGGAGCAATCTTCAGAGTCGATATCATCGACGAGGACGACGGGACCTTCGCGACTGTTGAAAGAGCTGTGTGCCCGCGTCGCAGTGACGCCGAATCAAACGACTGTTGTATGGAAGCCCGACTATGAGACCTGTGCGATGCAATGCCTTATGGAGTTTATTCGTCGCCGCGGCGGTGACCACGTACAGCGTCAACGCCGCCGCCGATGAACAGGATTGCCCGATTCGTCTGTCGGCAAGCAACGTCACGGGCCATCAGATTCTGGGCACGCCGGTGGACGCCCGGGTCACCCACTCGCAGGGAACGATTGGCATGGCGCCAGCGGCCGGGTGGGGATGCGATCATGGGAGTTGCTGTGCCTCCTTCGTCCAGCACGAAATCAGCGTCGAATATGAAAAAGAGGGCGAATCCCATGCCTACGGCGTCCACCGTGGACCTCACGGCGGGGGCTTTGTGTGCACTCGGTGGTTTCCCGAGGTCGCACTGGATACGGATGCCCGCGAACTCCACCTCGCCGCAGCCGGCCGGTGCGACGTCTACGATCTGGACAAACACACGCAGGCGGACACGATATTTACAGCCTTAGAACACCCGCCGAGACGCACTACCAGGGTACTCGGCAATGATCAGGACGAATCCCCGGAGCAGACCGATGAGCAAGACGACGATTTTAGCCGCCACTGGCTCGAAGAGCGCACCACGTCCCATGTCGAATATATGGGGCGCGTGGGCCATTGGTGTCGACTCGACGTAGCCATTGAAAGCCTCGAACGCCTCCACGGCCAACTCGAAGAGCTAGACGATGATGGCGACGAAACCTTGCTTGCCCTGATCCACACCGACCTGTGGCGCCGAAGCTGTGCGCTGATTCACGATGAAATGATGGCCCGCAGTGCAGATCATAGCCGCTTCATCGAACAGATCGGCCATCACGTTCGCCTATTTGCAGACCTGGAAGAATCAGAGCAGGCCCGACTTCGTAACAAAATCTACGACCTCGGCGAAGTTGCCGCCCGACACGGCTATCACGACACGGCACGCCGCTGGGCTCGAGGGATGATGGTCTTCGACCTGGGCGCAAGCCAGGGCGACGGATTCGACTTCGACGCCGACGATGCCATCGCTCTGCTCAAGGAGGATGACCGCGGTAGCCTCGCCGAATCATACCGGCACGGGTTCGACGATGACGACGGACCACCTGAGGATGCCGAGACCTATGTGCAGTGGCTCACACACTCTTTAGACAAAGACCACCTGGCTGTCGCTGCCGGCGCCTACGTACTTGCTGAGCAGGCCGGCGATTGGACCCCAGATCAACGCCGAGAAGTCGACACCACCATCTTTGTCCATCTCCACGACCGGGTCTCCGATGCCTGGCAGCGTCGAGACCGCCACGAGATCGCCCACCACCTGTGGTTACTCGACGACTGGTTGTTAAGGGATGAACACGGCGCCTTCTTCGTCGGAGTTCCCGCACGCTCCGACACCTACAATCCTCATCACAGCGACTTTCCCTTCCGCGACGTCTCCTGGGACGATGAGCCCGACGACGACATATTCCTCCTCGGTGAGCAAACCGAATTGCAGGCCAACCCCCGGGTCGTCCTGGCTGTCAATGATATCGCCTTTATCGCCCATGAGATGGGAAAAGACCGGTGGTTTTGGCCGCGGACCGAACCAAACGATGCCGGCCGACCGCTGGTCGGTGATCCAAACGAGATGCCCGTTCTCGCCCGGTGGTACGAGGAGATATTGCGCCATGATCCTGAGCGAAGCGTCGCCCACCTCAACTACGCCGACTGGTACTGGCATCGCGCCGAGTTGGAGCGCGGTTTTGATTCTGACGAACTTCTGGACCGGCAGCGAGATGCTCTCGAGGAGGGGGCTGCCGACGAATTCGACTGCGACGAACGCGAGGAGCGCTTCGGCGAACTCCAACGCGCGCTGAGCGAAGAGCTCATCGCCGAACAAAACGAACGACGGGATCGCTTCCGCGAAAAGGCCCGGCATCACTATCGGCGCTATATCAAATTGCATAGCGAAAGGGTCGGTCACGAAAACTTGGTCGCCGGTCATATTCGAAGCCGTCTGAAACCGGAGCCGATCCGGGGCTGCAGTCCGACAGCGTTCATCACCGGCCGACCACCCCGCACAACCGGCGATGACACGGCGCGATTTGAGCTCGACTGCAACCTGGCCGACTGTGGACTGCAATGCAGCCTCGATGGCGCCGCCTGGTCTGACTGTACGTCAACAGAGAAGTTCACAGACTTAGAGCCTGGACCACATCACCTGCGGGTTCGCGCCGTCGACGCCAGCGGTGAATTCGTCTCCGCGCCTATTCGCTTCGACTGGACCGTCGAGTGAACAGGGCCCAAACCATAGGGCCGTATGACGTTCGCAGCCCGCGGCCAGCCTGGCCGCATTCCGCGACCGGGGCCCGCGGCCAGCCTGGCCGCATTCCGCGACCGGGGCCCGCGGCCAGCCTGGCCGCATTCCGCGACCGGGGCCCGCGGCCAGCCTGGCCGCATTCCGGGCTGCTAGTGCTGGACTCTGGGAATACATACGCACTTCGGCGGCTCAATTTGCCGATCTCATCGTCGAGCTTCCTCGATGATATGAATCTATCTCGTCTGCTCTCCTTGACCTCGAGTAAGAACGGAAAATGGGGCAACTTCACTCAATGGCAAAAAGAGATCGCCGGGTATTAACCGGGTGTGCCGCCGAAGCCTGTCGCGGTGGTGCGGGTGTTTTCGGCCTGGCGAGTGTCCATCTGGGTAAAATGAACCACGATGGGGGTATTGGACTCGACGACGGCGGCGTAGTCGGTCTCGAGGGGGATGGGCTGGGGGTCGATGAGATCGTTGAAGCGAATCTGGCGGACTCGGCGAGCCTCAATGTCGATGGAGTAGGGCCCGACGGGTTCGCGATCGGCGTAGTAGATGGTGATCTCGACGTCGGCGTCGTCGTCGGTGGCGTTGAGTATCCACAGACTGTCGTGGCTGGTGAAGTCGGGCTCGGGCCCGGTCTGTTCGAGGGGGATATTGCTGCCGGGGATGGCCCAGCTTTTCTTTCCTAAATTGGGCATGGCGGTCTCCACAGGTCAAAAGAGTGCGCGCTCCAGGGGTTAATCGCCGAGTAATTCTCGTAGGTAGTCGGTCATAAATAATCCCTTTGGATCGAGTCGCCGCCGAATCTCCTGGAATCGATCCCATTCCGGATAACGCTCGGCGAGCTCGGCGGCCCGCAGGTTGTGCTTTTTTCCCCAGTGGGGACGGCCGTGGTGGTCGCACAAGATGGGCTCGATATCGGTGAAGAATTCCTCGAAGGGAAGCTCGTTATTGTGGTGGATCGAGAGGACTGAAGTCTCTCGCCTATACGATGTGCTAAGCATGGCGTCGTCGGG
Source organism: Myxococcales bacterium (assembly GCA_007119175.1). GTDB lineage: Bacteria > Myxococcota_A > Bradymonadia > Bradymonadales > Bradymonadaceae > SLJM01. The sequence goes on along the minus strand of SKQC01000160.1, from coordinate 7,592 downwards.
CGCCGTGGTCCGATAAAGTGTGCGCCAGGCGACCTCGCGGCGGTGCCGATCGAGGAGCCGGCGGCGGACCTTTCGAAAGGCAGCCGGTCCGGCGCCGATGGGCATGCAATACTCCATTTCATCGAAGCGAAGCTCCCGGGTTTTGGCGATGATTCGCGGCGCCCATTCGACGCTCTCCTCTAAAAGATCGGCGTAGGGAATCTCCGGCGTTTCGCCGGGAGGATTCAAAGTGCGCAGCTTCACCTCGTCACTTCTGGGATACCAATAAAAGTCAAAATTTCGGTTGGATTCGATGAGCTCGTGCAGGTGTTCGAGACAGTCTTCGACGCCAGTGCACCACTCCTGTCGGTGCAGCTTGTAGGCCGGCTGAGCGCTGATGCGCAGGCAGGTGAAAATGCCCAGCGTGCCCAGGGCGACGCGGGCGGCGCGGATAAAGTCGGGATCGTCCTCGATGTGGCGCTCCACCAGGTTGCCGTCGGCGGTGATCATGCGAACGCCGAGCAACATGGTGGAGAGATTTCCCAGCTCGCGTCCCGTGCCGTGGGTGCCGGTGCCGATGGCGCCGCCCAGTTGCTGGACGTTGACGTCGCCCAGATTGTGGACCGCCAGATCCTCTTCCAGAAGTTCTTCGCCCATGACCTCCAGTGTAGTTCCCGGGCGGACCCAGGCCTCGCAGCGATCGCGGTCCGCCGATTCGACGCCGGACATCTCCTCAAGGGAGACAAGTGTGTCGTCGGTGGCCACCAGAGGCGATGAGGAGTGGCCCTGGCCGACGACGCGGATCGTGCCGCCGTTGGCGCCGACCTCCCGGACCAATTCTTGGATCTCTACTGTCGAGGTCGGCTTGACGATGCGCTCCGGCGCAAATTGAAGGCTTCGCGACCAATTTTGCCATTTCTCGGCCATGGGGCTCTCATCTTCAGGTAGGCTTGTTCGCCGCTCCGTACCGCCCAAATCTATGCGCTCGACGAGGGCCTCCAAATCTCAGAAGAGGGCCAGGACCACGGCGAGGGAGACGAACGAGAGCAAGGTGCTGATGATGATGCCGGCCGCCGCCAGGGCATCGTCGCCGCCGAGTTGGGTGGTCAAGATATAGGAGACCGTCGCCGAGGGGCATGCCGAGAAGACCATGACCACGAAGGTCTGATCGGGAGGGAGATTCCAGGCCACGGTAAGGCCGTAAGCGATAAGTGGCACAGCGGCGACCTTGTAGATGCTCGAACCCACGGACAAGCCGATGCGGCCCTTTATCTCGAGCTCGATCAAAGCGCCGCCTAAGCTGATCAGGGCGAGGGCGATTGCCGTCTGGCCGAGCAATTCGAAGGGGCGATCGATGACGGCAGGCAGCGTGGCGCCGAACCAGCCGATGAGGCCGCCGACGATGGCGGAAATGATCAGCGGGTTGGAGATCACCTTGATGACGAGCCTGCCGAAGATGCTCAGGCTCATCCCCTGCTTGGCCAGGATCAGGGCCAGCACGGCGATGAGATTATTCAGCGGTACCAGGGCCGCGAGGCCGATTAATGCCGAGGAGACGAGGTCGTTGGAGGTGCCCGATGCCTCCATGGCGAAGATGATCAGTGGCAGGCCGACGAAGGCCATATTTCCGCGAAATCCGACCTGGACGAAGACTCCGATCTGGTCTTCCGACAGGCGCATGACGAGGCCAACGACGGCGGCCAACAAGCTGGCGGCGACGACGGACAGGGCCAAAACGAGCACCATATCTCCCGTGTCGAGGGCCTGAAAGTCGGTGTCGGAGAGCTCGTGGATAAACAGGCTCGGCAGGGCGACCCAATAGGTGAATTTGTCGAGGCCGCTTCGGATCTCGGAGGTGATAAACGCGGCCTTAAACAAAAAGGCGCCGAGGCCGATGAGGAGCATGATTGGGATCAATGACTCGATGGCCTGAAACACGGGTGGGTCCTCTTATTTCTTCGCAAGTACTCACGCCGGATAAGATAAATCGAAGTGTAGACACAGCCCATCGATATCTGAAGCGTTCAGTGGGGTGACGAAATCATGGGCCAATACGCCCCGGAGTTTCGGGCCAGCAGCCCGAGCGGCGGCCAGGCTGGCCGCGGGCCCCAGGGGCTGAACGCTTACTCGATATCGCATGCCCGACAACCTGGATTTGGTCGTTCGCGGCGGCTGTCTACGTTTGGGGATCTGAGGTCGAAATCACACCCCGATTCTTGCAGAATGTCATGACCACCATCGGCTATCACGCATCGCACGAGCAATTCTCGCCAGGAGACCTGCTGGACTACGTCGAGCACGCCGACAGGGCGGGGTTTGAGGCCGCCATGTGCTCCGATCACTTTAATCCGTGGAACACAAATCAGGGACATAGCGGATTTTCCTTTGCCTGGCTCGGCGCGGCGCTGCAGGCCACGGCGTTGCCGATGGGGTTGGTCTGTACGCCGGGGTATCGCTACCACCCGGCGATTGTCGCTCAGGCGCTTGCCACGCTGGGGGAGATGTTTCCGGAGCGGATCTGGGCTGCATTCGGGAGCGGCCAGGCGTTGAATGAATCGATCACCGGCGAGCCCTGGCCGGCGAAAGAGGAGCGAAACCAGCGGCTGGTGGAGTGCGTCGAGATCATTCGCGCTCTGTGGGCGGGAGAGACGGTGAACCATCGTGGGCGCGTCGACGTCGTGGAGGCCAAATTATACACGCGCCCCGAGGTGCCGCCCTTTGTGATGGCGCCGGCGCTGACACCGGAGACCGCTAAGTGGGCCGCCGAATGGGCGGACGGACTGATCACGGTCGGCCATCCCGTCGATGAGCTTCGCGAGGTGGTTGAGGCCTTTCGAAATAACGGTGGCCGAGGTCGGCCGATCTATTTGCAGATGCAGATTTCATATGCCGGAAACGACGAAGAAGCCCTCGAAAATGCCTACGAGCAATGGAGCACCAATATCTTTGACAGCCCGATTCAGTCCGACCTCACGACGCCGGCTCACTTCGAGGCGGCCGCCGAATTCGTGGACCCACAAGATATGCAGGGGCCCGTGCGTTGCTCCGCGGATATCGATCAACATGTGGCCTGGATAAGGGAGTGCCTGGAGATCGGATTCGAAACCATCTTCTTGCACAACGTGGGGCGAAATCAGCGGGAGTTTATCTCCTTCTTCGGAGAAGAGGTCCTGCCGCGACTATGACATTTCTCGGAGGCGAAGATGAGCGATTTAGCCCGCCGAACGCCGGTATATCGACCGATCGAGGATTACGGAATAATCGGAAATATGGCCTCTGTGGCTCTGGTGCGCCTCGACGGCAGTATCGACTGGTGTTGCCTGCCCTGGATGGACAGCCCGTCGGTCTACGCCGCCCTGCTCGACGCCGAAAAGGGCGGTCACTTTATGGTGCGGCCCGTTCGTTTTGAGGAGAGCAGCCAGCGCTATATCGAGGCAACCAACGTCTTGGTGACGGAATTTGTTGCCCCACGGGGTAGGCTGGAGGTAATCGACTTTATGCCCACCGGTCCGTCGGTCGACCGCGGCGAGGAGCCGCCGGAGCACGCCGAATTATATCGTATTATTCGCTGCACCCACGGAACGGTTGATGTCGATGTGGCCTGGGCGCCGCGGCTCGACTACGGGCGCTGTGCGACGGCCATCGAGCCCACTTCCGATGGCTTTGTCGCCCTCGGCGAGGGCTGTAAATTTGGATTGGCCGGGCTCGGCGATGGAGAGGTCGTCGATGCGGCCTCGGGATCGGCAGTCGCGGCACGGTTTAGCCTCCGACAGGGTGAGGAGCGAGTCCTGCTAAACCGCTGGGATGAGGCTGATTTCGAGAACGGTCCACGGCGGGCCTATCGAAAACTGGAGGAGACGACGGCGGCGTGGAGCGAATGGATGAGCAATGCCGAGTCCGGTCTCGCTCGTCGCTGGGCGGGTCGTTGGGAGCCGGAGATCCGACGCTCCGAGCTTTTCCTAAAGCTGATGACCCACCGACCGTCGGGTGCTCTCGCGGCGGCGGCGACCACGTCGCTGCCGGAGACCATCGGCGGAGTGCGCAATTGGGATTATCGCTTCACCTGGATTCGCGACGCCGCCCAGATCGCTCAGGCTTTTTTTGCTCTGGGTCACGAACAGGAGGCCGATGACTTCATTCTGTGGGCCGAGCACATGGCGTGCCGCGAGGAGGGATACGCCGAAGAAGGGCTCCAGATTCTCTATCCTCTTCGATCAGACGTAAATACGGCAGAGCAGATCTTAGATCACCTGGAGGGATATCGCCGTTCAAAGCCGGTGCGCATCGGCAACGGGGCGGTCGACCAATTGCAGATCGACGTGTTTGGAGAACTGCTAAACGCCGTCTACGAGCGCGTGCGGCTCAGCGAGCAATTCGACGTCGATATCGGACCATTTTTGACCCACCTCATGGAGGAGGCCGCAGAGGTGTGGCATCACCCCGACTTTAGTATCTGGGAGATGCAAAATGGGCCCTTTCATATCGTATACTCCAAGGTCATGAGTTGGGTGGCCCTGCATCGAGCCTGTTGGCTCTCGGAGCGCGGATATATCGAGGGAGATATCGGTCAATGGCATGGCGTGATGGACGAAGTTCGCGCTCAGGTCCTGGAGCACGGATACGACGAGCAGTTGGGCTCCTTTGTTCAGCGTTTCGGCGACTACCGGGGAGGCCTCGATGCGGCGAATCTGCTGATTCCGTTGATGGAATTCCTACCGGTCGACGATCGCCGTGTTCAGGGGACCATCGATCGCACGCTGGAGCAATTGGTCGTCGACGACCTGGTCTATCGATACCGCGGCCCAGACGGCCTTCCCGGTGAGGAGGGCACCTTTGTGCTCTGCACCTGCTGGCTCATCGACGCCCTGGCGTTGAGCGACCGCTTAGACGAGGCGAATCGTATCTACGAAAAATTGATGGGTCGGACCAATCATCTGGGACTTCTCTCGGAGCAGATCGATCCCTATTCGGGCGACTTTCTGGGCAATTTTCCGCAGGCCTATTCCCATGTGGGCCTGATCAACTCCACGCTTTACCTCGCGACCTGCGAGGGCCGCGAGGTGCCCGTGCCCTCGATGCTGGGCGTGCAGAGTTAGAAGAAATCTCTCGAATTTATTGGCTCCGTTTTTTCGATCATATAAGGTAGGTTTTTCGCAGTAACCGCTCAGCCCCCGGGCCCGCGGCCAGCCTGGCCGCCTTTCGGGCTGGATCGCGTGTGAAAAATAGACCGGGCAATAAACCGGCATAGCGTGGCAGGTCGACGAGCTGGCAGTGGAGTGGCGGGGGAAGACGCACTCCTCCCGAGGAATAAAGCAGGCTGAATATGACGAGAACTGCATTTGTCGCAGGCGCCACAGGCTATACGGGGCGAGCCGTCGTGCGCCTCCTTACCGAGCGCGACATCGATGTTGTGGCCCATGTGCGCCCTGACTCCTCCCGCCTCCAAGAGTGGAAGTCGCATTTCACCGAGATCGGTGCCCGCGTCGACACCACGCCCTGGGAAAAGGCGCAGATGCGGAAGACCCTGCAGCGCGAAGAGCCGGACCTGCTCTTTTATCTCATCGGAACGACCCGTGCTCGAGACCGAAAGAGCAATGAGGATAATAGCTACGAGGCCATCGACTACGGGCTCTTTAAACTCCTCCTCGATGCCTGTGAGGAGGCAGGCGCTGAGCCGCGCGTGGTATACCTGTCGGCCATCGGAGTTCGTTCGAGCGCTCGCTCGGCATATTACCGAGTCCGCTGGAGAGCCGAAGAGAAGTTGCGGGACAGCGGCCTTGCCTACCTCATCGCTCGACCGGCTATGATCACCGGTCCCAACCGCGATGAAATAAGGGTGCTGGAGAGGGCCGGCGGCATGCTCGCCGATGTCGCCTCCGGGGGCCTGCGACTGATCGGCGCCAGTCGCCTCGCAGACCGCTATCGATCGCGAACCAACGTGGAATTGGCCACCGCCCTGGTCGAGCACGCCCTTGAGCCAGAATCAGCACAGGTGGTTTTGGAAGGCGAAGACCTCGGGTAGTGCCTGTGCACTGACCTTTTTTAAGGGGATGGTTCTTGTCCTCATATGAGCCGACATCGCGCTGTAAAAAGCACCGGAAGTCCTTGACGAACACCCAGGATAAGATCGCGAAGGCATAGCTCGCGAATGGCCCCCGCCAGCTCACCCCGATATTGTGTTGCTCATTTTTACTTCGTAAACGGAGGAGCATTTCGATGGCCAGAGTCCATTTATTTGAATTTAATGACCAGTCTTGGCTTCCCGACGCCTGGCGTCGCTATATCACCGAATATCTCCAATTCATGCTCGAACACGGACCGTTTGACGAGCTTCCGACCCTCATTGCTCGGACGTGGGATAGGGAGGACGACGTTGGAGTTGTCGACCTGTGCTCCGGCAGCGGAGGGCCCTGGCCTGCATACCTCGAGGGGCCTCTGGAGCAGTTCGAGAATGTCGACGTACTGCTGACCGACCTACACCCCAATCCCGATACCTTCCGTCGAATCGAGGAGCGCACAGAGGGGCGGGCCTCCGGATGTGATGATCCTGTCGATGCGACGGATGTTCCTGCCCGATTAGAGGGACCACGTACCATCATCAACGGTCTGCATCAGTTCGAGCCCGAGCAGGCCCGGGCCATCCTCGCCGACGCTGTCGATGGTGGCGAACGCATCGGTGTCTTCGAGATCATGGACCGTCGCCCCATTACGCTACTTCCGCTGGTATTGATTCCCCTCTTTGTGCTCTTGCTGACACCGTTGGTCCGGCCTCTACGCCCGGGCCGATTCCTGTGGACCTATCTACTTCCTGTGACCCCGCTGTTGATTTTCTGGGATGGTCTGGTGTCCGCATTGCGGGTGTACTCGCCCGATGAACTCCGGGAATTGGTGGCGGAGCTCGACGACTACGACTGGGACATCGGCACTGTTTCTGCCGGCAAGGGGCCGCAGCGGATCACCTATTTGATCGGAAAACCGGACCAATAACGATCGAGTCGTGCTCTAACCCGACATCCCACCGCTCCCAGACTGCGATCACGGCCAGCTTGGCCGCCTTTCGGGCTGCTTTCCGCGAAAAGCCGGGTGGTTGAAGACGGCACGAATCCTTTCTCCCTTCGGGGGAAATGTCGAGCACAGCGAGACAATGGGGGAGTATCGGTGAGCCACCAATGAACCATAGTGCTACTGCGATCTCCTCAGCCCGCCCCTGCGGGGCGGACAGCTCCCCCGAAGGGAGAGCAGACTCTTCATGTGACTCCTATGGTTCGATGGCCCGCGGCCAGCATGCGCATCCTAAAATGTCATTATTTATGGGGTGTGAAGACAGGGGCCTTGACTGGTTGAAAGTGGGTGATTGTCTCGGTATGACAGGCTAATTCGCTTACCTCGGTTTACGCTAGCGCGCGGTTTGCGCTCACGCTCCGACAGCTTCGGTCATTAGAAAACGATCGTTCAATTGAGCTTTATCCAGGAAGTGTCATGCCCCCACAGAAAGTTCATTGCCGCCGAGTCACTGTCGACGGCTACTCAGTTCACTATCGCGAGGCCACCGGCGATGGTCAGGGTCCGCCGGTGTTATTGATACATGGGTGGCCCACATCGTCGTTTTTGTG
>SKQC01000296.1 GCA_007119175.1 Myxococcales bacterium | reverse complement strand
TCGTTCTCGCCATCGAGGGTTTGATCTGCGTGGTCATGGCCGCGCCGGTCGGCGGCTTTCTCGCCGGACTGGGCGGGCTGGTCGGCCACCTGATTCAGCGCACCATCATCAATAGCCGCACCACCGCGGCGCTGCTGGTCGCCACATTCGCGCTGGTGCCGCTGATAATGGGAGTGGAAGGTCTCGAAGAACCGACGCCTCCTCTAATTCCCATCGAATCGACGCTGATCATCGACGCCCCACCGGAGGTCGTCTGGGAGCACGTCATTCATATGGGCGAATTGCCGGAACCGGAGCATTGGATTTTTGCAACGGGCATCGCCTACCCCACCCATGCCGAGATGGATGGCGAGGGCGTGGGCGCCGTGCGCCATTGTCATTTTAGCACCGGTCCTTTTATCGAGCCCATCCACACCTGGGAGCCCCCGCGCAGGCTCGGCTTTTACGTCGAAGAACAACCGCGTTCGATGGATGAACTGACCCCATTTGATGAAATCGAAGCTCCCCACGTCGACAATTTTCTGGTCTCCGAGCGCGGCGAATTCCTGCTCGAAGAGCTCCCCGACGGACGCACAAAAGTTCGGGCCACCACCTGGTATCGCCATCAGATCTGGCCGGTGGCCTATTGGAAGGTGTGGTCCGACGAGGTGATCGCCCGGATTCACATGCACGTTTTATATCATGTCCGGGATCAGGCTGAAGCCGCCGGATAACCCGGATTATTCATGAGGTGTCGTGACGAGGCTTTTCAATAGCTAACTGCCATCGCGGCCGTTCACACCTCGCGCCTTGCGGCGCGGCGATGGCACGGATGCCATCGACTCCATTCCCTATTCGCCTTATTGCCCACAGGGACCGAGCCCCCTGGCGCGCATGTGCTCCATCTTGATCGGTCTCTTCTCCTTCTTTTCTGGTGTCGATGCCATCCCTGGCATCGCGGACCGTCACACCACGCGCCTTGCGGCGCGGCGATGGCTCGGATGCCATCGACTCCATTCCCTATTCGCCTAATTGCCAACAGGGACCGAGCCCCCCGGCGCCGAGTCCTTGACACCGTGTGGACCCCCCTTTTAGTCTCGCCAACTTGAAGCATAGTGGCTTTCAAAACGGCCCCGTCGCCAGCGGTTAACGGATAAGGAGATTTACGACCATGTCGGAAACAAAAGACGAAGAAACCCCCACTGCAGACGATATCGTCGATGACCTTGCCGAGGAGATGGGGGTCGATGGCGAAAAGCCTTCCGACATCGAGGAATCGGACGATGCCGAAGAAAAGGCCGATGACGCTGAAGAAGCCGATGACGCCGAAGATGAAGAGGCCGATGGCGCTGAAGAGGCCGACGACGACAAAATGGCCGGCCTCGATGGCGTCTTCTCGGTCAAAAAGGGCAAAAAGAAGAAGAAAAGAAAAAAGAAGAAGAAGAAAAAAAAGAAAGGGGAGGGCCGAGAAAAGCCGGAACTATTTACCCCAGGTGAGGGCGACGTCGACCTGACGGACGACGAATATCTGGGCCTCGACGATCTCGACGACGAGCCGGCCAGTAGCCCCGTCAACAAGCTGCTGGTGGCCATCATCGTCGTGCTTCTGGTGGGCATGGGCGCCATCGCACAGGTGACGACGGGAGTCTTCGACGATATCGTCCTGCTCCTTCAGGGCGATTATCAAGAGGAGATGCAGCGCCGTGCTGCCGCGGAAGAAGAAGCCTATCTCTTAGAACAACTCGAGGGCATGCCGCGATACGGAAATCTATTTATCACGGGAAGCCCGCGAGAAGCGCTGATCTACCTCAACGGCGAGGTCCAATACGGGGAAACGCCGAGCGGTGGACAGTGGCGAGAGCTCCGGGTTCGACCGGATACGGTGATTCGCGATCTCTCCATCGACGAGGTCCACGAAATCGTCATCGAACACCCGGGCCACGACCCCTTTGAGATCACGCTCACCGAGCAGATGTGGGAGCCGGCGGCCAGCGATTTCCAATTTTCTATCTCCGCCAATCTCAGCCCCCAGGACTCCAGCACCTACGAGGAATTCAACGATCGTATGTTGATGGGCGAGGGGGCCGGGCCCTTCCACGGCAAGGTCGGGTTTAAGACCAACCCCGAAGGGGCGCACCTTATCGTCAACAGCCTCTACGCCCGCGACGAGGACGGCGAAAAGCTCGTCACTCCTGTGGAGCTGGAGGAATATTGGACCTACGATATCGATACGAAAGCCCTGTTTGAGGACGGTCGGCTGGCCGATCTCGTCGAGGACGAACTCGTGCTCGAAGAATACGAGGAAGCCGAAGATCTGGAGGGCGTCGATGCCCGGCGACTCAACGTCGACGAAACCATGCTGAGCGTCGACGACGAGGCCGTAGAGCTTGAGGAACGAAAATTCCGGGTCGATATGCCGCCGGATCGAGGCAATGGCATTGAGATCGCATTCCCGGAAGATCACGACGACTACGACGAGCTTCCGGTCTACGCCACGATGCTTCAGCGCACGATGTGGAATTGCGACTGGAAAGACGACGACGAGCGAGAGCGCATCTCCGACAGCGCACCGATGCAGGAGCACTGCAACTACGTCTTCGACTTCGATAAAGACTTCTACGAGCTCGCCGACTATATCGAGCGCCGAGAAGCGGAGCGAAAGCGAATCGAAGAGGAGCGCCGACAGGCCGCTCAGGACAGCGACGACGACGATGACGATCCGAGCTGAGAAAGTGGCCCGGTCTCCTTAAAAAGGCCGGGCCGAACTTCATCAACAAGGGGGGGAGATTTTACCCCGTTTTCACGTCTGTCGGGCTGGCATTCGTCGCGCGCGTATGTTACGGTCTCGCGGCTTGCGCGACGCACTGGGTTCGAGGCTTATTTTCAATCTCTTATCGAATCGCTTGTCGCGTGGAATATTTGGATAGATTCACTTCTTGTTTGTACGCGGCGCACCGATTCCGCACCGGCCGTGTTGCTCAACTTGCCTGGAAAAAAAGACGTACTATGGCTCACGAAGATCCGATCTCCTCTGTCGACCCCGAAGCTCCGGAACCCCTGGTCCCCGGTGTATATAATGCCGAGAGCATCCAGGTCCTCGAAGGCCTGGAGGCGGTGCGAAAGCGCCCCGGCATGTATATCGGCGATACCGATGACGGCTCCGGGTTGCACCATATGGTGTACGAGACGGTGGACAACGCCATCGACGAGGCACTGGCCGGTCATTGCGATACTATCGAGATCACCATCCACACCGACGGCTCGGTGTCCATCGAGGACAACGGCCGCGGTATCCCCGTCGACATCCACGAAGAGCAGGGACGTTCGGCGGCGGAGGTGATCATGACCGTGCTGCACGCCGGCGGCAAATTCGACAAAAACTCCTACAAAGTCTCCGGCGGCCTCCACGGCGTCGGTGTCTCTGTCGTCAATGCCCTCTCGGAGTGGCTGGAGATGGAAATCCACCGCGACGGTAAGGTGTGGTATCAGCGCTTTGAGCGGGGATTGCCCGAGCAGCCGCTGGAGGCCATCGGCGACGCCAAGACCACGGGCACATCGATTACATTTAAGCCCGATGCCGAGATCTTTGCGAAGACCACTTTTTCCTTCGACACCCTCTCGCAAAGGCTGCGCGAGCTGTCCTATCTCAACGCCGGCGTCAATATCTCTATCGTCGACGAGCGCGCCAATAAGCGCCACGACTTCAGCTACGAGGGCGGCGTTAACTCCTTCGTCAAAGACCTCAACAAAAACAAGCAGCCCCTTCACGACGAACCGGTCTATATTTTCGAGGAGATCGAGGAAAAGGGCACGGTCGTCGAGGTGTCGCTGCAGTGGAACGACTCCTATAACGTCAATATCTTCTGCTATACCAATACGATCCGAAACCGCGATGGCGGAAGCCACCTCTCCGGACTTCGCGGGGCATTGACCCGGACGGTCAATACCTACGGCATCTCCAATGATATTTTGGACGACACGCTAAATGGCGACGATATTCGCGAGGGCTTAGTCGCCGTGCTCTCCGTAAAAATGCCGGATCCGAAATTTTCCAGTCAGACCAAGGAGAAGCTGGTCTCCAACGAGGTCAAAGGCACCGTGGAGTCGGTGATCAACAAACGACTCGCCATCTTTTTGGAGGAAAACCCCTCGGTGGCCAAAGCAGTTATCAACAAGGCCATCGCCGCCTCCCGAGCTCGAGAAGCGGCGCGAAAAGCCCGTGAGATCGCTCGAAAATCGGCGCTGCAGGTCAGCTCTCTTCCCGGAAAACTGGCCGATTGCCAGTCCCGCAAGCCGGAGGAAAGCGAATTGTATATCGTTGAGGGTGACTCCGCCGGCGGATCGGCCAAACAGGGCCGAGATCGGCGCTTTCAGGCCATCCTCCCGCTGCGCGGAAAGATCCTCAACGTCGAAAAAGCTCGCTTCGATCGAATGTTGTCCAATAACGAGATCTCGGCATTGATCTCGGGATTGGGCTGCGGCATCGGCGAGGAGTATTTCGATATCGAAAAGCTGCGCTATCACAATATCATCCTCATGACGGACGCCGACGTCGACGGCAGCCACATTCGCACCTTGCTGTTGACCTTCTTTTATCGGCAGATGCCGGAGATCATCGAGCGGGGCTATTTATATATCGCCCAGCCGCCGCTATTCGGCATCAAGCGGGGGCGCTCGGTGGACTATCTAAAAGACGAGCGGGCGCTGCACGACCGGCTGATCTCGCGGGCCAAAAAGCGGATCACCATCCACGGCGCCGACGGCACCACGTTGAGCGATGAGGAACTGGCAGATTTTATCGACGATCTGTTGCAATATCGCGAGAATATCGAGCGCATGGAGCGCCGCGGCGACCGTCGAATTTTAGAGCAGGTCGTCCGCGCCGAAGTGACGGTCGACGATCTGGAGGACAAGGAGCGCCTCGAGGCGCGCTGCCAGGAGATCGTGGAGCGGCTGCGTCAGGCTCATACCACGGTGCCCTGGCGGATGCCGGATATCGTCGAAGATCCGACCCGCGAGGACCTGTACTCCGCCCGATGGCATAGCCGCGTTGCCGGCACGTCAGTGACCACCGATGTGGCGCGATCGCTTCTGGTCAACTACGACTACCGCGAGATGCTGCGCATCTGGCAACGCTTTGCCGAGCTCGGCGACCACGTCATCGTCGACGACGGCTCCTCGTCGGAATCCTACGACGATCTATTGACCGTCTTAGAGCGGGCCTTAAAGGCCGGGAGCAAAGGCCAGTCCATCCAGCGATATAAGGGACTGGGCGAGATGAATCCCGACCAGTTGTGGGATACCACGATGGACCCGGCGGGGCGTACGCTTCTTCAGGTTCAGGTCGAAGATGCCGTGGAGGCCGACTCATTATTTACGGTCCTCATGGGCGATCAGGTCGCTCCTCGTCGAGAGTTTATCGAAACCCACGCTCTCGACGTACGCAATCTCGATGTGTGATGTGCCCGCTTTTCGCACGCTGACCAGGGAACTTCATGTCGAAGATCCAATTGTTGGCAGGCCCCGCCGTCGATGAAGCCTTAGAGGATACGGCGATTCGCCACTTCTTTGGCTATCAGATGAACCCGGCCACACTGGGGCTGCTGCTGATCTTCGGCGGCGGTGCATTTGCCGCCGCCTTCTACCTGTGGTTTTGGCCCGGCCTCGGCGGTGGCTACACGGTGGGATTTATCATCGCCATTCTGGCGGGGATGAGCTTTTTTTCGATGGCCTCATTCTGGGGAAATTTTCGCAATAAGCGCTTTATCGCCGTCAGCGACGATTTCCTCTACATCGGAAAAGACGAGCAGGCATGGCGTGTCCACTGGTCACTGGTCAACCAGGACACGCTGAATTTCGACGCCATGCAAACCTCGCGGCTTCAGGGCCGGATTCATCTGGAGACCGCCGGTCAGACGATCGAAATCCCGTTATATACTCCCTTCGTCTTCGTCGAGGATATCGAGGGATTGATGTTCGAGCTGCTCCAGCGGCTGGAAGCCGAAGGTGGCGAAGCCCCTATCGGCGCTCCGGACCAGGATTATGACGCCGCAGAATTGCTGGCAGACGGCGACGACACCGGCGACGACAGCGACGATGAATGACGGGAGCGAAGCGCAGGTCCTGCGCCCGAATCGCCGCGTATTTTTGTGGCGACCGGTGCTGCGGCGGGCCATTTTATTTATCTTTATCGCCCTGGGGCTGCACTTTTTTCTGCCCCTTTTCGTCCCCGTCGATCCGGGCCTGCTGATCTGGCTGGCCGTGGCGGGATTGCTGATCACCTTCACAGGCGTCGATCGGCTGATTGCCTATGGGCGAACCTCCTATCATTTCCACGACGACCGGCTGGTGGTCAAAACGGGGACCATCGCCACTCGAAATACCATCGATCTGCCGTACCGAAACGTCACCCAGGTGGTGCTTCGCCTTCC
>SKQC01000167.1 GCA_007119175.1 Myxococcales bacterium | reverse complement strand
TCCGCGGCCAGCCTGGCCGCCAATCGAGCTGCCTGGGGTCCGCGGCCAGCCTGGCCGCCAATCGAGCTGCCTGGGGTCCGCGGCCAGCCTGGCCGCCTTTCGGGTTCTTGGTGCGAACCTGACGAGCGTATTGTTCGTCACCCAACCGAACGCTTACAAATATTCTGTAACAAAGAGGCGGCTCGTGAAACTAAATGGTTGTGGCCGGTCTCGATATACGTATCATGGCTACAGTTCAACAAATTTCTTAACCGCTCGATTAGTAAACTGAATGTTTACAGGAGGATTGTAGTGAAGTTGCAACGGATTTTATTTGGAGTAATTGCCAGTGCCCTGGTCTTGTCGGTGGTCGCCTGTGGCGACGATGATGATGCCGAAGAGCCAACGGACGAGACGGAGGCCTATTTTGATATGGCCGCCGATTACGAGTCCTGGGAGACGCTCGGTGACGGCGACTTGATGGCCTCCGGTGATCACGGAGGAGATTTCGTGCGAACCTATGCCAACGCCTCGGCGATGGATACCATCAGCGATGAAGACTATCCGTTTGCAGCGGGGGCACTCTTGGTAAAAGAGCAATATTCGTCGGAGGACGACGATAGTCCCTCGGTGTTGAGCATCATGGGCAAAGAAAGTGATGACGACGGCGACTGGTATTGGATGCAGGCCGACACGGATTGGGAAGTCCACGGCGGCGTACAGGGAAGTGATGTGGGAATGTGCGTTGATTGCCACGCCGCAGCCGCGGGCACCGATCAGGTCTTCGTCGAAGCCTATGGCATCGACATGGGCAACGGCAACAACGGCAACGGCGAGTAAGCCCGTCGCCAGCAGTTTCCCGTCCGGAAACCCCATGAATGTCGCAGGTGGCGGCTGAAATCGCGATCTGGCCATTCGCTCAACACTCGAAATAACCTACGGATATTCCTTCGGTTTTGCGAAATGGCCATCTCATCGATTTCATCTCGCCTCTGCTCCAATTCGGAATTTCCGGACGACAACTAAATAACAACCCCGGTTTATCGCGACGTCGATTTCGATCGACCAGCGATAAACCGGGGTTGGTTTTTTTAGGGAGATGCTCGAGCTATGCGAGGCCGGTGGGATATTCCGAAACGTGAGGCTCAGTCCTTTTTGGCGTTTAGAAGATCGCCGAGGGTTCCCAATGCCCCTTTTTTGGATCCCGTATCATCTTCGTAGGAGCGGGGGCCCTGCGGTGATTTGGGCTTGTCATCGTCGTCGCCGTCGCCGCCGATCTCGCTTGCCTCGCGGAGGGTGAGCGCCATGCGGCGGCGCTCAATCTCGATATTGAGAATTCGGGCTGTCACCTCTTCGGCGCGTTTGAATCTGCGGTGGGGCGTAACCTCTGAGGGCAGGTTCATCTCGCTGCGCGGAAGCAGGGCGGTGATGCCATCGCCCAGGTCGATAAAGGCACCGAAATCCTCGGTGTTGGCCACCGTGCCGGTCACCTCCATACCCACTGAGAATCGCTCGCTGACTTTTTTCCAGGGGTCGTCCTGGGCGGCTGCCATGCTCAGGCTGATTCGCCGGCGCATCAGATCGATATCCTGGATTTCGACCTGCACTTCTTCGCCGACATCGACGAAATCGTGGGGCGTGGCCACGTGTTCGGTGCGGCTTATCTCGGAGACATGGACCAGACCCTCTACGCCGGGGGTGATCTCGACGAAGGCGCCAAATGGGGCCAGGCGCACAACGGTGCCCATGATGGTCTCACCGATGGCGAATTTGTCGTTGACCTCCATCCAGGGATCGGGCTGGGCTTCCTTCATGCTCAGGCCGATTCGCAGCGGCGATCGGTCGTCGTCGGGGGTTTCCTCGATATTCATGACCTGGACGGTGACATTGTCGCCAGCCTGCACCACATCTGAGGGATTGTCGAAGAAGGTATGGCTGAGCTCGGAGACGTGAACCAGCCCCTCGATACCGCCGATATCGACGAAGGCGCCGAAATCGGCGACCCGGGTGATCACGCCATCGATTTCGGCGCCGACCTCGAGATCTTTCATTGTTTCTTCTCGTCGGCTCGCCCGCTCTCGTTCTAAAAGGGCGGTGCGGCTGACGACGACGGTGCGCCCGTTGTCTTTTATCTCCTGGACCTCGAAGGCATAGCTATTTCCGACGTGGATATCGGGCTCGTCGGTATAGCCGAGTTCGATATGGCTGATGGGACAAAATGCCTCCACGCCGGCGACGTTGACCTCGAAGCCGCCCTTATTGGTTCCGGTGACTCGGCCATTGATAGGCACCCCGGAGGCGTAGGCGGTCTCCACGGCGGCCATGCTATTATCTCCGGCGCCGATCTCGCGGCCCAATTCGATGCCGCCGTCGAAGCCGATGACGTAGAATTCGCGGCGCTCGCCCATCTGAAGCTCGAGATTTCCCTCCTCGTCTTCGTATTGGGCGCGGTCGACAATACCCTCGTCGGCCCGGCCGATATCGACGAAGACATAGCGCTCGCCGATGGAGACGACTGTTCCCTCCACGGTATCGCCGATATCAAAGCGGGTCTGATCGGGCATCGATCCGCCCTCGCCGTCGAGCAGGGCGGCGAAGTCGTCCATCGTCGCGTCGTCGTCGCCGAAGCGAAATCCCATCGACTCCGTATCGACGTCCTCGTCAGCTTCTTCGGCCTCTTTCTCCGTGGTTCGCCGGGCCTTCTTTTTGGCCGCTTTCTCGGCTTTGCGCTTTTCGCGAGCCTTTTTGGCGGCCTCTTTCGGATCGACGACGCGCCGGCCCTTCGGGCTTTTTGTGTCGTCTTTTATAGGTGCGTTCGGCGCCTTCGTCGGCGCCTCCGGGGCGCGCACAACGCCGTCGTCGCCCTGCTCATCGGCGTCGAGCTTGTCGTAGGTCGTGCGCTTTTTGACGCCCGGCTTTTCGTCTTTTGATTCGTCATTTTTTTCGGAGGCCATCGACTCTTCTCTTTTCGGGCATGGAGTTTCGGATTTCTACGACTGCTTCGGCGCGAATTTCCGGGGCATACTGGAGGCAAACCGGCTGGTTGTAAAGACGAGCCCCGTTTGGCAAATGCGCCGGGTGAAAGAGATGGTCCTGGCATGCGACCATCCCCGCTGGAACGGGAATGATCGCTGTGCTACCCGTATTCCATCGTTGAATAGCTGCCGAGTTAGGAGCCTTATTACCATGACGAAACGAAAACGAAGTCTTTCGGGTATCAAGCCCACCGGATCGCCTCATCTGGGCAATTATCTGGGGATGATTCAGCCCGCCATCGAACTGCAAGAAGACTACGATGCCTTTTATTTCGTGGCCGACTACCACGCGCTGACCACCGTCAAAGACCCGGTCAAGATGCGGCGATTGGTCTATGAGCTCACCTCCTATTTTCTGGCCTTTGGACTCGACCCGGAGCGGGCGGCCTTTTTTCGACAATCGGATATCCCGGAGGTCACTGAGCTGACCTGGGTGCTCAGTTGTGTCACTCATATGGGTCTGTTGGAGCGCGCACATGCCTATAAAGCGGCCCGCGACCGTGGAGAGCAAAAAGAGATCAACCACGGTGTCTTTACCTATCCGGTGCTGATGGCAAGCGATATCCTGATCTACGACTCCGATGTCGTTCCCGTCGGCGCCGACCAGATCCAGCATCTGGAGATGACTCGTGATATCGCCCAGAAATTCAACGGCGGTTTCGACGGAAAATTTTTGAAACTTCCCGAGGCCAAGGTGCGAAAGGACGTGGCCACCGTGCCCGGCACAGACGGCCGCAAGATGTCGAAATCCTACGATAATCTCATCGAGCCGCTGGCAGCGCCGAAAAAGCTCAGAAAGCAGGTCATGCAGATCGAGACCGACTCCACACCTCTCGATGAGCCAAAGAACCCCGATACCTGCACCGTGGTCGATCTGTATAAATTGGTGGCCGACGGCGATGAGGTGGCTCAGATGGAGAAAAACTACCGCGCCGGCGGTTATGGATACGGTCACGCCAAGCAGGAATTATTCGAAACATTGGAGTCTCGGTTTGCTCCCTATCGCGAAAAATACGAGTCGATTCGCGAAGACCAGGAGTATCTGGAGAAAATCCTCGCCCGCGGCGCCGACCGGGTCCGCCCCATCGTTGAAGAAGTCATGGACCGAGTTCGCCGGGCAAGCGGAATCGGGCGCGTATGAAAAAGCCGGTGTGGCGGTTTAGTTTTGAGATGAATCTCGCGTTCTTGTAGCGTCTCTCTATTGTATTGTGGCTGTACTCGATGCCTGCGATCATTTGTGGGCAGCAGTGGAGTAGAAATTCAGGCTTCGAGTGGTAGCGATAAGCGATAATAAGCGTTCAGTTAAGGCGGCCAGGCTGGCCGCGGGCCCCGAAGGCAATATGCCCCTTAAGTTCGGGCTAGCAGCCCGAAAGGCGGCCAGGCTGGCCGCTGGCGCCGAATGCTAAAAAGCGAAATTTAAGAATTTCTGAGAGTTTCGGAGAGTTGCCGTGATAAATCGAAAAATTTCTGTCTCGATCATCTTCGGCGCCTTCGTTGCGGGGGTGTTTTTATTCTCCGCAGTTGGCTGTGACGGCCTTTTCGCCGATCTCGACGACGTCAATGACCAGTCATCGAATAACGGAAATGGCGGGGATTGCGACGACGTCGCCTGTTCCGGTCAGTTCAGCGCCGGCGCTGGTGCCTGTGTGGGCGATGAATGCCGACTTGTCTGTGGTCAAGAGGACAGCACCTGTGTGAGCGAGTTCGGTGATGGGGCCCAATGCCAGGGTGGGTTTTGCGAGCCTCCTGACGGACTAAATGTCGGCAACCATACTCAGAACCAGAATCAGAACCATACTCAGAACCAGAATCAGACGCCGGCGGGGTGTGATACTATCGACGACTGCACCGAGGAGCTTCAAATTTGCGATGAAGGAGCGTGCACGGCGAGTATGTCATGCGAAGAAGAGTGTGATAGTGGCCTGGCCTGTTATGACGGAGTCGTGTGTATGTGGGAGGGGGCGGATTGCACTGGGTCGGGAGACTGTCCGGAGGAGTGGAGTTGTGACGATGGAGCGTGCCACCCGGATTCGGACGACAATAATGGTGGGGGATCAGATCCGTCTGGGCTTTATACCGTCCGGATCGATGATCGCACCTACGAGGAGGACTCCGACCGCTGTGAGGACACAGTATATGGGTATGAAACACCGGGGGCGAAATTGATGTACTTGCGATTGGAAAACGAAAATGGAGATACCCTGGCGTGGGGAGAAGCCGTCGCATGGATACCGGTCGACGTATCGCAACCGTTTTCGTACGTGGAGGACGTACTCGATGGTACTGCGCCTGATCTGGACGATGAGGGGACATGCCCCGCAGTACGAGAGGCCCAGACCTCCGACGGGGAGCCCCTTGAATCGAATTTTCACCACACAGGTGTTTATCCCATGGGGTGTGAGGGGCGTGTCTATGTCCAGTTCTTTGATAATGATGCAAACCCGCTCGCCATCGAGCAAGGCTATACCGTTACAATTGGGGAGTACGGGCTTCTCTGTGCTGACCAGTTTGAAGACAGTGATCCGCAAACGGACAACGATTATTACTCCGTTTACTTTTGTCACGGTGATGACCTCGGACAGATCACCGAATATCCCGAGGATGAGTGTATTGATGTGCTGGGGGGGGAGCCGCTTTCGGAGACGAGTCCCCTCACCTTGACGTTACCCTGATTTCTTCGACACCTGTAGGCTCGGGGCCGCCCCATCGTCGAAGAGATGATGGACCGAGTGCGCCGGGCCAGTGGTATCGGTCGGCTATGAGCTCTGTAATGGAGCGGCGAGATGCCTTGAAGAACCATGCCACCACGAAAGTCTCCGCTCCTCGCAGGGGAACCGAGCAAAGCACGTGCAAAGGGGGGAGGGCCGACAGCGCCGCTGGAAAAGGAATCGGCGTTTGGGTAGTTTGCTCTCCATATGATGGAATTTGGCGATGCACAAAAGGTTTTTCTGGAACAGAGTGACTTGCCATGATGAGTGAAAAATTTTCGATATCGCTGACCTTCGGCGCCTTTTTGGCCGGACTTTTTTTATTCGCCGTGGTCGGTTGCGATGGGATCTTTACCGATCTCGACGACGTCGATGAACCCTCATCGAATAACGGCAATAATAACGGGGATTGCGTAGACTCTAGCTGTTCCCAGCAATTTGGCGCGGGATCCGGCGCCTGTGTCGACGATGAATGCAGACTTGTCTGTGGTGTCGAGGAGGCCGTCTGTGTGGCTGAGTTCGGTGAGGGAGCCCGGTGTATCGACGGGTTTTGCGAGGAGTCTAGTAACCAGAATCACAATCAGAACCAGAACCACAATCAGAACCACAATCAGAACCACAATCAGAACCAGAACCACAATCAGAACCAGAACCACAATCAGAACCAGAACCACAATCAGAACCAGACGCCGTCGAGTTGTGAGTCGATA
>SKQC01000086.1 GCA_007119175.1 Myxococcales bacterium | reverse complement strand
CTCATGGGGCGTTTCGGTCTGCCAATTCCTCGGCAGTCCAGGGATCGCGGGGATGGGGATGGTCCTGACGGGTCTGCGAGACCTCGTCGGCGGTGATCGCCCCGGCGTCGTTACCCCAGGAGTTTCGCACGTATGTTAAGAGGTGGGCGATCTCCTCGTCGGAGAGCCGGTGGCCGAGTGGAGGCATATAGTCGTCGTAGGTCTGGCCGCGAACTTCGATGGGGCCGGTGAGCCCGTGGAGAGTGATGAGAACCAGGCGCTCCGAGTCCTCGAGTACCCAGTGGGTATCCACCAGCGGCGGATAGCGGCGGGCCACGCCGAGGCCGTCGGCGCCGTGGCAAGTGGCGCAGTAGTTTCGGTAAAGCGTCTGCGCCGGCGGAAGCTCCTCCGGGGGCTCGGGGACGGTATCGAGCGGGACCTGTTCGTTGAATACAAAGAGTCCCATGATCACGGCGGCGGTGACGACGAAGACGGCGATCAGCGGGATCACCCATGTATAAGAGCCGTGTTGTTTTTTCGGTGAGTCTTCACCCATAGATCACGTGGAGAAAGAAGAGGTCGGTGACGGGTAGTCGGAGGGTAATCACAGCACTCCTATGTCGCAATATTTGTCGAAGACAGAGAGAGCAAAAATTAGAGATTTGTAAAACTTTTCAATAATATTGAACAAAGCGCGATCACCAATCGTTGCACTAAGGAACGGAGACAGGGATCGAAGAGCCACAAGAAGAGCGAAAATTGTCTGACGATAAACAGCCAACGGCGCGAGTATTCATCGAGCCGGAACAAGAGGAGCTCACCGAGGCGGGGGTTTTAGAAAACGACGGAGCGCTGGGCGATGAGCTCAATAGCTCGGCAGTCGACGGGGTTTCTCACGGAGAATTTGAGCAGGCGTTGCCCGAGGATTTTAAGGCCCTGTGGCGCACGTTGGAGGCACTTCCCACCGACGAGGTCTTAGAAAGGGTTGCCGAGGAATTGGGCGATGCCCCGGACCGTCGGCGGGTGGTGCTGACGACCTGGATGGCCCAGGAATTGGGCTATTCGCGGGTGTGGCGTCGCCGCAGTTCACTGACCCGGGAGCCGCTCTGGGATGTGCTGTCGTCGGCAGGTTATGCCGAGTTGTCATCGCGTGGTGAGCAGGCATTGGCGATGATCGGCCGCTCGCTGCAGCCGGCCCGCACGTATCTGCATCCGTCGGCGGCGCTGGCGACGCTGGCGATCTGGCGCCACAGCGAGGACGAAAGCCTGCGCCGGGAGGCCACCGAACGTCTCAAGGCGCGCGCTCTGCCCGATGAGCCGGAGTGGCTCTACGAGGTGGTCGATGTCTTTTTTAAAGACGAGGCGAATCTAGAGGACGGCGATAGCGCCGGGCATACCCTCCAGGAGTTGGTGCAAAAGGTTTTAGATCACCACTACTGGGAAGTGGCAGCATTGTTGGCCGGTCTGGCCGTCGTTCACCGCTATGGAAAGTGGTATCACTCCGCTGTGGTCTCCAATCTGGTGCACGCCTGTGATGTGGCCAGCCAGCAATATCCCCACGAGGCGCAGAAGTGGCTGGAGTTTATGACCGAGGCGGCCATGGGCGGCAAATTGTCGTTTAGTTGGCTTGAGGAGCCGGTGAAGGCGTCGATTCGGCTCAATGTCGAGGATCGCCAGCGCCAGGAGACGCTGCGTGAATTCGTGGAGCGTCGAAGCTTCGACGCCGATCATCGACGGCTGGAGCAGATTTACTCTCTGCCGCTGCAGCGACTGCGCAAAGGGGACGATTCGACGGCGGCGCGAGAATTATTCGACGAGGTGCGCGAGACTGCTGTGGCGAATCCCACGCGGGCGCAACGACTGTTGGAATTGATGGCGATCGCCGACCGCGGCGGCCGCGTCGGTACCCGCGCGCGGCGTCTGCGCCAGGCGTTCGATGAGATCGCGGAGGCCGACGAGCTCGATCAGCTCGGTGCCTGGCTGGTCGGATCGTATGTGCGAAACGCCACGCTGGAGCCCCACGCCGCCGGGCTGGTTCGTCATGTCGGTGATGGGGTCGACTGGGAGGAAAATCTCTTCGCCGATGCCGACGATTATGACATGTACCGGGTGATCAGCGATTACGATCGGGCCTTTGATAATCTGACCTGCAAATTCGACGGCGTCACTTTAGAGCACGCCGATAAATATGCGGCGGCTCGGATCAAATTTTTTGTGCGAAAGCGCCTCGACCCCAGTCGCATTCACCGTCTGGTCCAGACGGCGTTTACTCCCGTGGAGTGGCTCGGCGCGGGGCTGACCGAAATTGGACTGGTCAGCGAGGCCATCGATCGCGGGATGGAGCGCTTTGAGCGGCGGGTCCGCCACCAGGATCTACAAGAAGATGTGCTGGTCGAATTTCAGGAGGCCGGCATCGACGTGGAGTCCTTCGCCGAGATTGCGGCGTTGCCCGTCGATGAGGTGGAGTCGGTGCTTCGGGGCCAGCGCAATCGGCGACTGCTTCTGGGGGCTGTGGCCGGCGGGATCTCCGGCGGGCTCGCCCCGTTTAGCTGGGGTGTGTTATCGCTTGCCGATATTCCGGTGATGCTGTCGATTACGGCCGATGTATGCAGTCGCTTTTGCTGGTATTTTGGCTTCGACCCCAGAGAGCATCCCGATCTTCCGCTGGAGATTCTCGCCGTGGCACTCGGCGGGACGCGACCGGCGGCCATCGAGCCGATGCTGGTGCGCCAGAATCTGCACGAGCATGTGATGCGAAAATCGCTGGTCGTCGGCGCCGTCGCCCACGGAGGCGTAGCCCATCTGACCGGTCGCGGGCTATCGCGGGTCGTCCAGAAAAAACTGGGCCGCTCAACGGCCCATAAGGCGGGTAACCTGGCGCGGCGGGCGGTGTCCCGAAACCTGCAGAGGCGGGCGATAAGCACTCGCCCATCGCGGGCGCTTCCCGTGGTGGGAGCCGTATTGGGGGCGGCGTTAAATACGGCCCTTCTCTACGATATCTGCGAGGCCGCTCAGGCGGTATTGACCGACCGGTTTCTGGAGCGAAAATATCCGGAGTGGGCCCGCCATATTGCGCAACTCGACGAGGGCGAAAAACAGGTCGCCAAATAAACTTTTTTAGGACGGAAAACGACGTATCAACTCAGCAACACTGAAGAAAACACGAGGAACGACAGGGATGCCACGGGCATTTTTTAAATGGAAGGGCTCTAGCGATAAACGCCGCCCCCGAGATCTGGTGCGACGCTCCGATACGGTGTATCGGCTCGCCCAGGTGACCGATATTCATCTGCCGGGAGAGATGGAGCTGGCGACTCGGCTCCGCGATCTGGTCCGTCCCCACGGATCGATCGAGAATCTCTCCCACGAGTTGTCGGCTATATCCAATGAATTCGGCCACCGATACCGCGGCTCTCGCAGGCTTTATACCAATCTGCTCAAAAAGGCCTTCGTCGGCCTGCATCGGCTGGGTGTTGACCACCTGGTGATCACCGGCGATCTGGTCCATTGCGGGCTGGAGGCGGAATTTTTGGATGTCCGCGGAGCGCTGGAGGTCGCCGGCTGGTGGGGCGAGGAGAAGCTGACCGTCGTGCCCGGAAACCACGACCGATTCAATCTATACGAGAATGTCAAACGGGAGCGCATGGAGAGCTTTTTCTCCGTGGTCACTCCCAGAGAGCCGCGATTTAAGATTTTGCCAGCCGGCGTGGCCCTGCTCGAGATCGACAGCAATCGCGATCCCATCGACGATCGGCATCATCTAGAGCGGTGGCTGCCCAATACGGTGGGCCGGATTTATCCGGAGGCATTGGACTGGATTGACCGCAACCGAAAAAAGATCGACGGGATGCGGCTTATCACCTTGATTCATCACCATATCACATCTGATTGGTACCCGCGCCGGGCGTCGACCTTTGGCGGGTTGATGGAGCCCGCTGACGGCGTCGATGATTTGATCGAGGCCGTCGATCTGATCGATCCCTATAGTGTGATCCTCCACGGCCACAAACACGATGTCATGGGCGTCGACTACACCCATGGTACCCATCAGGTGGGATGTCCGGGCGGGTTTGCGGAGTCGCTGCGCTTGAATTTGCTCGATTTCAACGTCCACGGCGAGCAGACGGTCACTCAGGTCGAACTCCGGGTCTAAGTGGTGGGTGTGAGCCGGCCCTTCGACCGACAGGACTGGATCACCCCCCGGTGGACTTGGTTGCTTTTCGGGCCGGGAATGCCAATATAGTTTTTTCGATTTCTGATGGATGAAAGCAGCAGGAGGCTCGCCGTTGGGTATGCAGGATCCGATCACGATCGCCATCGACGCCATGGGAGGATATCACGCGCCTCACGAAGTCGTCCGCGCCGTGGCCCGGGCGAGTCTTCGAAGCGATGGTGAGCGCCCGGTTTATTTTGCCCTTGTCGGCGATGAGATCGCCGTGACGGAGGCCCTTTTTGAACTCGATCACAACTCGGAGCGCATCCAATTACACCACGCTCCGACCGTGGTCGGCATGTCGGAGCGCCCTCAGCAGGCGCTTGATGCGCGGCCCGACGCCTCGATTTTACAGGCCTGCCGGCTGGTCGACTCGGGCGAGGCCGATGCTGTGATCTCGGCAGGCAATCCGGGGGTGGCCGTATTGTCGTCGCTCAAGGAATTTGAGCTATTAAACGGGGTCAACCGCGCCGCCCTCGCCAGCGTCTATCCCACCCCGCGGGTGCGCGGCGAGACCGACGATCCGTTTAGCCTGATTTTGGATGTCGGCGCCAGCCTGCGCGCTGGTGCCGAGGAATTGATGGTCTTCGCGCTTATGGGCTCGGCATATGCGCGCATCGTCAGCGAGAATGAAAAACCAAAGGTGGCATTGCTGTCCAATTCCCGGGAGAGCACCGTCGGGCCCAGCGAGGTGGTGGAGGCCTACGAGTTGTTGAGCCGCCATGAAACCCTGAATTTTTACGGCAATATCGAGGGCCACGAGATTCCACGGGGGCTGGCCGACGTGGTGGTCTGCGAGGGATTTGCCGGCGATATCGCCATCAAGATCTTAGAGGGAGTCAGCGAGGCGGCCTTCGATCTGGCCCGCTCCGCATATCACTCTAAGGTGGCATGGCGGATGGGGCTGAAATTGCTCAGCGGGGGACTCAAGCAGCTAAAACAGCTCACCGATTTCGAAGAATACGGCGGCGCGCCCCTTCTGGGCGTCGATCAGGTGGTCATTTTATGCCATCCCCGATCAGGGCATCGGGCAATTGGCAATGCTTTGAAGCTGGCGATCAAAAATGTCCGTGCTCGCCTCCCGGAGGCCATCGCCGAAGAGCTTTCGCAAAGGCCGTAGCGCCCAGGGGATAGCACTGGCAGCCTGTTGCACATAGACTCCGCATCGCCTCGACGGCGGATTTTGCGCCAGAATTTGCCCGTATTTCCTCGAAATAGCGATGCTATTACTCGTCATACGAACAAATCTGGCGACAAAATCTTCTCGCCGAAGGCTCGGTCCGCTATGCGCAACAGGCTGCTAGCTGCCGGCGTCCCTCGCCGAGGTTAAAGAGACAGCAGGCGGTCATTGTCATTGCCGAGATCAGACACCACGCACAGGTCGCCCCGATGATAAAGGGCTGCCAGAAGGTCAGAAGTATGGAGAACGCAAATCCGAAGACGGTCAAACCCAATATGGCCGTGGGGATAAGGCGCATCCATTTCGAGGAGTGATCACGGCGAACGCGACGGAGAAAATACAGAGCCAGAAGCGCCCCGTAGGCCAGCACGCCCAAGACCGCCAGGGGCAACACACCGAAGAGCATCGCCATATCGCTGTGCTGGACGATATTGCACTGTCCTACGGGGCCGCAAAATAGGTCCTGTCGCGTCGTCTCTCCATAGGCCAGATAAAGGGCAACTCCGAATCCGATAGCGGCGACGCCGACTTTGAGTCCAAAGGGCGTCCTCTCAGAGACCTTCTGCTGCCATCTGCGGGCCGGGATCATCGCCAGTGCAATCAAGAGCAAAATCACCAGAAGGGTCGTGGAGACGTAATTTCCGGGCACATCACGCTGTAGGCGACTGCGCCAGTCATCGGCGACGGCGTCGTCGACGGGCGCCAAAGATTCGGTCTCCCGTAACTCGTCGATCCCGTGGATATCGGGCCAACTGACTCCTCCCTGTTGGAGGTGATGGTCGATGAGCCCCGGCAATTGTCGCGCGATTTCATCGGTCCCGACGAGCAATTGATCGTCGATGACAACAGTGGGAACTCCCCGCCGGTTCGACGGGACATCGCGGTCAACCCAGAGCTGGCGAAGGGACTCGTCCCCCACTTCACGGGTGGTATCGACGGTCAAAACCTGAAGCGCTTCGCCGTGTTGTTGCTCCAGCGGCTTTAGCTCCTCTTCGGCGACGACCGTGCAGAACGGACACTGCGGAGACGAAAAATAGACCACCTCTACCGTCGGCATGCCCGCCTG
>SKQC01000236.1 GCA_007119175.1 Myxococcales bacterium | reverse complement strand
TCTGCAGCCCTCTGGAGTGACCCATCGACACACGACGACGCCCTGTTAATTTCGCCGTCTTCGTCTTGCTCGCCTGCACGTTCGTCGGAACCTATTTTGGGTGCGATTCGCGCCAGCGTGGACAACAGCAGTCGCCGGCGACCTCAGACCAGCCTCCCACTGAAGAGCAAACCGACATCGATGATCACGGGATCGAGCCGGATGAACCGGAGTCAGCCGACGAGGCGCCGGAGCCGACGGCCTTGCACCGGTATACCGAGGATCTCGACGGTGAAGGCCCCCTGAAGGTGGACCTGGAAACGACCCAGGGCACGATCGAATGCGAATTATTCGCCGACGAAGCTCCGGTAACCGTCGCCAATTTTGTTGGACTCGCCCGGGGTTTAAAGGCCTTTCGCGACTCGTCGAGCGGGGAACCCGTAAGCGGCGTTCGCTACTACGACGGGCTGGAGTTCCATCGCGTCATCCCCGGCTTTCTCATCCACACCGGCGATCGCGATGGTCACGGACACGGCGGTCCAGGATATACCATCCCCGATGAATTTTCTGAGCAACTGCGCCACGACCGCCCCGGCATTTTGAGCATGGCCAATCGCGGTCCCGGCACTGCGGGGAGCCAATTTTTTATCCTCGAGACACCGGCCCCGCACCTCGACGACCGCCACAGTGCATTCGGCCACTGTGACTCACCGGAGGTCGTTCGAGCCATCTCGCATGTCCCGACCGCCGATATGGGGCGGCCTGTCGATCCTGCGCCCCGAATTAAAACCATGAGATTTTACCGCGAGGAGTGACGTTTAATCCTCGTCTTGTTCCTCATCGGTCTCTTCATCTTCTTTATCTTCGTTATTTTCCCCATTTCGCCGCCGCAGTCGCCATCGACGGCGCCGCGGGCCCTGCGATTGGGCCTCCCCGACCTCCTCGTCAGTCCCTTCCTCATTCCCCTCAGTGAGGGACTCTTCGTCACCTGTCTTTTCGTCGAGCGGAACCTCTTCGCCTTCTATTTCGTCCTCGGCAATCGTTTTTTTTGACCCGTCTTTCCCGCGCACACTGACCCGATTTCGCACATTCGGTTTAATGGACGCATCGTTGGGGATAAACCGCACTTCCGTGCGGATTTCGAAGCTGACGCTGGTCAAAATTTTGGTCAATTCACCGCCGAGATCGACGTTTTGTAAAAAGAGGCGTACCTCTTTCGATACAACCCGCAGCACTTCTCGCTTCGTGGCGTCGACCTGGCCGAGCATAAAGCCCACTGCTTCTCGGGGCAGCTCGCGGTCTTTGACCAATGAGCGCAATCCATCTTCGCTGACCAATCCGCCGACACTTCGCTTGACGATATCGGGAAGCAGTCCCTCCAGAGTCCGCCCCAGCCGCGACATCTCCTCCGGGTCAGTCGCCAGATCGTCCCAGTCATCGTAGAGGTGTTCTTCTGCCTCCTCGTCGAACCCTTCGTCGCCCTCCAGCGGCTCCTCGGACTCTTCGGTCTGTTCGTCGGCATCTGCCACGATCTTCTCCGGGTTTGGGGGACCATCATCATTTTATTCAGTAAGCGTTCGGGGCCCGCGGCCAACCTGGCCGCCTTTCGGGCTGGTAGCCCGAACCTCAGGGGCGTATTGGCGCCTGACCTCGGCACACAACTGAACGCGTACTTTATTCAGGGACGTCGCTATCGCCTCAAAAAAACCTCTTGCGCCGCGGCCATCCCGGCCCCGACCTCGATGTCGAGTCCCAGTTCTTGCAATACGGCTTCCAGAGCGCCCAGGACCATTCGAATATCGGATGCCTCAAAAAAGCCGATATGACCGATGCGAATCAGCGACTCTCGCAGGTGGGCCTGACCGCCGGCGATGGTGATTCCATGCTCCTGGCGCATGCGCCGGACCACCTCTGGTGCCGAAAGCTGCTCGGGCACCCGGGCAGCGGTAACAGAATTTGCCGGGCAACTCGCCAATAACTGAAGGCCCATCGCCGCCATTCCCGCCCGGGTGGCCTCTGCGTTTATGCGATGACGCTCAAGCAGCGCCTCACGCCCTTCGTCGCGCATCATCTGTAGCACCTCTCGCGCTGCCAGCACCACCGAAATTGCCGGAGTAAAAGCCGTTTGATCATCCTTCTGGCGCTGTTGCTCACGCCGTAAATCGAAATAATAGCGCGGGTGGTCACTCTTTTCAGCGACCTTCCAGGCTCTCTCGCTGGCGGCCACAAACCCCAGTCCCGGTGGAATGCCAAACGCCTTCTGCGATCCCGACACCAGAATATCGAGCTCCCACCGGTCCATCGGCATCTCGTGGACACCAACGGCGGTGATCCCGTCGACGGCAAAGAGGGCCTCGGAATGCTCGCGCACGACCTTCGCCAGCTCCTCTACGGGATGATATACACCGGTCGAGGTCTCGCTGGCAGTCAGGGTCACCATCGCCGTATCGGGATTTTGTTGTAAAACGTCGCGCAAAGTAGCCGGTGATACCGCCTCGCCCCAGGGCACTTCGACATCGACGACGTTCATCGAAAATGCGCGGCCGATATCGCCCCAGCGAGCGCCGAATTTTCCGCCACCGATGGCCACCAGGGTATCGCCCTGAGAGCTAAAATTGGTGATCGCCGCCTGAAAGGCGCCGGTGCCGCTGCTGGTGAGCATCAACACCTCGGCATCGGTCTCGAATAACCATTTAAGATCGGCCCGGACCTTCGCCATGACCTCGCGAAAGCCGTCGCCGCGGTGATGAATGAGTTGGCGAGCCATCGCCAATCTCGCCGCCTCCGGCACCGGCGTGGGCCCGGGCGCCATCAGATATTGTTTGTGCATAATATTTCCGTGTCGCAACCTGTCGATTCTTCACACGTCTACAGTTGTGGGCATCATTTTGCGGGATTGCCGCTCGAAGTCATACCACTTACTGGACCGGTCCTTATGGCACGGAGCGTGACGTGGATTCAACAATAATCGCCAATCTGCAGTCGATAGCGATCGCCACCCGCGACTCGTTCAATCACCCCTGACAGCTCGTGGCCGAGCAATACCGTCTGCAGTTCGGCAGCCGACTTTCCGGTCTCCCGGGCAAGGGCCTCCATCGAAAACGCCCCCTCCTCATCGAGAAGCCCCGTCGCGCATCGAAGCACCTCGCAATCAGGCAGCGATATCGAAGATGACGCCGCAGTGACCTCGTCATTGGCCTCCTCAGTCGGTGTCACCTCTGGGGCGAGCGTCTCCCACCAACTCCTCAGATCGTCGGGTTCGGCGATCATGCGGCCGCCGTGACGCAATACGTGGTGGCAGCCTCGGCAGAGCGGATCCTGAGGAGTGCCGGGCATTGCCCCGAGTGGTCGACCGAGCTTATCTGCCGCTTCGACGGTGAGCATCGTGCCACTTTTTCGCCCGGCGCGAAGGACGAGCACGCCGCGGCTTATAGCGGCAATAAGACTATTTCTCCGCTTGAAGTGATATTTTCGCACCCCGCGTTGCGGCGGGTATTCGCTGATCAAAGCGCCGCGTCCGTCGGCGATCTCCGAAAAGAGCTGCCGGTTGGACTTCGGCGCCAGATTGCAAAGCCCGCAGGGCAATACGGAAATCGTGGCCGCCCCCAGATCGACGGCGCATCGATGGGCCACGGTGTCCGCTCCCAGGGCCCCGCCACTGACGATGACCATGCCACCTCGCACCGCCGGCTCCAGAATTCGACGCGCCGACGAGGCCGCCGACACCCCGATTTTGCGACTGCCCACCACGGCCAACCCGGGCCTGAGAAGGCTTCTCAGATCACCGCGGATGTGAACAGCGGCCGGCGGTGCCGACAGATCGCCGAGCCCCGGCGGATACCATTTCGAGTCGTATAAAATCACCTCACCGGGCCAGGAGGCGACCTGTTCAGCCAATTTTTCGGCCCCTCGTCGATGCAACGCCAAAAGCCGTTTGCGCCGCCCTGCGGACAAAAAGTCGAATTGCTCGCATAAAACTTCTGGCCTCTTCACCGACCACCACCGCAAAGACTCGCCGTCGAAATGGTCGATAAACGCCGAAAACTGAGGCGCTGACCAGCCCACGAATATCGCCAATCCGCGCCGCACAAGATCGCGTTTCGACAGTGAGCCCGCCACTTTCTCCGATCGTCGTCGTCTCATACTGCCCCCCTTCTCAAAGGTGGTCAGGTGTCGTGGACGCGCGCCAAGATCACGGTGATATTGTCGGCGCCCCCATTTTGATTTGCTCGTTCGACGAGTGTCTCACAGAGTGTTTCCAGATCGTCTTCCTCGTCGAGGATCTGCTCCAACTCCGCATCGGAGACCATATCGGTCAATCCGTCACTGCAGAAGATAAAGAGATCGCCATCACCGAACGATTCGAATTGGGCGTCGACCTCGACCTGGTCGGCAAGCCCACATGCACGGGTGATGACGTTTTTATAGGGAAAAAACTCCACATCCTCTTTGGCGAGAATGCCCATACGGACATATTCATTGGCCAGAGAATGATCGGGGGTCAATTGCTCGAGGCTTCCATGGCGATAGCGATAGACTCGCGAGTCACCGATATGGGCCATATACACCCCGTCTTCGGTAAAATATCCGGAGACAATGGTGGTTCCCATCCCGTCGAATGCCTCATCGCCGGCGGCCGCTTCAAAAACGGCGCTATTGGCGATCTTGAGAGCTTCGCGAAGGCGTTCCTGATTTAAATCCAGGGGCTCGCCGTTGACCACAGTCTCATCATAATCGTCCTGGGAGTTGGGAATTGTCTCCCGGTAATAGTCGACGATGGCTCGGATCGCCATCGCGCTCGCCACCTCTCCAGAGCGATGGCCGCCCATACCGTCGGCTACGATACACAGTGCTTCGTCGCCGTCGGAGAGGTAAAAATCATCCTCGTTGTGGTCCCGTGTACATCCAACGTCAGTCATCCCGGCACAGACGAGTTTCATAAGTGTTCCTTGCTGCCCTGTTGGTGCGTTCACCCCTTGACTCCGTGGTGGAAGCCACCCGATTGGTGGCCGACGGTAAGGTCGGCAACGGGCGAACGACTGAAACAGTTTTTAAGATTTGTGACAACCATCTAATTCCTCACTCCCATTCATATCGGCAAAACACCGATGAGGCAATTGCCGCCCGAGTAATTGGCAAATTGGCCAACCGGCAGCCCCCTATTCGTCGCTCGATTGGCGAACAGCCTCCCAGGTTGCCTCAAAGGATGAGGTCGTCGGTGTCCCGTCGGCACTGTCCTCGATGACGCCCTGGTAGTAACCGTCCTCGATGCGATCGACGATTCCATTGGACGTCTCCTCGATGAGCACTCCCTCGCCGCCGAGGCGAAGACCCATATCGAATTCCAGGTTGTCGATGAGAATGTCGGCAAAGCCGAAGACTGTGGACACGGCGGTATCACAGAAATCTGCCACCGTCGTCGCCTCCAGACAAAAATTCGCCGCGCAGATCTCATCGTCGGGAATCAATGACTCGGCGAGGCTGTCGCAACCGAACCAATAGCTGAACGCCTCACTCATGGACGTGGCATTGCCATCGGTGATGGTCGGCAAGATCACGTCATTGAGCACGTACATAATAAGCCGCCCGTAGCGAAGACTCACCGTATGCTGATCGATCTGGAGCTGATTGTAGGCCGCTACCCTTCCATTCCAATCGGAGCTTAGGACGCCCAATTCGGCAAATTCTCCATCGCCGTCGGCGGCCAGGTCGATAGCCCCGCAGTCATCAGGGGCGCCCTCCTCACAGTCCCAGGTCCAATACAGGGTGATACCTAGCCAGTTGTCCTGACCGCGGAATTCGAAGTCCGTGGCCAGCTTTCCGATCGACAACTCGCTTTGCACCTCCAGATCGGCGACCACATCGCGCAGATCGCCGCCGGCCTGCCAGACCTGGCTTAAGCCATCGTTATTCTCGATAAAGTCGTCGATCATATTTTGAAATGTGGAGTCCAGCCCGGTGGCGCTCAAAAAGAAGTCGAAGGTATTACTGATGATACTTCCCACCAATTCGCCGATGAGGTTGATGATCTCGTCGTAGATCGCCTCTCCGGGATTTTCGAAGATATCGAGCACACGCACGATCACCGAGCCGGCCGGCCCGCTATCGGCCAGGGCTTCCGTAAAGTCCCAGTGGCTGATGACATCATAGGTGCCGGTGGGATTTAGCGGCACCAACTGCAGCATGATGTCGACCTCTGTGGTCTGCTCGTCCTCGACGAGCACCGAGCCCACACACCCGCCGGCGGCCACCTGCCCCTGGTCGCCGCGGGCGACGGCGGAGATCACATAGCGATTGCCAGTTCCCAGATTCTCAAACGTCACCGCATCGTCGGTAAACGGTGTAAATTCCTCGGCGAGTGTGTCTTCGTTCTGCGGCCCCAGCGGTTCAAAATACTCGCAATCAAAGTGAATATCGCGATACAAGCGCAGGTCGACATCGGACAAGGGCATCAGGGTCGGTGAGGCATTGATGGGGGTCACCTCTACATCGCCCGACTCCGCTGGCCCGACGACCACCTCGAAATCGACGGCATTCGATGAGGAGCTGTCGGCGCGAATCGTCCAGACGCCCTCTTCGGTGCCCAAAAAGGCATCGACGGCCGCAGCGCCCGAGGAATCAGTGGCGGCATTTCCCACCGCCAATGTTGGCGCGTGTTCATCGCTTTCGTCTCCATTCTCCAATACTCTGAATTCTACCTGGCGGTTATCGACCGGATCGGCTGTGTCGCGATCGTATAAAAATACCTTCGGCTCGATATCGCCGGTGACTTCCCCCTCAATGGTGGAACTGCCGGCGGGCACCATAAAATGGCTGTGAGAGTCATTGGGCGCCGTGGCATTATTCTGGTTATCCAGGTCCTCCGCGCCAGCGCTGTCAGAGTCGCTGCATCCCACCAGGGCCACGAAAATAACAGCTATAACACCGACAAAACTTCGCCACCGAAAACGATTCGAAGTCATTTAAGCCTCACACGAATAGTGATCAGGAATATTCCATTTGATGATGGGAGCAAAATATCACCGCATACCGCCAAAATCAATCTAATTGCAGCACCTTAGCGATAAACTCACCGAATTCGACAGCCAATAAAAAAGCCCCCGCCACTCTCAAGGAGTTGGGCGGGAGCAATTATGACGATCGGGAAGTGGAGCGCGTTTGCCGGCGGCGACCGCCGGTGTTACCAGTCCGGAGAATCGCTGAGAAGTCCGATACCGACGAAGGTACCGACAGTAACCACGGTCATTCCCGTGATCGCAGCGGCCGTCTTCCAGCCGCTAAAGTCGCTCACTTCGGCGCCCTCGACCTGATCGAGTTGTACGAGCACATCGTATTCGGGTGAGACGAGCTGAACGTCATCCATCACGAAGTTAAAGGGGGTCACGCGCTGCTCTCCGCCGCCGCGGGTCAATACGGTAAGAGCGTTGACCGTGGAGACCGGCACCATCGTGCAGCCGCGCAGGTCGTCGACCTCGATGCGTCGCACCAATGAGTCCGCCGCCTCGGCCTCGTCGACCTCATCGGCGACGGCATCGCTGACGGCGTCATCGTCGCCGGGCACTTGCGCATCGGCCCACATAGTTCCGTGTAGGTGCGATGCCTCTTCAGCTGGAGCCACTCCGTCGGGGCAATCTGCGAGGACCTCGACGACCTCATAGCGGTCGACCGACGCCTCCAGTTTCGACAACTCATTATTGTCGATGGTATAGGTGTTGTAGCAGGCAAGTTGGGTGACTGCGAAAATACTCGCCAGTGCCGCCCATTTCAGTTTTCTAAGTGACATTTACACCCTCGTGCTCGTGTGCCAGAATTCGCGGTGAACCGACAGCGGTCCTTCCGACCGAGCATCCTAGAGCAAACCACTTTGTTTCCGCAACACAAGATGAATCTTTTCTGTCTTAATGGGCTGATAAATCTCCGGGGTTATTGGCTGGTCGTCGCCTGCGCGATGTGTTGTATCGCTCTGCCGGCGGCGGCTGAGGAACAGGACTACGCCCAGCAACGCCTGGAGGAAGCTCCTCATCCATTCAACGGATCGTTTTCCGAGTGGTCGGCCCGTGGTGGCCCGCTGCTTACGTCCAGCGATTCGGTCTCTACCGGATGGGGCGCCGATGTGGGCCTTCGCAACGCGTTTCCCATGTACCTCGCCGACCATCGAATCTCCTATCGCTACGCCACTGCGTCGATGGGTGAGCGTCGCGTTCATCTCCACGACCTGCATCTGGCCGGAGCCCTTCATCCCTTTTATCTGGCTCTTCTCTCTGGAGGGCTAAAGGGCCATTTCCTGGCGTCATTACATCTCGAGCTGGGACTCGGTCCGCGACTGGGAAGGCTATCGTCTGGCGGCGACGACGAGGGGCTCAGCAATTTCGGTGTGGCCGCCAGTGTCGGTGGTGGATTCGATATACCGCTGACATCTCCTAACCGGGGCCGTTCGTTGTGGATTAACGGCCTATATCGCCGCACCTGGTCGTTTGTCCGCTTTGACCTGGGCGATGCCTCACCGCGTTTGCACGACCACATATTCTTTCTTGGCCTGGCCTGGCGAAGCAATGGTAGCATGTGGTGAGAACCATCGCGGCGCCCCTCATCTTTGCTCCCATTACGTGAGGATCAAAAAAATATGCGCACCATCGGCCACCTGATTATCAATTTGCTGGTCTCCCTTTTTCTTTTGACACTTTCCGCCACGCCGGCCTGGACCTCGGGCCCCGGCGACCCCACAGCCGCGCTGGTGCCGAGCGTCGAATGCGACACGCCCACCTGTGAGGAGGCCGCCGCCGCATTCGCTGAGCGAGAATACGCGCGGGCCGGTGAGCTTTTCGCCACCCATTTCGAAAGCACCGAAACACCACAGACCGGCGCCTGGCTTGTCCACGCCGCCTACTCTCACCGCCTGGCTGAAGACTGGGAGGAGGCCGCCCAATTATATGAGGCGGCTGCCGACGAGGTAGAGCCGCTTCATCAATACCTGCTCACCCAGGCGGTGCGCGCGTCATTGGAGAAAGGAGGCGACGAATCACTTTTCGAGCGCGCATTGAAGGCCGGCGCCCTCCGCGCAGGATATGCCGATGGATATTTCCTAAAAGCACGCATCCAGGCCCGCAACGGTGGAGAGCCGACAGCGGAAATCATCGAGCAGGCGTTAAGAAATGACGACCTCGATGAGGTCTGCTCCTGGCTTCTCGATCATCTCGTGAACTCCGGCGACGGCGGAGCAGCCCTATTCGATCTCGCCTACGGACAATGTGTCGACGCCGACTTCGATGAGCAATTCGCCGAATTGACCCACGAGCCGGCAGCGACAGCAAAACTACAGCGCTCCGGCAGGCTTGCCCGTGAGGTCCGCTTTGCCGATGTCCTCGCCGAATTGGACTCCATCGATACCGACCAGTTATCACCGGTCGAGACCTGCCGCGCCGATTTTCGGCGAGCCCGCAGCCACTTCTTTTTGCGCCAGCGCGGCCGCGCCGAGGAGATCTACCGCCAGGTCGTTGAGAACTGTACAGATGAGAAAAACGAAGATGAGCGGGTCCGTGGGCTATACGCAGTGGGAAACCGAAATTATCAGCGGGGACGCCTCGACGAGGCAGAGCGATTTTTTACGGAATTATATGAAACCTATCCCTATCGAAGCCACGCCGACGACGCCCTGTTTTTTCTCGCCCGCATCGAACGCGGACGCGACAATCCCGATCGCGAACGAGAGATCGAGTTGCTGGTAGAAGCCCTCGAGAAATATCCCCACGAAGACATGATCCACGAGATGGCCTGGGAGGTCTTCGAATCCGATTTTCGACAGGGAAATTATCGCGAATTCATCGATGCCATTACCGCTCTCCCACTGCCCGATTGGGATCATGAATATTTCAGCCAGGGCCGACTGGAATATTTCGTCGGCGTCGCTCACCAGCGTCTCGATGAACTCGACGATGCCGAGCGATACTGGCAACTGGGGTGGGTCAAATATCCATTCAGTTTTTATGGGTATCTGGCCCATCTTCGCCTCGTCGAGCACGATCGCATCCCGGAGCCGCTGGACACACCGAATGCCGAGGAAGCAACCCATTGGTTCGACGACGCATTTGAGGGAACGGGGGCCGATATTCTGGCGCGGACCGGTCATTTGAGCGGAGCCTGTGATTTCGAATCAGCCCGTCTGGATTCCATCGACGCCAGCCGCAGCGACCGCTGGCGTCTGGCGACGCTATGTCATCAGGCCGGCGAATATCCGATCAGTCACAACATCGCCCGTCGCCAGATTCAGGGCCGTCCCTGGTCATTGCCGATGTCCGGTCGCCTGGCCCGGTGGCACGTGGCCTGGCCCGACCCCTACCGAGCAGAGTTAACACAGGCTATTGCCGACCTCGGCCCTGACGGCAATCGCTATGTCCATCCGGGCTTTGCCAGCTCAATCATGCGCGAAGAGTCCAGCTTCTACGAGGAGATCATCTCCTGGGCGGGCGCCGTGGGCCTGATGCAGCTTATGCCCGCCACGGCTGGCGATCACGCCGATGTCGTCGACGAGCCGATCAGCGTTTCCAGTCTGCAATCAGCGCAGGTCAATATCCCCGTTGGCATCGACCACATCGCCCATCTATCTCGGCGCTACGACGGTCATCCGGTCTTGATGACCGCCGCCTACAACGCCGGCGGTGGCCGAATCAATGGCTGGCTACGGCGTCAGCCCAATGACGAGATCGGCCTGTGGGTCGAGGATATCCCCATATTGGAGACTCGCAATTATACCAAGCGGGTCATCGGCTCATATGCGGCCTATCAATATCTGCACGGCGAGCAGACGCTCGACGACCGGATCATCGCCCCCGCTCGATAGGCGCGAGCACTCGTCAGAAGAACTGGCCGGCACCAAAGCTCAACCGCGGTCCGTCGGCGCCAAAGGCGGGCAGCGCATAGTCGACGCGAAAGATCAGCCCTGCAAAGTCGCGGGCGATCACTCGCAGTCCCACTCCCGTCGTCGCCGCGGTCAGGCCGAAAATCTGAAACGCATGGTCGGTGACGCCGACGGCGTCGACGAATGCGACGTGTTGGACGACCAGCACATGGCTATTGAGCGACGGGACCCGCAATTCCACATTGCCCAACCAGTGGTGGGGTCCGCGATGGCGCATATCGAGTGTTCCGCGAATGGCGTCGAGGCCCCCGGCAGAAAAATACATATGCTCTAAATCGGTGGTATGAAAGCCCATCTGGCCGCGCACCCCGAAGGTGGAGTCCCGCGGCAGATCTGCGAAATATCGAAAGGAGCTGCGAAATTGACTCGACCGAGGCTCCACGTCACCAAAATGAAAATTCTGGTAGACTCCGGCCGTAAAGACCGTTCCCTCCTGGCGATATTCGTCGCGATCGAGTTGCCCGAAGCGGGCATTGACGCCGACTTGAAGGGTTTGCATGGCCGCCGGCAGACCGGCGGCTGCCTCTTGTTGCTCGCGCCGAATATCGTCGCCGGCACCATAGTTAAATGTATCCGCCGAATAGGACGTGCGAGCTCCGGTGGCCACCCCGCGCCGCCACTCCCTTTCCACACTCATCGAACCGTGTCGACGCCGGCGCAAAAAACCTCCGGCAATCGCCCCGTCCTGATCATAAAAGGTATATAATCTATTGCTCAATGCGGCCTGCATCGACAACTGCTGGCGGGCATCGAGGAATCGGGGATTGCGGTAGATTCCAGAAAACGAATTCGTTCGCCCCAGCCGAGAATACATCACTTCCGCGTGCTGATAGCGGCCCAAAAGATTGGTATCCATCGTCCCCACCAGGAGGCGAAATGTATCCCCGCCCTGGCCGAATTGAAAAAAGGCCGACAATGTCCAGCGCTCCTCAACCCGGACCCGGACCAGCCGCCCTTCCGGGCCTTCAATACCATCAACGGGGGCATCAAAGGCGTCGATACGCTGGTCGACGATCTCGTATTCCACGCTGCGAAATATCTGGGTGTTTCGAAGGCGCTGAGCGCTCTCCTCGACATCGGCGACGGAGGCGATATCGCCCTCCTCGAAGAGCAATTCGCGCTCCACGACGTGGCGCTTCGTTCTCAATAACCCCTCGATGATAATGGCGTCGACCCGATAGACCTCGTCTAACTCCGGGTCCTCATCGGCGGCGGGCTCCGCCGCGACGGTTGGCGCCGACCCTACTGCTGCAGTCATTAATAGCGCGAAGACAAAAACGCACCACCGTCCGCCCCGGCCGAGATCGCGGCCCGTAGCTTTAATTGTCCTCGCGATGGTCTTCCAATTCATACCGAGCGACTTTACGAATGAGATTTCGTCGCGACACGCCGAGTTGTCGAGCCGTCTGAGTTTTGTTCCAGCCGGTGCGCTGTAGTCCTTCCAGGATCATCTTGCGCTCCAGAATTTCGATCGCCTCCGGCAACTCATAGCCATCGAGATCGAAGGTCGGCTCCGGTTCCTCCGCATCGCGCAGGCGACGGCTGAGCCATTTGGCGTCGATCGCCTCCTCGTCGCCGGACATGATGACCAGGCGCTCAATCTCGTTTTCTAACTCCCGAACATTGCCCGGCCAGTCATAGTGGTTGAGCTGGCGAAGGCAAGCCTCGCTGAGTTCTTTTTGTCCCCTGGCATTGCGGCGGGCAGCGCGGGCGACGAAATGGTCGGCCAATAACTCGATATCCTCGCGCCGCTCGCGCAACGGGGCGATTGATAACTTCATCACGCGAATGCGAAAATAGAGGTCACGGCGAAATTTATCGCGACGAACCAGGGCCTCGAGATCGGTGTTGGTGGCGCATAGCACGCGCACATCGACTGTGCGAACCGCCGTATCGCCGACGCGGACAAGTCTTCCCTCCTGTAGAACGCGCAGCAATTTCGCCTGCAGCGAATGCTCCATATCGCCGATCTCGTCGAGGAGCAACGTGCCCCCGTCGGCGGCCTCGAAAAAGCCTCGGCGGTCCTCGTGAGCTCCGGAAAACGATCCCTTCACGTGTCCGAATAATTCGCTGGTGATCAGCTCCCCGGGAATAGCCGCGCAGTTGACGGCCAAAAAGGGCTTGTCGCGGCGCGGGCTAAGGCGATGTATCGCTCGCGCCACCAATTCCTTGCCCGTGCCATTTTCTCCGGTGATCAAGACGCTAGAATTCGACGGTGCCACCTTCTCGATTTGCCGAAACAATTCTTTCATCGGCTTGCTCTTTCCGAGCATGCCGGCAAATCGCTGGGTCGACTCATCGATGCGCGATGGAAATTGGGCCTCGAGCAGATCGGCCAATTTCTCGACCATCACTGCTGCCAGACGGTCGATCCACCGGCAGTCCTCGTCAGATAACTGGATGATCTGCAATTTCGTCGCCCCGTCCTCCGACGACTCCTGCAGATGATGGGGGAGAACGCTCCGGATGGACTCCACTTTCTGCACCGCTTGCTCGACCGGAACAAAGCCGGCGACGACCAGAGCACCTCGGAGCTTCTGTCGGTGATAAATTGGCGACAAATGAGCGCTGAACCCGGGTCTGGTTTCCAATGTCGTGGGCTCCGGGCTTTCGTCGGGCCTGGACTCCGGCCACTCATTGAGACTCGCCGTCCACTGGCTCCGGGTGCTGGCCATCGAGGCTCCGGCCTCGTCGTCTCCCCAGCGGGCGTCACTGTCGACGAAATAATCGAAAAGCGAATCGCTTTCCCCGGTTGGCGGAGAAATGTCGATGGTCGCCCCGTCCGGAGTCACAACGAAGAGGCGAACACCGAGACTCTTTCGCAGGGCTCCGGCGACGAGCCGAATCCCCTCATTGAGGCTCAGTGCATTCCAGTCTACGATGCTGCTCGAGCCGGTCATGGTCTCCCGGGCGCTGTTTCGGTAAAACGTTCTCGTCCGTCGACCTTATAACAGGATCGCCGAATCGAGAATACCCCGGCCCCGTTGAATCGCTCTTTTGCACACGGCGAGGAAAGCAGATGACGACCACGAATCAATCCTCCAGCGGCCGCCGCGGTTGCGGTCCCATCCTGGTTTTAATGATCGCCATCGCCTTTATGACGCTCGGATTCGTCTTCGGCGCCGGTGGATTATATACCTTTTTGTCGTCGTCCGACGACGGTCTAGACCGCCTCGGACTGGCTCCCGAGTTGCCTGAGCCCGCGACGGAGTCCGACGAGCCGGCAGAGCCCTATGCGCTTGCCTATCCACTTGTGGAGACTCTGTCAGTACCCGATTCCATCGACGAAGAGATGATTCGAACCCACCTTCAACAAGAGCGCGCCCTTTTAAAGGAGTGTTATCTCGAGGAATTGGAGCGCTCTCCGGAGACCCGGGGAGAGATTGATCTGCAATTTTCTATCTCCGGCTCCTCTGGTGACGTCACCGCCGCGGTGACCCGAAATAACTATACGGGCAGCGAAGCACTGTCGGATTGTATCCTGTCTAATATCCGCCAGGAGTGGAGTTTTGATTCCGTGGATTCCTCGGGCGTGGTCACAGTCCGGTTTCAGGCCCTCTTTTTACCGCTGACCAGCTAACCCTCATTTCTCACCACAGCGGCGCCCGGATGCTGCACAGAATGCACGATACTCAGCTCTCTGCCACCTCACTGTCTGAGATATCGCTCGATGGCCCGCCGATGATCGTCATAATTTGTTGAAAAATAATGCTCTCCCGACCCATCTCGGCGAGAGACGAAAAAAAGATAGTCCTGCGCCTCAGGATCATCGCTGGGCTGCAGTGCCGCTCTCAAGGACGCTCGGCCGGGATTGGCGATCGGCCCCGGGGGCAATCCCTCGATGACGTACGTCGAATACTGATTAAGTGGATCGTGACACAACTCCGGGGTCGGCGTGAGATGATAGGTTTCCTCGCCGTATACGCAGGTGGGATCGGTCTGCAACATCATGCCGCGGTCGAGTCGGTTGTAGAAGACGCGAGCGATGACATCGCGTTCGCCGTCCACCGAGGTTTCGCGCTCGATAATGGAGGCCATGGTGACCACGTCGTGGCGGTCAAAATCGTAGGTTTGTTGCAAATATGCAAAGTCCCCGGCGTACTCCTCGAAAAGTGAGCCACCGGCCCGATTCCACTGCTCGACGAGCCGTTCCACGACCATTGGCGCCGTGGCGATCCGGGCAAACCGATAGGTATCGGGATAAAGATATCCCTCCAGACTGTCCGCCCTTGTGGGGACGTTGTCGAAGCGTTGGACATCGAGCGCATCGTCGAGAAACTCGCCGCGCTCTACCAGACCCGACTCCTGGAGACGATCAGCGATATCGAAGATCGTCAATCCCTCCGGCAGCGTAACTACCACTTCCTCGGCGCGCCCTCCTTGCCGCAACGCCTGGGCAAGCTCATCGAGGTAGAGCGGACCTTCGAGATAAAATGTGCCGGCGCGGACGCTGTCAGCGAGCCCTGACTG
This sequence comes from Myxococcales bacterium, assembly GCA_007119175.1. Lineage (GTDB taxonomy): Bacteria > Myxococcota_A > Bradymonadia > Bradymonadales > Bradymonadaceae > SLJM01. The sequence continues at coordinate 4,717 of SKQC01000236.1, read as the reverse complement.
ACGCCCCCACAGATCGAAGTACAGCGCCGACTGAATCATTCCCGTCTCATCAACCCGATCGACGACGCCGGGCCAACTGGTATTGTCCGGGATATCCAGGACCAGCGACTCCCCCTCCGCCAGGACCACGGAGCGCTCGAAGTCCCGGTATTGCATCACGGCAATCGTGGCACCAACGACGACCACCACGAAGATCACGATTCCCATCGTCACGCCGAGTCGTATAAGCCGGCTTACCCACCCGGAATATCTGCCAGATTTTCGGCCTTCACTCATTGGTCTCGCCCTCTTCCCTTATCGACCGACGCCAGATAGCCCTCCAATATCTTGGATGCCGCCACCTGATCGATAGCCTCCTTTCGGCGCCGCCGTGAGACGTCGGCATCGATCAAGAGTCGGTCCGCTGCCGAGGTTGTCAGCCGTTCATCCCACCGGCGAATTTCGATCTGCTCGATCTGCTGCTCGTCGAGGACATCCTCTAATACCTCCACCAGATCGCGGACGCGATCGACGGCTCGTCCCTCGCGGCCGCTCATCTCAAGCGGCCAGCCCACGACGAGCACGACGACGTCATAGTCGGCGATCAGCTCCGCGATCCGCTCCGCTGCTCGTCGCGGCGAGCGCGCATCGACTGTCTCCAGTGGCAGCGCCATCCGTTGCGCGTCATCAGAGACGGCAACTCCGATCCGCCGTGTCCCGACGTCGAGCGCCATGATCCGTGCTTTCATTGATTCCTCATAGATTGATCCGTCGACCACATATCTCTTTCTTAGCTTGAATTTTTCCACCAAACAGGAAAATTCTCCAGTTGTTCACTTCGCCCCTCCACGAACCTGCACGGCCTTTTCAATGTACGATTTCCTGGCCGAATACATCGTCGCCCGTCGTCGCCTGGTCCTGGCGGCGGTAGGGGTGTTCTTTGTGGCCTGTCTATTCGCGGCGCCACATCTGGATTTTAATTTTACGCCCCAACAGCTCTTCGAGGCCACCGATGATAGCCATGAATACCGGGAGGTCTTTGCGGAGCGATTCGGACGGGAGGACAACCTGGTGCTCCTGCTGGTGGAGGGTGACGACCTTCTCACTCCGGAGGTCCTGCGACCAATTCGGGATCTGACCTATGAGCTACGACTGCGCGAAGATATCGTCGACGCCCAGTCACTGGCTACCATGGCCCTTCCACGTCCCGATAGCCTCAGCGCCGAGCCGTTGCTCGGAGATCTGGCGAGCGTGACCGGCAGCGGCGACTTCGACCGCCCCCTCCACGGGCCGGAGGTCTCCGCCGAAGATGCGGATCGACTCGCCGAATATGCAACTCAGGAGCCATTGATCGCCGGTCGCCTCGTCAATAGCGATCGCAATACGGCGGCCATCGCCGCCTGGATCACCCCGGAGATCCAGGAGGTCGTCGAACTCCGAGAAGTCACCGATGAATTGGCCCAAACGGTGGCTCTCTACGATTTTCCAGACGGGGTCACCGTCGAGGTCGAGGGCATTCCCGCGCTGCGGGTCGTCATCGTCGACCATCTGCGCGACGAACAATTTATCTTCGTCCCCATCACGGCGGCGATCTTCTTTTTAATTCTCCTATTTTTATTTCGACGCCCCAGCGGCGTGCTTTTGCCGCTGGGCACGGTGCTGATCGCGTTAAACGCAACGGTCGCCCTATTGGTGCTCACCAATTCGAGCATCAATATCATCAACAACGTCTTGCCCACCCTGATATTCGTCATCGGGATCTCCGATAGCATCCACATGATTACCCGCCACACCGAGGAGGTGGAGGTGGGTAAATCCCATGAGGAGTCCGTCAAATCCATGATCCGCCATACGGGGGCGGCCTGTCTGTTGACCACGGGAACCACGGCGGTCGGATTTTTGAGTCTTCTGTCGGCGAATACGGCGATCTTGATGAATTTCGGATGGCAGGCAGCCTCGGGAGTGATGTTCGCCTATCTGGGGACCATCTTCTTTTTGCCCGCCGCACTGCTGTATATGAAACCGGCCCGCCGCGGCGGCTGGCGCCGACCATCAAGCCAGGGGCCACCGATTTTAGAGCGGCTTTTGATGGGCATCGGCCGCCGCCTGCTCGCCCGACCGTGGACGGTGGTGACCATTGGTCTTTTGGCCGCCGGTTCGGTGGCCATTCACGGCACCCAGGTCAATATCGACACGACGATCCTGGAGGTCTTCGACGAAGACCACCCCACCTTTCGCGCCACCACGGTCATTGAAGACGAATTGGGCGGTGTACTGCCCATGGAAATCAGCTTCGAGTCCACAGAGCGCGATCATTTCAAACAACCCGACATCTATGAGTCGGTCCACCGCATCCAGCAATTCGCCGCTGCAGATGACAATGTGCTCTCCACGGAGTCCTACGTCGACTATTTTCAGACCGCCCGGGTAGCGGTCACAGGCGACGTCGAGCAGCGCGGTGATATGCCAGAAAATCTCTCCCAGATTGAGCAGCTTTATTTATTGATCGCCGACGCTCCCGACAGTGAGGACGGATTGGCCAACTTCGTCACCGGCGATTTTCGCAATGCCCGAATTCTGATCCGCGTCGCCGATTCCGGCGCCACCTCCCATTTAGCGCTCGCCGATCGCCTGGAGGAAAAGCTCGACGATCAATTCGGGCACCTCGACGAGATGGAGATTTTCATCACCGGCGATGCCTACGTGGCCTCAGCCGCCCTGGATTCCTTTATCCGAGATCTGCTCTTTAGTTTGCTGATCGCCATTGTCGTCATCTTCACACTGATGACAGTGGTATTTCGCTCCATCAAAATCGGTCTAATCAGCCTGATTCCAAATACCCTGCCGCTGCTCATTACCTACGGTTATATGGGACTGACAGGCATCGATTTAAATACGACGACGATCATCATCTTCGCCATCAGCCTCGGCATCGCCGTCGACGACTCCATCCACTTTTTCGCCCGCTTCGTCGAGGAGCGAAATAAGACCACCGATCTGCGCGAGGCGATCTTAAATGCCTATTACGGTGCGGGCCGGGCCATCATGTTGACCAGTATCTTATTGCTCATCGGCATGACCGTCTTGACGTTCAGCAGTTTTGTTCCCACCCAGCAATTCGGTCTTTTGACAGCCATTACCATCGGCAGTGCTGTGCTCGCCGACTTATTTATTCTGCCCGCCCTGCTCTATCTGGTGTACTCGCGATTTCCCGGCGACCGCGGTCGGCCACCGCTGCAGTCTGAGGCCGCCGACGGAGAGGTTACGTCGCCGGCTCAATGACCTCGATTCCGTACATATAAGGTCGCAGTGCCTCGGGAACCGTCACCGACCCGTCCTCGTTTTGGTAGTGTTCGAGAATCGGAATCAAGAGCCGAGGACTGGCGGCCATCGTATTATTCAGCGTGTAGCAGTGGACGGTCTCACCATTGTCGTCGCGATAGCGAATCCCACTTCGGCGCGCCTGATAGTCGTAGAGGCTCGAGCAGGAGTGAGTCTCCGAGTATTTCTGGCGGGAGGGCATCCAGGTTTCGATCTCGTTTTTGAGCACCTGACCCAACCCGGTCTCGCCGGTGCAGGCGACGGCGACCCGGTAGGGAAGCTCCAATCGCTTCATCAACTCCTCGGCATTGCCCAATAAAAGCTCGTGGAGCTCACGGGATTTCTCCGGGTCAGCCTCACAGATGACGACCTGTTCGACCTTGGTGAATTGGTGGACACGATACACGCCGCGCACGTCGCGACCGGCGCTGCCCGCTTCTCGTCGAAAGCAGGGGGAATAACCGGCATATCGCCTCGGCAGGCTGTCTCGCTCCAAGATCTCCTGGCGGTGAAGGCTTACCAAAAAGACTTCGCTGGTACCGACCAGATATTTGTCATCGTTTTCCAGATGGTAAGTATCGTCTTCGCCATAGGGGAAAAAGCCGGTTCCCACCATGGCCTCTCGGTTGACCATCAGGGGCCCCACGACGGGCGTAAAATCACGCTCCACCATGATATCGAGTGCCAGCCGCATCACGGCAAATTCCAGGAGTGCACCGGCCCCTTTGAGGGCATACGATCTGGAGCCGGCCATCCGAATGGCGCGCTCTTTGTCGAGAATACCGAGTAATTCGCCCAACTCTTCGTGACTGCGCGGCTCGAAGTCAAAATCACGGGGTTCGCCGACATGGCGCACCACGTGATTATCGTCTTCGTCGTCTCCGACGGGCACCTCTTCGAGGGGAATATTGGGCACCATCAATAAAACTTCGCGATACTCCTCCTGGACGTCGCCGAGGTCCTCTTCGAGGGTCGCCAGGTCCTGTTTGAGCTCTCGGCCCTCTTCGATGAGCGCCGGGCGTTCGTCGTTGCTGGCCTTCGGGATCTCATCGGCCACTTCGTTGCGACGAGCGCGGATTGCCTCCGTCTTCTGCAATAAGTCACGCCGCTGTGCGTCGAGCTCCAGAAGCCGGTCGATGTCGACGTCAAAACCCTTGTCTCGAGCCGCTTTTTTGACCTTTTCTGCGTTTTCACGAACGTAGTTGATGTCCATCATGGTCGCCCTCGTCGGCGTCTGAAGTCTAAGCATTGCCTCACTGCCTGCGGCATAGCACACCGGCGCCCGCCACGCCAGAACGGGACGGGCCGGGGTTGCTCAACATCTGGTGGCCACACCACAGAACGGCCGGGAACCGCAAAGGACGCAAAGAAAACAAAGATATGCTCCCGGAAGGTCTGCAGACCGTCGCGCCACTTG
>SKQC01000093.1 GCA_007119175.1 Myxococcales bacterium | reverse complement strand
CGGCGACCCAGACCTTTTTTCGCTCCGGCTGACGCCTGAAACTTCGCTGCGCCATTAATGCCGCCTCCGCAGCCGCGTGGGCTCCGTCGTACATCGAGGCATTGGCGATCGGCATCCCCAGAAGCTCGGCAATCATCGACTGAAACTCAAAGATCGCCTTCGTCGTCCCCTGGCTAATCTCTCCCTGATACGGCGTATAAGAGGTCAAAAACTCGGCGCGCAACAACAATTGGTTGAGCGACTCCGGGACGACGTGATCGTAGCACCCGGCTCCCAGAAGGGAGGTCACCTCGCGGCGGACGACCCGGTTTCCGTCGGCCAACTCGGCGATGTGTCGGCGCAGCGAGATCTCGCTCATCGGCTCCGGCAGATCCATCTCCCGGGCCTTCTCGCGAAGGTGTTCTGGAATCGCCTCGAAGAGTTCGTCGATATCGCCCACGCCGATAGCGTCGAGCATCTGGGCGACCTCTTCTTCTGTATGGGGAAGATAACGCATCCGAGACTACTCCTGACCCTCGAGAAACCCCTCGTATTCGTCGGCAGTCATAAGCTCCTCGAATTCGTCGGGATCACTCATCTCGATTTCCACGATCCAACCCTCGTCATAGGGGCTGTCGTTGACCAATTCCGGGGCCGATTCCAGCTCATCGTTGACTTCGACTACCCGACCGGAGACCGGAGCATAGACATCGGAGACGGTCTTGACGCTCTCTACAACGCCAAACGCATCGCCTTTATCGAATTCTTCATCCTCAGCCGGAAGCTCAACGAAAACGATATCGCCGAGTGCCTCCTGGGCAAAGTGGGTGACGCCGATGCGGACGGTACCGTCGCCCTGGTCGTCGGCCCATTCGTGGTCGTTCGTAAACCGAAAATCCTCGGGAAGTTCCATAAATGCACTCCTTACGCCAATGCCAAATAGCTAGATCATCATGATGAGCGTTTGTAAAACGGCGGGTCTACAACGTCTGCGCGCCGCGTTCGACCGCGGATGGCGATGTCGACCTCCTGTGCCTCGTCGCAGTCGGTGTCGATGTATCCCAGTCCGATGCTGGCTTCAAGCGTCGGCGCGAAACCACCACTGGTCAACTCGCCGACCGAACGGCCGTCTATCTCGATTGCGTAGCCGGGCCGTAGTACGCCGCGTTCTCGCAAAATAAATCCCCGCAATCGCCGCTTTAAGCCCTGCTCGCGCTTTGCCTCCAGCGAATTTTGTCCCACAAACGACCTGTCGGAGTCGAATTTGACCAGCCAGCCAAGGCCCGCCTCCAGCGGATCGGTGCTCTCGTCGATATCCTGACCGTGCAGAAGCAATCCGGCCTCCAGTCGCAATGTATCTCGGCAACCCAGCCCACACGGGGTGACCGTCGGGGAGTCGCTGTCCAATAACGCGTCAAAGACCGTCTGCGCATCGTCGGCGGGAAGGTAGAGCTCAAAGCCGTCCTCACCGGTGTAGCCGGTACGAGCGACCAACATGGTGACGCCGGCCACGTCGGCTTCGACACTTCGAAAAAAGCGGAGGTCTTCGAGCTCGGCGTCAGTCAGCCCCTGAAGGACCTCGTCTGCGGCCGGTCCCTGAAGAGCGAGTTGAACGGTCTCATCGGATCGATCGACGAGGGTGGCATCGCCCTGCAGATTCTCTCGCAAATGTGCTTCGTCGCGGTCGCGATTAGCGGCGTTGACGCACAGGAACAGGCGCTCGCTCGACAATCGGTAAATCACCAGATCGTCGATTATCCCCCCGCTCTCATTGCACATCACCGTATAGAGCGCGCGCCCATCGCTGAGCTTTTCGACATTATTAGTCATCAATCGATCGACGGCGGCGATAGCATCCGATCCGCGAACTTCCATTCGCCCCATATGACTGACGTCGAAGAGTCCGGCGCGGGAGCGGACGGCGTGGTGCTCATCTTTGATTTTTCCGTATTTTACGGGCATCGAGTACCCGGCAAATGGCACCATTCGCGCGCCGAGTGCGACGTGGCGGTCGTGGAGCGGAACAAAATCGAGCTCTTCGGTCTCATCCATCATATCCTCCAGTTCTTGCAAGTATTGGCATCGTCAATCGTAGCCGACGTCATAGGACATCGCCGTGAATCGGGCGGTGGGCCGGAGTTCCGTCCTCTAGTCGGGGAATCGTCAAACCCTCGACTCGCCGAAAATGGACGTCTGCCTCCTCGGTGGTCACCACTCTTCCATCGCGCACGACATATTCTTCCTGGATACACGTGGCCCGCAGCGTATTGGCGAGAAGGGTCGCCACCGTCATCGGCCCCACACCGCCGGGTACTGGCGTGATCCAGCCGGCTCGCTCGATAGCCCGATCAAATTCGACATCGCCGGAGAGTTTCCCGTTCTTTCGGCTGATTCCGACGTCAATGACGACGGCCCCTTTTTTGATCCAGTCTCCCTTGACCAATTCGGCGACGCCTGTGGCGACAACCACGATATCAGCGCGCCGCACCTGCTCCTCAAGCCTCTGAGTGTGGCGATGACAGATGGTCACCGTCGCATTGGCGCGCGTCAGCATCATGGCCATCGGCCGGCCAACGATAATACTTCGACCGACCACGACGGCCTCCTTTCCCTCGACATCGATATTCGCCGCCCGCAACAAGGTCAAAACCCCGCGGGGTGTACATGGCTCCAACAACGCCTGACGAGTCATCAAACACCCCAGATTTACCGGATGAAAACCGTCGACGTCTTTGTCGGGAGCGATAGACTGAATCGCCGTCGTTCCGTCCATCGGCTCCGGCAGCGGAAGCTGCAATAAAACGCCGTGGACCATGGGATCGGCGTTGAGTTGCTGGAGCCGCTGGCTCACCTCTGGATAGGTGGCGTCTGCCGAGAGCGAATGATGGTGACTGCGGATGCCGATCTGCTCACAGGCCTTTATCTTGTGGCGAATATATAGCGAGCTCGCCTCATCCTCTCCGACCTGCACGACGCCGATAGTAGGTCGAATCTCACGCAAACCAAATTGCTTGACCAGAGGCTTTAGTTGTTGCAGTACTGCGTCGGCAACGGCCCTCCCGTCCAAAACCCGTTCCGGTGCGTCCTGCAGAGCTTTGAGCAGTGGGCGTCGTTTTAATCGAAGAATCATACTGCCAGACCTCTGTATTGGAGTGCTTCGGCGGCGTTCGCGGGCACTAAAACGGCGCGAAATTCAAACGGCGTTGTCTCGACGCATCCAGCGGGTCCATCGGGAGACGAACATCCGATGTTTCGCAACCCATCGGTATACGCATTCCGAAATCCATCGAAATCCCGGCAGGTGGCGATACATCCACAGACCAGGTGAGTAGCGCCGTCGCAGCGCCAGCGCCCGAAAGACCGCTTCCGCGCCGCGATAGACGTCATCGTCGGGGCCGAGCAGGTGAACTGCCTCTTCGAGTTCCGTCGTCGTCAACATATCCGGGCGCTTTTCTTCGTCCTGCAGTGGAACAATCTCGAGCTGAGGACCAATCTTGGTTCGCCATCGCCGCGCCCAATAGGTGCAAAAACCGCAGTCTCCGTCGTAGATCATCAGTGCCGAGCCCTGCTGAGGAGTGTCTGCGTTTTCGTCGCTCAAGGCTGTGTCTCGGTACTTTCTTTAGGCGATGATGCCGGCATCCGGTCACTCGGCACGGTGACCAACATCTTACCGGCGAGCCGTTCACTAATGGTGACCTCTTCGCCGTCGACGGTCAGAAACATCTGTCCGTCAAAGCTCAAGATCTCGGCGACAGATAGCGTCGACCCCGGGCGCAACCCGATGCGATCCAGGTAGCGCAAGACCTCCGGTGTCTGATCGAGGACCCGTTCGACACGTACCGTCATCCCCTCGTCGGCGTCGCCGAGGTTGATCATATCGCGCTTGTGGAGCTTTCCCTCCGCCGTGGGAATAGGGTCGCCGTGGGGATCGAATTTCGGGAATTTCAAAAAAGCGTCGATGCGCTCCACTAACTTATCACTGACGGCGTGCTCCAGGCGCTCTGCCTCGGAATGCACCTCGTCCCATGAATAGCCGAGGGCTTTGACCAAAAACACCTCGATGAGCCGGTGATTGCGGATCACCCGCAGCGCCATCGTGCGTCCATCCTCAGTCAGGCGAACCCCATGATAGGGCTCGTATTCCACCAATCCGTTCTCAGCAAGCGATTTGAGCATCCCCGACACAGATGGCAACGAGATCTCGAGTTCATCGGCGATTTCCTTTGTCTTCACGCGCCGATTCCCGCCTTCCTGACGGGAATAAATCGCCTTGAGGTAATTTTCGGCCGATGTACTGGGCATGGCTGCGGGCCCTCTTCGAACCTGGCAGTGATGGAATTGGCCTGTGTCTAACAGATGAGTTCAAGGCCAACAAGATGAGGTTTATTTCTTCGACTCCCCGCCGGCGGCGGCCTGCCTGGCCGACAACAGCCGAATGAGCCGCCCGTGGCGCGGGGCAAAGAGAAACGCCGCCAGATATAAGACACCGCCCACAGTGACAATAGCGCCGGCAGCCGAGGTGTTGAGCCCAATCGCCAGGTACATACCAATCCAGCACGAAGCCACGGTGTGGCCAACACTCCATGCGATCATGGAAACCAGCCGGTCAGCCAACAAATGAGCCGTCGCCGCCGGAACTATTATCAGAGCGATCACCAGGATCGCGCCCACCGCCTCAAAGCCTGCAACGGCGGTCACCGTCACGGCTGTCATCAGCCCGTAATTGATGGCAGCAACCGGTACTCCGATGGCCGCCGCAAAACGAGGGTCAAAGCTGCTCACGGCGAGCCATCGGTAAAAAAGTGCGACCAGCAATAATACGGTGGGAACGACGACAACCACCAGCCACAGAGCGCGATCGCTGATGCCCAGAACATCGCCAAATAGCAGGCAATGAGTGTCGATATGAGCATCGCGCACCACCGTGCTGAGCAAAATGACGCCTGCCGCAAATAACGAGGTAAAGACGATACCAATGGCGGCGTCGGAGCGAATATTCGGCCGGCTGGAGAGGGCTTCGATAGAAGCCGCCGAAAAAAGCCCTACCGCCACCGCTCCGGCGAGCATGATGGGCGCGTCGAGGGAGCCGCTTATCAGAAATGCAGCGACAATCCCCGGCAAGGCCACGTGCGCTAAAGCGTCGGCGAGAAGGCTCATTCGCCTCAGATATAAAAAGACACCAAGTACGGCACAGCCAATGGCGACGAGATGGACGGTGAGCATTCCGCGCCACATCCAGTCGCCCCACTGCCAGGGGCCTACCAGCCAGTCGATAATTGCGATCATGGCCGACCTCCGCCACCGCTGTTACGCGCTCGATCTGGGCGTCGAATCCACTGCCATGCCACACCGCCGTGGGGACCGAAGAATAACGCCAGCCCGAAGAAAAACGTCGCCACCAGGACCATCGCCGGCCCTGTGGCGACCCCCTCGAAGACATAGGAGACGAACGCGCCCAGGGCACCGCTCAAGCCACCGATGGTCACCGACCAGATGACGACGCCGAGGAGCTTACCGGATAAAAATCGCCCGGCCGATGGCGGAATGATCAACATCGCCGCCACCAAAATGACGCCCACCGCCTGAATTGAAATCACCACTGCCACCGACAATGCCGCCAGCAGGCCGATCTCTAGCGCCGTCGTGTTGATTCCGATCGATTTTGCATATCCCTCATCAAAGGTCATCATCGCCAGCGGCCGATAAAATACGGCGATAGCAGCACATAAAAGGACGCCGACGGCGACGAGTCCCCAGAACTGATCCGGCGTGATGGCCGCGGCATTCCCGAATAAAAACTGGTCGAGTCCAGCCTGCCGCCCGGACTCCATATCCTGGATCGCCGCCAATAATACGATGCCGACGCCGAAAAACACGGAGAGGACAATGCCGATTGCCGCATCGGGGCGAACGCGGGGACCCCGGCTGAAGATCCCCACCGTCAGCGCCCCGGCGGCCCCGCTGACCAGCGCGCCGACCAGAAGTGCCGCCGGATGCTGATACCCGGTGATCAGAAATGCTCCGGCCACCCCGGGCAGCGTCGCGTGTCCCGTGGCATCGCCGAGCAATGAAAATCCGCGCAGCACGAGAAAGGTCCCGACCAGTCCACAGACCACGCCTACCAATACGGAGGCGCCCAGCGCGTAGGCCACGAAGTCGTATTGGAAGTAGAAAAACTCCCCCGCCCGCTCGATGTACATGGTGTCGATCACTACGGCTGGCCTTGCTCTAAAAAAAGATCTTGCTCAACTGGCCAGATTCGCCTCATCCGCCTCGGCAACGATGGCGACGTAGCCGCCGTAGGTTTCGCGCAGATTCTCCGGGGTAAAGACCTGATCGGCCGGACCGGAGGCGATGAGTTTGCGGTTGAGAAGTACCAGATGATCGAAGTACTCGCGGACGGTCGTCAAATCATGGTGGACGACGATCACGGTCTTTCCGTCGTCGCGCAGATCGCGCAGAACATCGACAATGGCCGATTCCGTCGATGCATCGACGCCGGCAAACGGTTCATCCATGACGAATAATTCACCCCCCTGGGCGAGCGCCCGGGCGAGAAAGACCCGCTGTTGTTGACCGCCTGAGAGCGCTCCGATCTGGCGATCGACGAGATCGCCGATAGCGACGGCTTCCAGCGCTTCCTGCACGGCTTTTCGGTCGCTTCCACGAAATCTGCCAAGCATTCCCGTGGAGCGAAAACGTCCCTGACGCACCACTTCAGCGGCGGTGATCGGAAAATCCCAGTCCACCTGGCCTCTCTGAGGAACGTAGGTCAGCATATGGCGATTGGCGTCACCGCCTTTGCCGAATAGGCGTACTTCGCCCCGATCCGCTTTCATCGATCCTACAATGGCCTTGATCAGCGTCGATTTGCCCGCTCCATTCGGACCCACAACTCCCACCAGACTTCCCACGGGCAGTTCGAGCGACACATCGTCGACGGCGACTTCGCTATCGTAGGACAGAGTCAGTCCTTCGATGTCGACGGCTGATTCAGTCATGCTCCGTCTCCTTTCGAGTCGACAGCCGTCAGCGTCGTATCGTCAAAGGCCTGATATTCCCCTTGCAGCGCCTCGATGATCATTTTGACGTTGGCATGCACCATTCCCACATAGGTATGCGCATCGGAGTCGGCAGGCCCCACACTGTCGGAATACAGCGGACCGGCCCGTTCGATGCCGGTTTCGCGGGCCACCTGTTCGATTAGCCCCGGGTGGACCGAGGTCTCAGTAAATACGGCCGGTGCATTCCGCTCGCGGACCAATTCGATGATATTGGCCACGTCGCGCTGACTGGCTTCCTGCTCGGTGCTCAACCCCTGAATGGCCTCCACGTCGATGCCGTAGGCCTGGCCGAAATAATTGAACGCATCGTGGCTGGTGATCAGCACCCTTCTCTCGGAGGGAATGGTCTGGATTTGGTCGCGAACCCAATCGTCGAGCTGCTTCAGGACCTGATCGTAGGCTTCATGGCTCTGACGCACATGCTCGGCAATCGCCTCATCGTCGCCGGCGAGTTCGATCAATCCCTGGGCCACCCGTTGGGTGACCTGCCGCCACATCCCGACATCAAACCAGATATGGGGATCGACTGCCCCCTCCACGCGAATAAGTTCCTCTTCGTCAACGGCCTCACCGCCGACGATAATCGGTCGCTCTCCCCCGGCATTTCGTACGAGGCTCTCCATCCACCCCTCGAGAAGCAGCCCGTTCATCACCACGGCGTCGCTCGCGGCGACAACCCGAGCATCATCTGGACGCGGCTGATAGACGTGGGGATCGCCGCCGACGCTGACTAATCCGTGTACCTCGACGTGTTCACCGCCGAGTTGCGCGACCAGATCTTCGAGCATCGTCGTCGTCGCAACGATGTCCAATCTGTCGTCATCGCTGTCACTCGAGTCGCTATCACAGCCCCACACGCCGGCAATTGCTGCGATCAACGCTGCAATTGCGAAATATTTTATCTTCATCTTCTGAACCCTCACCTAATTAGGCAGCCCTGCACAACCCTCTTAATGTGGCCACGCAATGAACTTAGGCAAGGCTAAAGGATTCCTATTCTACGTCAACACCTATCGGCGCGCCCTCCCTTCTATTAGCCGTTTCATGAACCTACCCGAGGTGTTCAAATACCGAGCTTGCTCGGCCGACCGGCCAGTCCAACTCGGTATCGAAGTTCGAGGTACTCGTCGGAGTGAGCGAGTTGAAGCAGGTCTTTGACGGTATCGTTATTTCTCAGCCGCGCCTGGGTTGCGTCTTCGTCGATCGGCAAATTCCATCCAGAAAGGCGCAGCAACGCCCGGGATGCCGCCGCGAGGTCGCCGCTGAGAAGCAGGCCGGCTCGTGCGGCAAACCCCTCGAGATGACGCCCCCATGCCTCGCAATGGCACTCGTCGAGATCGCGCTCGCAATGCTCGACGGCACGGGCCACCGATCGTCGGGCCGCCAGATCGAAGGGGCTCGAGACACGCTCTGCCATCTCCTGGCTGGCCAGATCGATTCGATCTGAGAATCCATCGCCGGTCTGTCGAAACACCACGCCTTCAACGAGATGCCAGACCTGACGACCGTCGAGGGCCATCAGTGCCGGCAATTCGCTCCACACAAGGGCTGCACAATAGCCGGCGACAAATCGCGATTCCGCCGCGGTGAGTTTGTCGAGCAGCACCTGGTTGATCCACACCACCGGGGTTCCCCCCGCAAAAACGAGGGGATGATCGGGCCCGGACTCTCCGACATAGAGCTTGAATTTCGTCATCCCGAAAGCCAGTAGCGCGGCCTGAAGGTCGCTATAAAAGGGCATGTCGCGGCCACTTTTTACTCGCTGTCCATCCAGAGCCTTTCTCTGTGGAAGCGCCTCGGAGAATACCTTCGAGACCAGTGGCATTGCCGCCTGCAGGACTTCAAAGATCCCGTTATCGAGCGGCTCGGGCATCAAATTGGCCTCGATGACGCCGGCCTGCAGCGAACGGGTTGGATGACTTTTTCCGCGCTGCGTGCCCTCCTCGGTCTGACATCCGAGCATTCTCAGAGTTTGTCGCGTGATCCGGAGCCGATCATGGGTATTTGCCTGCTCGAAGAGGGTTTCCATACCGCGGTAATTGGCGGGCTCGAAGGGCTCACTTACGACCAGCTCGCGGAACGCCTTGAGCGCTTTGCTCTCTCGACCGGCCATCCGCGCCAGGCAGACCGCCCGTCGTCGTTGATAGTAGATGCGCTCGTCGTCGTCTCCGGACCCCAATTCCAGGACTCGCTCAAAGAGGTGGTACGCCTCTTCGGCATGGCCCAACTCCTCGTCCGCCGCCTCGGCAGCACGGGCGAGCAGACGTCCCTTATTTTCATCGGCCGTGGCGCTGGCGAGCGTGCTCAATTGCTCGATGCAATCAGCGGTCTCGCCAGCCTCTGCGGCGAGGTCGATCAAGGTATCGAGATCGCGCCGCGAGCCGGGAAAGGCGCGCACAATTTGCCACTGACGAGCGTATGCACCGGCGGAGTCGTCGAGTTGAGTGCGCTGGACCTCGACTAATCGACGCCAGTCGTCGAGCTCGTCGCTTCGTACCTGAAAGTGCAGGACTTTCTCGAAAATCTCCACGGAGCGCCGGCCATTTCCGGCATCGGCATGGGCCCGGGCCAAGATTCGCTTCGCCGTCCCCAGGCCGTCGACCTCGTCATAGCTCTCGGCAAGGTGTTCCAGGCAGTCGATGGCCGCTCCACGATCGTCGGGATCGTTCGTATCGAGCAAGAGCGTGGCCAACCAGATGCCGGATTGGACTCGGCAACTGGCCGTCGTGTCGGAGGACATGCTCAGTTTTTCGAAATGCTTTTTCTGAAATTTGAGCGCGTCCTCATCCTGGTCGAATTCTTCGGCGAGAGACACGATTCGCCGCAGAAATTGCGGATCCTCAGACAACTGCCAGCAATGGGTCAGCGCGTCTCGGGCTGCCGAATAATTGTCGAGTCTCTCGCAGAGAACTTCAGCGAGTTCCTCGAAGAGTTGGAGCCTCTCTTCGCGATCGACATCGGGCCGCGAGACCTGGGCCTCCAGACATTTTTTGAGCAGCGTCCAGCGCTCAGTATTTCGCAGTGCGTCGTATAGCCGCTCCACATGACCGGTCACGACCTTCGGGATATCGAGCGGGAGCTCTTCGTCGAGATCTCCGCCGGCGTCCACGGTGAGCTCCGGGAACACGGCACCACAGGCCCGCCGGTATAACAGCGCTTCTTCGGCAAGTTGGTGGCGCGTAGCGTAGCGCGCAAGCTCTAGATGACGAGCCGCAGTCGTCGAGACGGGAAGCTCAGAAATCTCTTGAGACGTCCAATTCAAATAGGCTTCATGATCGCCGAAGCGCCGCGCCTGAAGCGCTCGCAGGCGCAGTCGGCGGCGATCCGTGAGATCTTCGTCGTCGATGTCGTGAAGCTCGGCGCCATCCAATAATTCGACGAAATCCTGTCCCAGCGGGCACGCCGATCCGACCTGTGCGGCCACGCGCGGTGGAAGTTCACCTGCGAACCACTTCTGGGCCGCTTCCGGAAGTTGGCGCGTCTCCTCAGTCAGGTAGTCGGCAAAAAATTCGTCGACACCGGAGCGCTCTGCAGTCAACGCCGACTGAAAGGGGTGATGTGGCACAGCCGCCCGGGCGTGGGCGAGTTGAGCGCGCTCGCCGGCAGAGGCCATCGCCAGGCGAAGCACAATCTGGTTTTCCAGGCTCTCCCCCGCCCCGTGGGCACGATAGGCCCGGCTGGCCTGCGGCCCTCCCTCGGAGCGCTCGCGAAGTCTGGCGACAACCGTGAAATAGCGGTCCCGGATCTTCTCGCCAGTGACGTGCATCAGCAGATCTTCGAGTTCATCGGCCACGGCTTGCGGCTCCACCCCGGCATTTGGCCATGTGCGAGCCACTCCGCCCAGCCAGTGCACATCGGTGGGGTCGCATTGCAGTGCCGCCAGGTAGTGACCGTAGGCCTGGGCCGGCCGTTCCGTTCTCCACTCCGCGAGGATTCCGAGCTCACCCTGGAGCGCCGCATATTCTTCGGCTCCCGGATCGCTCTCCATCCGCGCACCGATCAGGCATTCGAGGTCGGTCCAGCGCCGCTCTGCTCGATACAGCCGTGCGAGAGCCGAAAATACATGGCTATCTCCCGGATTGCCGGACCATAATTCCTCGTAGATGGCGATCGCGTCGTCGCGGCGGTCGAGTTTGGTTTCCAGAATCTCGGCAAGAGCGCCGAGCTGGCGGGTGGCGTTGGCGCTATCTCCGACCATTTTGAGCTCACGCCCCGTCATCTCGACGATATCCGCCCACCGCCCACCGCGCAGATAGATGCGCCCCAATGCCTCGAGGGCCGGCAAATAATCGGGGATCACGTCCAGGGTCTTTCGGTAATATCGCTCGGCTGCTTCGATATTCTCCAGAGATTGTTCAGCAATTTCGGCATTGCGAAGCCAGATCGAGGCCACCTCTTCGGGGTCATCGACGAGCTCGATCTCAGCTTTGTTCAACTCGATGAGGTCTTCCCAGCGATGGGTCCGCGAGTACAACCTGCCCAGCGCCGTATAGGCCCGCGGATTCTCAGGATCGAGGTCGAGGGTCTCTTTCCAGGCACCGATGGCGACGTCGAAATTTTCCAGGCGGTCTTCGGCAACCTCGGCGACCTTGTCGAGCAGATATAGCTTCTGACGTCGACTCGGCGCAGAGTCGACCATCCGCAAAAAGAGGTCGGCCAGACGGGTCCACCGCCCCAGGCGCCCCAGAATACGGGCGCTGCTCTTAAGTGCCGGTAGATAATTGGGGCGCTCCTCCAGAACCACCAGATAATTCTCCAGGGCCCGTTCGTCTCGCTCCAGCCGGTATTCGTAGAGCTCGGCAAGCTGATAATGCCTGCGCCAGCCACCGCCGCGCTGGCCGACGGTGGCGATCTCGCGCTCATATAATTCGGCCAGTGCCCGCCAATTTTCGCGCCGCGTATACAGCCGTCCCAGGGCTCGGAGCGCCGGAACGTGCTGGGAGTCGTAGCTCAGTGCCTCGCGATAGACCTCGGCAGCCGCCTCCTCGAGTCCCGCTTCAACTTCATACAGCCGCCCCAGCCGGGTCAGCGTATTGACCCGTTCGTCGACCGAAAGTGGTCCCTCGAGCCGGCGATTGAGTACATCGATGAGCTCCGTGCCGCTTGCCCGCATTCCCTCATCGCCGGCGGCGTCGAGAAAAATCTCGTGGAGCCGCAGCAGCGTCCAGTCGTCATGATCATCCGTGGCCTCGCGCAATACATCGCGCCCGGTGGCCGGGTTGTCGGCCGCCGTGGCATGAAGCATCACAAGCGGGACGGCGTGCTCGCGAAGCCGACATCGGTCGCCGGCCGTAGAGCGCAGAACCGTAAACGCCCGCGCCAGATCGCCGGCTTCAAAGCATAAGCTGACAAGCAAATCATCGAGATCGCCGGGCAGCGTACCGCGTCGCGCCAGATCATCGAGCACGTTGCGTGCCTGATGGTGCCGTCCGTAGACGTGCAGCCACACGGCGCGCCGCGCCTCCAGGCTCTGGCGTACGTCGACCACCAACTCCGGCAATCCAATGGTATCCTCGAGGATCTCAAAGGCCAGATCGGCGTTGCCGTACTCAAGAGCGGCATCGCATTGGAGCTGCATGGCCCACAGCGCGGCGAATGGATCGAGATTAGGCTGCGACGACGACGGATTGGCGGCCCGCAAACAGTGATCTTCGACGGTCCGAGGTTCATCGCCGCTGCGCCAGGCAAAAAGCGCCTCTTCGAGTCCGGAGTAGGCCCGCGCCCAGCTCGGCGCATCCTCTAATTCCGGTGCCTCGCGCAGCGCACGACACAACAGATCGTTTGCCTCCACGCCCCGCAATACACGCCGCTTCAGTGCCGAGTTCTCCCAGGTCCAGCAACCGCCATTGCGGTCGAATTCGCGAATTCGCTCAAAGGCCTGCTCAAAATCGCCGAGGGCCTCAAACGCCCGCGCCGCATGCAGGGAGAGCTCGGGCTGCTCCTCGCCATGCAGCCGCTCGTCGCGGAGCATGGCCGCCGCAAAGGCGTCGATCACATCGCGTCTGAGCGCCACGGTCTCCGCCGGACGATACGCCGCACGGCGAGCGGTGACGATCTGTGAGGTGTCCTTCGCGACCGGATCCTCAACAGCTCGCGCCGTATCACCGGCGCCGACGAATCGGGCGGTGCGTCGCTTCTCTTCCCTCGAGCTGTTTCCACGGGCGAATAGATCGGAAATGCTTTGAGCCATCCTTAGCTCCTCGAACTTCTCGCGGAGAGCACCGTCCGTGGCGCTCATCCGTCACAACTGATTTGAATGTGGCAAGGCCGCTTCTTCTCAGTAGGATACCGGCACGGAGATCCGACGCAAGAAATTCTCCAGCCTTCTTCGCCACCGGCTTACCCCGTCGCAGAAACCCGCTCTTCGTCGACCACATCGCGGTCTTCGACTTCTTCGACGTCGTCGCCCTGATCTTCAAGTTCGCCGGCCTCGCCGCCGGCTCCCGGAACTGGTGGAAGGGGATGTCCCTCTTCTTCGCCATGTTCATCGCGGGCCTGATATTGATCGAGCATCGCCCCGTAGCTGGCGAGCATCTGACGCATCTCGCTCTGAAAGCGCGCGCGCTGCTGCTGAAGCTCAAACATCTCACCGCGCAGCTCGGAGACCTTTTCTTCAGCCCGCGCCAGCATCCGCTCTGCCTTTAGTTCCGTATCGGCCAGCACCAACTCCGCATCGCGATCGGCCTGGTGGCGAATCTCCTCGGCAACCTGGCGAGCCATCTCCAGCGCCTGAACCAGACTCTTTTCCCGGCGGCGATACTCCCGCAACTCGCGCGTTTGCTGGTCCAGCTCCTGATCCATCTCGCGATATTCCTTCTGAATTTCTCGCCACTGACGGGCAAGCCCGTCGAGAAATTCGTGGACCTGTTCGGGATCGTAGCCGCGAAAACGAGTCTGGAACGACTGATTGGCGATATCTTCGGCGCTGAATTTAAACATCGAATACCTCTCCTTGGTTTACTGCGATCTCGCTTCCCTGCGAGAGCTCAAAAAAAATCACTGTGCTGACAAATTCACTGAGTTATCTCTCATCCAATCGGTCCCTCCTCTTCAGGTCGACGCCGCGACAGCTCATCGGTCAACTCCGAGCTGCGACGTGCAGCGGCCTCGACGGCGCGAATCAGCGCGTGGCGATAGCCATGCTCCTCGAGCGCCACCAGTGCGGCGATGGTCGTCCCGCCGGGACTGGCCACCTCGTCTTTGAGATCGGCGGTGTGCACATAGCTTCGCTCCTCGACCAATTTGGCCGCCCCCTCGATGACGCCGATGGCGAGGTCCACGGCAGTCTTTCGATCGAGCCCCATAAAGACCCCACCGTCGGCCAGAGCTTCGATGGCCGTAAAGATATAGGCCGGCCCACTGCCGCTGATAGCCGTCAATCCGTCGAAATCAGATTCGTTGCGGATGCGCACCACCCGCCCGACGGCCTCGAATAAAGCGTGAACGGCGTCCATATCGACGGTTCCGTCGCCCATCACACCGGTCACCCCGGCGCCGACCAGAGCCGGTGTATTCGGCATGGCCCGCACGATTCCCGCAAACGGACCGGCAGCTCGTCGAAGGGAAGCGATATCGACGCCGGCGGCGATCGAGATCACCGTATCTTCGTCGCTCAATTCGTCCTCGTCGCGCGGATCGAGGACCGCCCGCACATCCCCGGGTTTGACGGCGATGACGTATAGCCGCATCCGTCGTATCGGCTGTCCCTGCTCGTCGAGCTCCACGTCGGGAATCGCCTCCCGGGCGTCCAGCTCGTCGGCCAGGTGTTGAGCCCGTTCTTCTTTGGCATCGATACAGACCAGCCGCCGCGGATCGAGCGCCGCACTGGCTATCCACCGGCGAGCCAGGGCCGTCCCCATTTTGCCGCAGCCGATGAGCACTACCAGATAATCAGCGAGACGAGCGTCGAATGTCGGCGGTTCACCGTCTGTATTTTCTGCCTCAACCATCATAACTCCGCGGGCCGAATAACGCCGTTCCAAGTCGTATGATAGTGGCTCCTTCTTCGATCGCCACTTCGTAGTCGTTGCTCATCCCCATCGACAACTCCGTGAGCAGTTTAGCCCTGTAGGGATCGCGCTCTTCGACGGTGTCCCGTAGCCGCTCCAGAGTCTCGCGCAGCGCGCGAAAATGGTGACGATTATCCTCCGGATCGTCGCGATACGGCGGCATTCCCATCAGCCCGCGCACCCGGAGTCGGGGGTAGTTCAGGGTTCGCTCCATCAGCGCTTCGATCTCATCGCTCGGGACTCCGCCCTTCGACGCCTCCATCCCCAGGTTGACCTGCAGCAATATATCGACCGGCTCTTCGCAGCGCCGATGTAGGGATTTCATCACACTTTTGCGGTCCACAGAATGGACCATGATGACCCGATCGGCGATATATTTCGCCTTATTGGACTGAAGGCGACCGACGAAATGCCAGTCGATATCATCGGGCAATTGCGGATATTTCGCCTCCCATTCCTGAACGTACGATGCGCCAAAAGCACGCAATCCCGCCTCATAGAGCACGCGAATCGCCTCCGGAGGATGGGTCTTGGTGACGCCGATAAGCGCGACGTCACCCTCGACATCGCGGCGCTTCTTCGCCCCATCGATCTTCTCTCGGACCCCGGCCAGCCGCTCCCTTAGCAGCTCCGGCGAATATTTGGACTCATCGCTCACGCGCAGCTCCAACTCAATTCTTGTCATCGAACGGATATGACTCGAGACCACCCAGTTGTTGCAGCGTCTCCACAACTTCGCAGACCGGCAGACCGACAACGGCGAAATACGAGCCCTGAAGGCGCCGCACCAATACGGCGCCGACATCCTGTATTCCATAGCTTCCGGCCTTGTCCATCGGCTCACCGGTCGCCACGTAGCGGGCGATCATTTCATCGTCGAGCCGGCGAAGCCACACCCTGGCGCTGACGTCGCGCACCACTTCGAGCGGGCCGTCGTCTTCCCCGCTCGCAGACGGCCAGGTCCAACAAAAAGCAGTGATCACCTCGTGTTCATCATCGGATAGCCGGCGCAGCATCGCTTTCGCATCGTCACTGTCGGCTGGCTTTTCCAAAATATCGCCGTCGTGGACGACGATCGTATCGGCCGATAAGATCCAGCGCGGCGGCGTCTCGCGAAGCGATGACGCCACATCGCGCGCCTTTTCGACCGCCAGCCGGCGCGCATATTGTATCGGCGACTCCGACGGCTCGTGCACCTCCAGAATCGAGCTGACCTCGACGATGGGCTCAAAGCCGATGCGTCGCGTCAATTCACGCCGTCTGGGCGAGCCACTGGCGAGAATAATGGAACGGTTTTCGGGATTGACTGCTTTCATCCGCTTCCTCATGCACTATATTTCTCCGGGCCGCGGTGTCATCGGAGCATAGGCCGATCACCTCTAACCGGTGGCAATGACCGTAGGACCCGCTTGCGGAGCTGTCAAAATTTCCGCCCACCACCAGGGCTTGATTTTATGGCCGATTTTCAAAACCCCTATCCCACGGTCGACACCCTTATCGAGATCGACGATCATCTCGTCTGGATCTACCGGCGCAACAAACCTCGGGGCTGGGCACTTCCAGGAGGTTTTGTCGATCGCGGCGAATCAGTCGAAGATGCCGCCATTCGCGAGGCACGCGAGGAAACCGGGCTCGATATCGAGTTGAGGGATCTGCTCTACGTCTATTCTCGGCCGGACCGCGATCCCCGCCAGCATAACCTGTCGATTGTCTTCACTGCTCGCGCTGAGGGGACGCCGCAGGCTGGCGACGATGCCGCACAGGCCAGATTATTTCCCCTGGACGAACCGCCCGAGTCCATCGTCTTTGATCACGCTGAAATCCTCCACGACTTCCTGGTGTTTCAGAATACCGGCCGTCGTCCCACACCAGAACTAAAAATGCGGAAAACATGAACCAACCTCTTAACAAACCCTCAAGTATAGCTCCAGGTATAGCCGCGTTATTCGTCGCTGCCGCCGGTGCATTCTTCACATTATTGCCCACCGGCGATGCCCTGGCCGACGAAGCCGCCGACGTCGAGGCCGACAACGAGGAGATCCGTTTCGACAAATCCCTCCAGCCGGCATCCGATCGCGATCCCCTCGATCTCCGAGTCTATCGGGAGCGCGACGATACTCGCCGGATCTGGCATATCGATATCAGCGTAGAGGGATATCCCGATGAAAGAATCTGCTATAGCACCGTTCCCATCGAGGCTGGACGAGATTTTTATCAATTTCGCCTGACCTCTTCCGAATCCGAAGGCGACGGTCATTTCGCGCTTCTCGAAGCGGTGGCGACAGGTGATGAAGGCCCCCTCGATCCCCCGGCCTATCAGCTCGCCTTTCACCTGCGACCGGACACAGATTCCGGAGATTGGAAATGCACCGTCGTCGGTCGGGGACAATTTACGGAGCTCGACGGTGGACCTCGCCTGGCGCTCCAGGACATCGACGATACACCGTCACTGGCCCGCTACGACGCCACTCGTGACATCGACTTTTGTGGTCTCCGATCCGAGGAGGAAGAGAGCTTCGAGAAATTCGATGCCGACTCCGGTCGCTTTTTGGCGGGCTTTACGACAGAAATTTCCGCCGAGGGAGCCGATGAACTGGCAGCGAAAGTTCCGGAATCTTCGATCGTGCCGCCGCTTACGGAGGGCTTTTTTGCCTGGGTGTCGGCGACCAGCGACATCCGCGGCGCCCCGAAAGGGGTCACCGTGCGCCGGCCGCGAATGCTGGGCACTCAGGATTTCAATAACCCCTGGATCGAGGGCAGCGACGAGCTGGGCATTGGCGAATTCGTCACGGCCAGCGTCAATACCGCTGCAGACCTGAAGTCGTTACGCATCTTTCCCGGCCATGGCCACTCGCGCGAATCCTTCGAGGCCTATGCCCGCCCTACTCGACTGCTGATCGGACTCAGCGACGGTGCTCGCTACGCCGTCGACCTCCCGGACGTAGATTTCGACAAATTACACGCCCGGGGAGGATATTATCTCGAGCTTCCGGAGCCCACCAATACACGCTGTATGTCGGTGATGATCCTCGATGCTGTACCGGGGACGCTGGCTAACTCCAGCGACGATCAGGAGCGCCGCATAGGACATTCAGTGGCCATTTCTGAGCTAACGCCTCTGTCGGTTCTCGACGCCGATACCGAGGCGGAGACCGCCAATCGTCTTATCGAAAAACTGGTAGGCGAGTCCGATATTGTGCGCCGCGACCAAATTGCCGAGTTTGGGGCGTTGATTCCAAACGCTTTCGTCGACGCCATCGCCGAGATTCTTCAGACCGCCGATGCGTCGTTGCGCCGCCGAATTGTCCCCTATCTGGGCCAGATCGAAGACGAGAAATCACTTCCCGTACTGAGCGCTCATTTTCTACGGATCGAGCCCGAAGACAGTGACTATCTTCGAACCAAACGGGCCATCGCGACCCATGGCTCCCGGGCTGCTCCGACATTGCTCGATATCCTGGATCAACTCGACCCTGACGAGCGAAAATACGTCGATACGATCCGCACCATTGGACGCGTCGGCTCCGACATCGATCGAATTCAATTGATCTCCGGCCTCGGCGAGGGCGGTGAATTTCTGAGAAGAGAACGTGTTCGCGCGATCGCCAATGGGGAGTCTGCCGTCGTGCCGAGGCTTATTTCTGCTGCAGCTTCGGCGGGAGATACCGAGGTCGGTCTCGACGCACTGACGGCGCTGGTCTTTATCGGCCAGCGGCGTTTTTCCAATGAGCAGGCCGAAATCGAGAGCGCCGATGAACTGGCGTCAATTTACGCCGACAGTGAGAGTCGAGCCCATCGAATCCGCGCCATCGAGGCAATGGGATATTATTATCATCTCGATACCGCCGATTTACTGGGCGAACAGATTCTCAGCGACGACCCCGATCCAGTGGTCCGACAATTCGCCGCCCAGGCCCTGGGGATGTATTCTGACGCCGCGGCACGCGAATCGCTGGAAGCCGCTCTTGATGACCAGTCGCCAGACGTTCGAATTTCCGCCATTCGGGCCCTAAATCGTCGTGACGACGCCAATGACGCCACAGAAGCGGTCATTGCCTACTCGAGGACCGAACAGTGGCCTCGAGGTCTACACCATGCGCTGCACCTACTGGCCCGTTCCACCGATCCAGCGGCCAAAGAAGCAATTGCCGACGTGCTCCACAATGATATCACTCACCCCAGCGCCGGTACGGCATTGCGAGCGCTTCGGCGATCGGAAAATCCGCTGCCTCTCGACGAGATCGAAGACCTGTTTAGCAACGATGATGCGCCTCAGTCGATCCTGGAGCAACTCGTTCATATGCTGGCGCTCGATGAAAGCGATGATGCCGACCTCGTCCTCATTGCCATTGCTGACGGTGATTACTCGGCATTCGACGACCGCGCCTCCGACGACATCGATCGCCTTCGAAACCGAGCCTTTCTCGGGCTCGGTACATCGCGGACCGACCGGGCCAAAGACTATTTACTCGGCGTGGCCGGCGACGACGCCCGCCAGATCGAGGAGCGTCGCTCCGCCCTCCATGGACTTGGGTTTTTCTTCGATCGCGAATTGCTCGGCGATTTGCAGGCATTGGCACCGGAGCTGCCCCCCGAACTCCGGGAGCGACTTAGAGAAACAATCTCCATGATCCAGAGTCGACTCAATATCGAAGATATCGAATTGGAGATGGAAGAGCTCATGGAGAAGCTCGACCGACAGATGGACCAGATGGAGTAATCTGCGGTCTCCTCTTTCAACCTATTGAGGCAGCTCAAGACTGGCGTGACACCCTTGTCGTCTGGGCTTCACGGACGAATTCACACCAATCAACTAGGAATTGGTTGATTAATCCCCACCAGATCGCTATGAATAACTATCATGGCCCACGTGTTTTGCGGCTGTCTGAGTGTGGCTGACCAAAGTCATTTGCAGACAGGCCCCAATGTCGGAGCCCGGCGAACCTCGTGCGAAAAACTGATGACCAGGAGAATATTGTGGCTAGCTTCAGCGAACTGATCGAACGCGTAAAAGACGAGATCGTAGAGACGGATCCGGACGCGGTCTACGAGTTGCAGCAAAGTGACACCGATGCGCGGATTATCGATGTCCGCGAGCGCGACGAATTTGTGGAAGGACATATTGAGGGAGCCGAGTTTATCCCCCGTGGATTGCTGGACCTCAAAATCGAAAATACAGTCCCCGACAAAGAGCGCCCCATCGTGTTGTATTGCGCTGGCGGAACGCGTTCGGCACTGGCCGCGCGCACCCTGGTGGAACTCGGTTATTCCGACGTGCGATCAATGGCCGGTGGATTTACGGCCTGGAAGCGCTCCGGTCACCCCGTACATATCCCAAAGACGCTCTCGCAAGAGCAACTCAATCGCTACAGTCGCCACCTGCTCATCCCCGAGGTCGGCGAGAAGGGCCAGACGAAGCTACTCGACGCCAAGGTCTTGATGCTCGGCGCCGGCGGGCTCGGCAGCCCGGCCGCCTACTATCTGGCGGCCGCGGGAGTCGGAAAAATCGGCATCATCGACAGCGATGTCGTCGACCGATCCAATCTTCAGCGTCAGATTTTACACACCGACGACCGGGTCGGAATCCCCAAAGTCGACTCCGCCGAACAGACCATCAAGTCGCTCAATCCAGATGTGGAAGTCGTCAAATACGAGGAATGGCTCACCAGCGACAATGTGCTTGATATATTCGAGGGCTGGGATGTCGTCGTCGATGGAGGCGACAATTTTGCCACCCGCTATCTCATCAACGATGCCTGCGTCCATCTGGGTATCCCCAATGTCCACGGCTCGGTGTTTCGATTCGAGGGTCAGGTCACCACATTTGCCAGCGAATACGGCGGCCCCTGCTATCGCTGCCTATACCCCGAGCCGCCGCCTCCCGAGCTCGCCCCGAGCTGCCAGGAAGCCGGCGTTCTCGGCGTCCTTCCCGGTATCATCGGCCTCTTGCAGGCCATTGAGGTTATCAAACTCGTCGCCGACCTTGGTGAGCCATTGACCGGTCGGCTGCTGACGTTCGACGGACTGAAGAGCGAATTTCGAGAACTCAAGCTGCGCCGCGATCCCGGTTGCGAAGTCTGCGCTGAAGATGCGGAATTTACCGGCTTTATCGACTACGAGGTCTTCTGCAACGTTGGTTGAGATTTTCGAAAACACAAACCAAAAACGGCCGGAGATTCAGTCTCCGGCCGTTTTTTTTACTTATCTCCCCGCCCATATTCGGCTTTCACAATACCTTTTCGTCAGTCGCCACCTGCTGCGGCCAACCGATCCGCTGATAGTCCTTGTCGCGAATCGTCAAGTCGCGCCGCAGAGCGCGGCGAAAGTTGGCGATGGTATCCTTGGCGACCTTTAAGCCATTGGCGCGCAGCTTGGAAAATCGAAGATATTCATCAAGCGCCTGATCTGATTCGTCGTCTTCGGAAAGCCCCTTTTCCTTTAGACGCTCCATTTTATCCGCTTTGTCGGCGGCAAAATCGAGGTCGTCGACCCTGCGGCGCAAATAGGTAACCATCTCATCCACCGCCGCGATCAGCCGCTTCGGATCCCAGTACATTACCTTCTGGTCGAAAAAGCCAATGGCGTTGACCGCTTCCAACTGCTTTTGCACCGACGCCAATTCACCGGCGAGGCGTTTCCAGGCCAATCTGTCTTCGCGACTCTCCATGCGCCACTCCACGAACTCCTTGTCGGCCTTGGCCGATGACTCGTCGAGTTCCTGACGGGCTTCGCGAAGCAGTGATTCGTGAAATTGGCTGTGCTCGCGCTCCGGATACTGCTGGCAATACTCCAGACAGTCGTCGAGGCACCTGGTCAACTCAAAAATATTGGCATACGACATGGATTTTCCCTAGGGTCAAAGGACGAAAGCCAACCGCCGGCCTTATGCCGCAATAACCGCCGATCTGTCAATCTCCGGCGGGAGTAAATCTCGACTGCAATTGCTCGGCAATGGCCGGGGAGTAGCCGGCGAAATTATTATTTATATATCCCAGCACGATTCCTCCCTTTGACAATATGTGCTCTATTCTCGGTGTCCACCAATCGAGGTCTTCCGTGGTATCGCGCTGGACGCGATTATAATGTTCGAACTGGTTCCAATTTCCGAGCCAGCGAATATAAACAACTCGCGAGGTCACCCGCCAGAACCGATCGAGGTGGCCCCCGTCGGTCAAGACCAATGCGACATTCCAGCGCTTTAATAAATCGGCAAATTCATCGACGAGCCAGGAGCGATCTCTGACCTCCACGGCGTAGCTATAGCCATCGGGGAGCCCTTCTAAAAACCGCGCCAGATCGTCAAATGCATGCACTGTCAGCGAGGGCGGCAACTGTAAGAGCAGACATCCCATCCGATCGCCGAGCTCGCTCATAACGTCGACGAAGGTCGCCGCCTCATTGCCGCAGCCGACGAGGCGGTTTTCATGGGTGATCAGGCGCGGGAATTTTGCCGAGAACAAAAACCCCTCCGGGCTTCGCTCTCGCCAGCCCTGCACGGTCTTACGCGCCGGAATGGCATAGAATGTGGAGTCTATCTCCACGGTGTGAAACGACCGCGCATAATGAGTCAGGCGCTTTGTTCCCCGAACCTCCGGTGGATAAAATACGCCGTTCCAATCCTCGTAGGACCATCCACAGGTGCCAAATAATGCCCTTCCTGCAAGTTCACTCATAATCTGCTCTCTTTTTCGGGGCCCGTTCAAGCCACCACCAGGCAAGCCCCGCTGCCAGCGCTCCCATCCAGTACAAAAGTGGATATGCCGAGATTCCATCGGCGATTTGAATCACCGTCGCTGGCTCCCGCATCGATTCGATAGCTCCTCCACCGGCTAAGAACACGGTAGCGCATGCCACGCCGGCAACCCCAGGCCCCCGGTTGTACCGCCGTATCCACTCACCGATCAGCGCTGATACCAGGCCCCACAACGCCAGGTATGCCGCAAACGGATGAACGGCGAGGCTTGTATCGGCGCCGGCGCTCATCTCAAAATAGGTCTGGTGAAACTCCCAGGCCCGACTTCCCGCCTCATGAACGACGGCCAACGCCCCGTCGGTACGCCGACCAAAATCGCATCCCTGAAATAGACATCCCAGACGAGCCACCGCCAGCCCGGCCACTCCGGCCGGGATCAGGTGATCCGCCATCCAACGCCGCTGCGGCCTCCACGGTCTGATCAACGCGACCAGAGCGGCGCCTGCGCCGACGACCCCTCCCAGTGATGACAGGCCGGTCTCGTCGGTGGCCAGTCCGCCCAGCAAACCGGCTGCAATCCCGGCGACGACGACAAACCCGAACGATGCCACCAATTCAAGACGGGCGACCCCTGGCGCTCTCAGCCAACACCAGGCAAAAAACACCCATATCCCAATCCCCAACGCACTCGCCGATACCGGCCAACCACCGGTGCCAACCTCTACGACAACCTCCAATTACTCTCCTTGTCTCCGCCTATATTCGCCGTGGCAAACTTGACTCCGAAAAAACGGCATTGATATAGTTGCTCTCCATCTGATGAGTGAGTGCGTACGTGAACCCGCCCATTTCCACTTCCATGCAGGCATTGAGTAATGTCCTCTGAATTTTCGGTCACGATCCATGGATGTCGCGGCAGTTATCCGATCAACGGCGAAGAATTTAATCGCTACGGCGGGGCCACCTCTTGCGTCGTAATTCGCTACGGTGAACGGGAGATCATTTTCGACGCCGGCAGTGGAATCATCAACTACGGCAAGGAACTGTTGGGCCGTTCGCTGAGTGCAGGACAGCCTCTGATAGCAACTATTGTCTTCACTCACTCTCATTTCGACCACCTCGTCGGCCTGCCGTATTTTCCGCCGATTTTCCATCCCGAAAGCACCCTGTATCTATACGGTCCGCGATCCAGTCGTTTCGACAGCTTCGAGGAGACGATCGAAACCCTGATTCAGGCCCCCTATTACCCGGTGGCCCTTCACGAGATGCGGGCACTGAAATTTTTCGAGGATATCGGCGAAGCCGACGTGCTTTATTTCTCACGCGGCAAGGCGGCGCCCGTCAAAGTCCGGTCGCGCCATCCGGAGCATCTCGACCGGATTCCCGACGACGACGATATCGATATCGAAGTCCACTGCATGCGCGGGTACAACCATCCCAAGTCAGGGGTCAATATATACAAGATCAAGGCCGGCGGACGGACCGTCGTCTACGCCACTGACACTGAAGGATACGTCCACGGCGATCAGCGCCTGGCTGAATTCGCCCGCGGCGCCGATCTTCTGATCCACGATGCCATGTACACCGACGATCACTACACCTCGATGCCCGTGCCGACTCAGGGCTATGGGCACTCCACAGTGCAGATCGCGACCAATATGGCCAAGATGGCTGAGGTCGAAAAGCTCTGCCTCTTTCACCACGATCCGACCAGCACGGATGAAATCCTCGACCATGTCGGTGAGATAAGCGTCGATCTATTTGACAATACGGTGGTCGCCAAAGATGGAATGACCTTTACACTCTGAGCCTACCATCTGCTGCCCCACCCACGCTGTTTTAGTTTCACTACAACCCGCCGCAACAGCAGAATTGCTCAGGCACATATCTTTTGTGCCCTAATAGGCCAGCGAAAATCCGTAGAGATAGCCACGCCTGGACATGACGTAGCCGAATCGATCGTCGAAAATCGGTGCATTCTGAAAACCATTGGAGGGAGCCCATTTTGCCGCCGGTTCTCCGTTGCGCACATGCAGCCAATACATCGGGCCCTCTGAGACGGCGACGGCGACGAAGTCTCCAGCCACTGAGATATCGACGGCCAGGTGGTCATCGGGGACCTCGTACTCCCAATATATCTCACCGTCACGAGTATCCAGGGTAAAGACCGCCCCGGTCGACACAGCGCCGAAATACCAATGGGCATGCATCTCGGCGCCGGCGACATCGCGGATGTCGTTATGCCACAGCGTGGCACCTGTCTCCCGCTCAATGGCATAGACTCCACCGGCGTGGGATGTGGCAATCAGCCGATCTCCATCCAAAAATATCGGCACGTCCACATCGCCGAACTCCTCAGTCTCGTCGCCGAGGTCGGCGACCCAGGCCTCGTCTCCACTGTCGGCAAGAAATGCTCTCAGAGTGCCATCGGCGAATCCGCAATAAACCATCTCACCGACGACCAGCGGTTGTCCGCCGCCTTTGATCGTGAAAAAGTCGGGTGCAGCAGGCTGAAAATCCCACAAAAGCTCACCCGTGGCGGCATCAAGGGCATATAAAATATCCTCGCTATCAGTCACGAAGGCTCGACCTTCGGAGACCGTAGGACGCGCCTCTACAGAGCCTCGGGTCTCGGTACGCCATTGTTCCTCACCGGTGCGCCAATCGAGACTGACTACAACGCCGTCGTCACTGCCGACGAATACCTCGCGCCCCACCAGATTGGCCTCGGCATCGATAGCCCCACCTACATTGGTCGCCCATACCACTTCCCCAGAATGAGCAAAAATCCGATACATCCAGCCCCTGCTCGTCCCCACCAGCAGGTCGCCTCCGGGAGACAATACCGGCTGTCCCAGCTCTGCTGGATCTAACTCCCAGATCCTGTCCGAGGCCAGATCAAGCCGCCACTGCACATCGATACGTATATCAGAGGCCCGATCAGAGCCGGCGGGAATCGCCGCTTCCGTGGCGCAACCAACGCTTAAAAATAGTGCGAGCGCGGCACAGAGCCACGCTCCTACGGGATGCCGCACTATAGCCCTCTCCACAATACCTGTCCGCTGCATTAGAAACTGGATTTATAAAAGCGCGTTACGGCGCTCCACTTCATCGACATATGAACTGTCGGGATGTTCCTCAAGAAACCGCTCGTATCGCTCGCGTGCGTCGTCTTTTTCACCGTGACGCTCGACGAGACGGGCCATTTCAAAATCGGCATAGGCCTGACGTTCCGGCTGCAATTCCACAAAGCGCCCCCAGGCGCTTTCTGCACCGTCGATATCACCTGTCGCCGCCCGGCTATTGGCCAATCCCATATTGGCCATTGCTTCAAGCTCCTGGTCGGCATCGTCGCTGTCGATAACCTCTTGGTAAAGATCGGCTGATTCCTCGTAATTTCCGAGATTCATCGCCGACGCCCCTTTGACGAGTCGCGACGTCACAGCGATCGGACCGCGATCGAAGTCTGCCAGAGTATTTTCAGCGCTATCATAGACGATGGTCCACTTTTCTTCGGTGTTATCAAAGACCTTTGGCGGCTCTGGAAAACCCTCCTGAGCGCGCATCGCTTCCAACTCCGGGGAACCCTCTACGGGCACCTCGTAGGCTGCCAGTCCTTCGCTGAGACGGTTGGAGGCTTCCACCTGCTGACCGCGCACGTAATAGACGCCAAGCACGATGGCCAGAGTGGCGACGAGGGCGACGCCCACCATGGCAAAGAACAGGGTTCGATTATCCTCGATCCAGGCCGCCGCCATAAAGCTGGCCCGTTCGAATCCGTCGAGACCACTTCCGGGAGCTCCAGCGGGGGGGACTCCTGGTCCGCCCTCCTCTTCCGGCTCCTCTGGTCCCTGCTTTCCTTTGTTCTTAATCTTGATTGCCATTCATTCTCTCCTTAACCTGAGCTCGCTCGCCACTTGACGGGCAATGCCATACCTCTCTCGATTCGACGTCTTCTGGCGACCGGACACTCGCTTTACGTTTGGTCAAAAACGAGTGGGAGCGGACTATATTAACCGCCTTTCGGGGTGTCAACCGCACCGGTCAGACGACGACTCCACACCGGCCAACTCCATGAAACAACGATGTTCCGGCTCGCCTTCCAACGGCTTTCGGCTCTCGATAAATATAAAGCCCACCTTCTGCGGTGGATTGCGACATCTCGTGGCCGTATTGGGAGCCGTCGTTGTGCTCGCCGCCGCACCTGTCGCTCATGCCCTGACCTCAGAAGGCCAGGTATGGGGCGGTGTCGGCGCCGCCAGCATCCAGCACGCGGCGCCCTCGGCATTCGGTTGGTGGGGACCGGCCGTCGATATCGGTGGCGTGTTTTTGTTAAACGACTTCTGGCGTCTGACTCTCGACGCCGGAGCCAGTCATCATTTTGAGACCACCGACGAGGACGACGAGCCCATCGGTCCACATACGGTGGCATCTGCAGCCGTGGGCGTGCGCTACGCCTTCGATATCGCCATCTACGTACCCTTTGCGGAAGTCGCCGCCGTCGTTCACCCAATGGGCCCTCCTTCATCGGCGTCGCCGCAGGGGGAGCTGTTTTCCATGCGTGCCACATTGGGCTTTGATTATCGAAAAAGCCGGCGCATCTCCTTTGGCGGAGCCGTCAACGTCTACGCACCGCTGAGCCAACTGTCGGATTTTCCTCACTATTCCTCGGTACGGGCACACGTAGGCTATCATTTCCACCGACATTGATGCTGGGGAGCCGTTTACTGCGCTCTATCGAAGGTTGCGTCCCCGCCGTCCGCGGTGCTAAATCTCGACGCGTTCGCAATTTCTTTTTTTCGCCGTGCCGACTTCGCCGCCCCTCTTTCGTTGCTGCCGTCCGCCCCTTAAGACGTCTCAACGATTTGCGGAGAAGATCGAGGAGGTTCCCCGATGAAGCCTTTTCTCAGCTCCACTCAGCGACACGCCGTCGTCGTCGCAATCCTCATCATCTTCAGCGTCCTGGTCGCCGTGACCACCGAGGGAGACCTGGAGGTCATCGACCGGCAATTCGGCGGAATCGTCGCCGCCATCTACGCCATCGCCTTTGGCACCGTCCCCAGCTTGCTCGGCGGTTTCTGGGATTTTCTCAACGAGATCCCGCTGGTCGTTCTCACGCTTATCGCCGGCGCCATATATTTCACGTTTCGCTTCGATTTTATCAACGTGCGAGGGGTGCGCCACGCCATCAAGGTGGTCATCGGCAAATACGATGACCCCGACGATCCCGGCGAAGTCAGCCACTTTCAGGCACTGAGTACGGCCCTGTCGGCCACAGTTGGTCTCGGCAATATTGCCGGGGTCGCTCTCGCTGTCAGCATCGGCGGCCCGGGGGCCGTCTTCTGGATGATGTTTGCCGCCCTCTTCGGAATGGCCAGTAAATTCGCTGAATGCACGTTGGGCCAGATGTACCGAAAGGTCGACGAAGACGGCATGGTCCAGGGTGGACCGATGGTCTATTTGCGCGACGGACTTGCCGAGATTGGACGCCCCACTCTGGGTAAATACCTGGCCGCCATCTTCGCTATTTTATGTATCGGAGGCTCGCTGGGCGGCGGAAATATGTTTCAGGCCAATCAGAGCTTTCAGACCACCACCGATCTCATCCCCTGGCTGGCCGGCGAGCAGGCCACCGGTGAGGCCACGGTGGTTCACGACCAGCCGCTTACCATCACCATGCCCCCTCACCTGGTTCGCATCGAGCGATCATCGCCACGTGGTGACGAATTTGCCCCTCAGGTCTACCAGCCAATCGAGACTATCCGCGCCGAAATCGATGACTGGCAATTGCGAGACGACGGTCGCTTCAGCTTGTCGTTTGAGATCCAGGCCACCGAGGCGGGTTCACGCTTTGACAGCGGGCCCATGGACCTTGAGGAGATCTACTTCGGGGAGGTCGAGGAGCGAAGCGTCGATTGGACAACCTTTGAGCAAATGGAGGTGTTCAACGAGGCGGCGATCTCCGGCGGAGTTCAGCCGCGGAGCTGGTTGTACGGAATCTTCATGGTCTTTCTGGTCGGTCTGGTCATCATCGGCGGTATCAAGCGCATCGGCAGCGTCGCCTCCAAGATCGTTCCCGCCATGGTCGTCATCTACGTCTCGGCAGCCCTGTATATCCTCATCTCCCACTACACCATGATCCCCGACGCCGTGCGGATCATTGTCAGCGAGGCGTTC
Organism: Myxococcales bacterium; assembly: GCA_007119175.1. Taxonomy (GTDB): domain Bacteria; phylum Myxococcota_A; class Bradymonadia; order Bradymonadales; family Bradymonadaceae; genus SLJM01. Next base: position 19,824 of record SKQC01000093.1, on the reverse strand, counting down.
AATCCCCAGGCCGGTCTCGGAGGACTGGTCGGCGTGCTCATCGTCGGCATTACGCGTGCGGCCTTCTCCAGTGAGGCTGGCATCGGTTCGGCGGCCATCGCCCACTCAGCGGCCAAGACCAAAGAACCGGTCCGCGAGGGCTTCGTCGCTCTTTTGGAACCGGCCATCGATACTCTAATTGTCTGCTTTATGACCGGGTGCGTCATCGTCATCACCGGCGTCTACGCCGACCCTGCCATGGCCGGGCTCGACGATATCGCATTGACTTCGGCAGCCTTCGGTACCGTCATCTGGTGGTTCCCCTACATCCTGTCCATTGCCGTGATCTTATTTGCCTTCAGCACCATGATTTCCTGGTCGTATTACGGCGAGCGCTGCTGGGCCTTTTTATTCGGCGTAAAAGAGTCGATGACGTACCGCTACATCTTCTTATTTTTCATCTTTTTGGGCGCCATCACCAGTATCGACAACGTCCTGGATTTCTCGGACCTCATGCTGCTTTCGATGGCATTTCCCAATATCATCGGCGTCGTCTTGCTGGCTCCGAAAATCAAAGCCGCCCTCGAATCTTATTGGGATCGGCTCCACGCCGGTGAATTCGATTGAAAACCCGACCATTGTATCCCATAATGTCGCGCCCCTAACACGGATTAGCAGCGCCGCGTCGCGACGAAGCCAAATGACGTCGACAGTCAAAACTCACGTCCCGCAGGCGGCCAAACGCATTGTCACCAAGGAATATAACGGGGTCACACAGCTGATGATCAGCCGTTGACGAGTCACGAATAATCCGGGCAAAAACAACCCCGACCATCTGGGAGTATCTATGCAAAAAGTACCGATGACCCGTATTGGACATGAGCGGCTCCGCGACGAATTGGACCGCCTCAAACGCGTCGAGCGTCCCAAGGTTGTCTCCGAGATCGAGGAAGCACGCGCCCACGGCGATCTCAGTGAGAATGCCGAATACGACGCCGCAAAGGACAAGCAGGGATTCGTGGAAGGACGTATCCGCGAAATCCAGGGCAAATTGGCCCAGGCAGAGATCATCGATCCCGCCGATTTGAGCGGTGACCGCGTCGTCTTCGGCGCCACGGTCACCATCTATGATTTCGAAGCCGATGAGGAATTCACCTACCAGATCGTCGGTGACGATGAGGCGGATATCAAAGACAAAAAGATCTCCTACGCCAGCCCCATCGCGCGGGCCCTCATCGGAAAATCCATCGGTGAGGAGACGACGATTCGCGCCCCCAAGGGCGACCGCATCGTCGAGATCATGGACGTCGAGTTTGTCTGAGTATTGGCACTCTTAAAAAAAAGTCGAAAAAAAAGCCCCGCGTCGACTGCTCGACGCGGGGCTTTTTTTATCGAGTACCACTAGTCTACTCGGCCGACGCCTCTTCATCTTCATCACCGCCTGAGGCTGCCTTGCCGGCAAATTCCCAATCACCTTCCTCAAGGACCAACTCCGGAAGTTCACTGACGTGGTCGAGAAAAAAGAACTCTAACTCGTCTTTGATCTCGTCGGAGACATCGACCATATCCTTTTCGTTTCGCTGAGGCAGGACGACGCGTTTAATCTCTGATCGGTGGGCCGCAAGAACCTTTTCTTTGATTCCCCCGACGGGCAGGATATTGCCGCGAAGAGTGATTTCGCCGCTCATGGCCACATCGGATCGCACTTTGACGCCCGTCAGCAGGCTCAATAACGAGATATACATCGTGATCCCCGCCGACGGACCGTCTTTCGGGATCGCTCCTGCCGGAACGTGAATATGGATATCGTTTTCGCGCATGAAGTTTTTGTCGATCTCAAATTCCTCGGCCCGGCTTCGGATATAACTCAGCGCTGCTCGGACTGACTCCTTCATCACGTCACCTAACTGCCCGGTGAGCACTAATTCGCCTTTGCCCGGCATTTTGGTGGATTCGATAAATAAGATATCGCCACCGGCCGCCGTCCAGGCCAGCCCTGTTGCCACACCCGGATGGGCGGTGCGCTGGGCGGCCTCGTACTGGAATTTCTCCGGTCCCAGAAACTCTGAGACTTTCTCCCCGCCAACAGTAATACTGACCTCTTCGACGTCCTCTTCGCCCTCCTCGATCTTTTCTACTGATTCCGCCACCTGGACTGCGACCCCTCGGGCAATTTCGGCGATACGCCGCTCCAGATTGCGAACCCCGGCCTCGCGGGTGTAATTGCGCACGATCTTGTCCAGCGCACTATCTTCGAGGTCCAGATGGTCCTCGGTGATCCCATGCGATTCCAGAGCCTTCGGAATCAAGTATTGCCGGGCGATATGGCGCTTATCGTGAGCCGTATAGCCCGGGATTTCGATGACGTCCATCCGGTCACGCAGAGGCGCCGAGATGGGGTCGAGCATATTCGCTGTGGCGATGAACAACACATTTGAAAGGTCGACGGGAATCTCCAGATAGTGGTCGGAAAACTCACTATTCTGTTCCGGATCGAGCACCTCCAAAAGCGCCGCCGATGGATCGCCGCGAAAATCACGGCCGATCTTGTCGATCTCGTCGAGCATAAAGACCGGATTATTGGTCTCGGCTTTTCGCAACCCTTGAACGATCCGTCCCGGCAGGGCTCCCACGTAGGTACGGCGGTGTCCGCGAATTTCGGACTCGTCGGTGATACCGCCGAGGCTGATCCGCACGAATTTTCGCCCCAGGGCACGGGCCACACTGCGGCCAAGGCTGGTCTTGCCCACCCCGGGAGGCCCGACGAGACACAAAATCGGCCCCTTCATATCGTTTTTTAATTTCCGGACCGCCAGATATTCGATGATCCGTTTTTTGACCTTGTCCAGATCATAGTGATCTTCGTCGAGAATTCGCCGCGCCTCGTGGATGTCGAGCTTGTCCTGAGTCTGCTTATTCCAGGGTACGTCGAGCAAAGTCTCCACGTAGGTCCGGGTGACGCCATACTCGCTGGACGCCGGCTGCATCATGCGCAGCCGCTTTAGCTGCTTGCGGCATTTATCCTCTACCTCTTCGGGCAAATCGAGCTCGTCGAGCTTCTGGGCGATCTCGTCGAGGTCGCCCCCTTCGCCGTCCATCTCGCCGAGCTGCTCTTTGATCGCCTTGAGCTGCTGGCGCAGGTAGTACTCGCGCTGGTTTTTGTCGATCTCTTCTTTGATCTGGCTCTGAATCTTGTCGCTGACCCGGAGCACTTCGAGCTGACGCGCCAGCAGAGTGACCACCGTGGTCAGGCGGTCCTTGAGACCGACCGTCTCCAAAATCTCCTGTTTTTCCTCGGTGGTGATATCCATATTGGCGGCCACAAAATCACAGAGCTGGCCGGGGTCATTGACCCCTTCCACCATCTGCGAGGCCTCCTTGGGCATCTCGGGAATGAATTTGACCACCTGCTTGGCGGTGCTTTTCAAATTCATAAACAGCGCTTCTACCTCTACCTGCTCTTCGCCCACCGGCTCGGCAGGGGGCTCGACGATGTCGAAACGTCCCTTAAAATAGGGTTCTTCTTGAAGCATCTCGTCGAGGACAATTCGCTTCTGGCCCTGGATGATGACGCTGTAGTTATCGTTGGCGATTTTGACGACCTTTAATATCCGGGCCACCGTACCGATCGGATATAAATCATCGGTGACCGGATCATCGGTCTCCGGCTCGCGCTGGGTGAGGACGGCGATAGGAGTCTCCTCTTGGACGGCCTCTTCGATGAGCTTGACGCTCTTCGGCCGACCGACCGCCAGGGGCACCACGACCTGGGGGAAAAGCACTGTATTCCTCAGTGGAAGCAGCGCTAATTCCTGCGTATTTTCCAAGGAGTCTTCCATAATTGCGTCGTTGTCGTATTCCGCCATGAACTACCACCCTGAGCAAGTCGGCGAGAGAGCGTCGTCCAAACCCCAACGGTCCCGTTGACATCTCTTCTCGTGCCAATCATCGTGCGACCAACGTTTTGACCCGTCACTGCGGTGACGTCAACCATCACCTCAGAGCGACGAGCAATGTCAGGCGGGAGCAAACCCTACACACGGGTTCCCGAAGGGCAAGAAGCCCCATCCTAACGGCGCCGTCGCCGCCCAGACTCCTCATCTCCCCTTATGGACGACGCCGACTCCCGCCGAGCTTCGATGGTCGACGCCGATGGCGATCGCTCGGCGATCGCCCGGGTCCGCCGTTTTGCCCGGCGCGGTGGCGGTCGCCTTCGGCAGGCGCTTCGCTCCCGCGTCGACGACGCCGCCGCCCTGCTCCAGGAACAGGTTTTGGACTTTTTGTCCTCTCCTGAACAGGTCAAGGCCCTGCAAATCACATTGGCCAATATAGCCGACTGGACGCTGCGCCGCGGGTTTCGCTTCGATCCAAATGCGGAACTACTTTTTGATTTCGTAAACTGGCTCGAACAACGCCACGGCCGCCGCCGACTAACACAGCTTTTGTTTCGCTCGCCGATCTTTCGCGATCCCCTCCTATTGGAGGCGCTGGCCCATCTTTCAGAGCTCCTCACTCCGTTTTCTACTCCCGACGACTCCCGCCCGCGCTGGGACGCGGAGCGACTGGAGCAATTCAAGACCCGCACCGGCGACCGTCTGCTGGGCTTGCTCGTCGAACTCGCAGCCCTGGAGGCTGACGAGCCATTGCGCTCAGAGTCCCGTGACGATCGCCTCGCTTATTTCGAGTCGGCGCCCATCCCTCCCCGATTTACGCGGCTGGCGGCCATGACCCAGGGGCGCCTGTTGATGACCCGCGAGACTCCTTCAGGCAGTGGTCGAGGAATCCGCAAAATCATCGATCGCCTCCGTCCTTCGAGTTCAACCCCGTCCGACCTCGTGCGGTTTATCCCGGGGGCCGGCGACGAGACGCTTCATTTTCTGGTCTTCAGCACCACGTTCTTTTTGCAGAGCTACCTTCTGCGAAACCTCATCGAAGCCCTTCCCGACATCGCCGCCGAAGTCCAGGATGAGTTCGACGGCGATGAGATCATCGATATCGGATAATCGCCCTCGGCAATATCTGGAATTTCGGCGGTTGCATCGGCACGCACCTCGACTACACTCCCCAGCGCGTCTCGTCCCCCCCTCGGCCCTCGATGTGGATCTGCCATGAATAAGCAGTCTCCGAGCCATCTCTTCGTGGCACTCGCCGGAAATATCGGCACCGGAAAGAGTACGGCCTCAAAGATCATCTCCCGTCACTTCGGCTGTGAGCTCTTTCACGAGCCCGTCGTGGAAAACCGATTTCTTCGCCATTATTACCGCGATATGACCCGCTGGAGCTTTACGCTTCAGATGGAGTTTTTATTGCGGCGCGTCGAGCATCACGTCCAGATCGATAGCGTCCCCGAGGCCTGCGTGCAGGACCGGACCCTCATTGAAGACCCCGAGGTATTTGCCAAATATCTCCACGGACTCGGCCATATGACTGACACGGAGCTGGATTTGTATTTTGATTATTTTCAGCGATTTAATCGAAATATCCGCCAGCCGGACCGTGTGATCTTATTGCATACCCCGGACGTCGAGGTTCTGCTCCGTCGCATCTCGCAGCGAGGACGGGAGGAAGAACGGGGGATCACCGCTGATTTTCTTCGGGGGCTAAATGGGTATTACGGAACGTTTGCCCAGGTGGCGAAACGCAAATACGATCTGGAAATCCTCGAGATCGACGTCACGGACCGCGATTTTCGTCAGGGAAAAGAGCGGCGCCGCTTTTTGGAAGAGGTACACGACTTCGTCAACGACGGAATCCCCGCCCACAGTCAGCTTCCGTTGATGCTCAATCCCGGCTAGCAGCCTGTTGCGCATAGCGGACCGAGCCTTCGGTGAGACGATTTTGTCGCCAGATTTGTTCGTATGACGAGTAATAGCATCGCTATTTCGAGGAAATACGGGCAAATCCTGGCGCAAAATCCGCCGTCGAGGCGATGCAGAGTCTATGTGCAACAGGCTGCTAAAGAAGCCGAGGGGAAGTCATCCGGCGTAAATCCGGAGCAGTACAAAAGCGATGAGTACACAGACTCCAACGCCGACGAGGATCATCACGAATTTCTTCGATTTCTCCTGCTCTCGTTTTCGTCGCGCGGCTTCCCTCTTCGATTTTCGTCTCCGCTTGGTAGCCATGAATCTGCCCTGTCTCCAGTGTCAGTATTGGGAAGGTATCACCGGGGCGAACGCTCGTCCCGGTGAATTATGCAACTTAGAGGACTCATCCGGTACTTCGCAAGGCTTAAGCGGTTGACCCGCTGCGCCTGGCCACCGTGGCCTTCAGCTCAACTCACCGCGTTCGGTCACTTCCTCGCCGTACAACCGGTTAATTATATCGCTGCGCGAGATAATCCCGACCAGCCGACTGCCATCGACGACCGGGAGTCGGCCTATATCCTCGTCGGTCATTCGATCCAGTGCCTCGTTCAACGACCGATCGGGATCGATGGTAATGACCTCGTGACTCATAAAGCCGGAAACCGGAATCGACCAGTCCTCGCGGGCGGCGGCATCGTCGGTATCGCGTCGCGATACCACCCCGACCAATTCGCCGCTGCGGGTAACGGGCACACCCGATACCCCCCATTTTTTCAACAGGGGCTGAAGGGTCTCAAGCTTCATATCATGGGGTACCACTTGCACCGGCGTCGACATGACGTCGTTGACAGCCAGCGGCTCAAAGTCCAGCTCCTTCAGGTGCCCCTCAAGAGCACTCAGAACTTCACCTGACGACGCCGACGTAGTCCGTGCAGCGGCTGCCGAGGGATGTCCACCTCCACCCCAGATCTCGGCAACTTTCGAGGCATCGACCTGCCGGGTGCTGCTTCTGCCGATCACCTGTACGGCATCTCGATCGCCAACGGTCAACACGGCAAAACAGGCGTCGAGCCCGATCAATTGCTGCACCCTCTCCACTACCTGTGAGGCTCCTTTTAAATATGTGTCAGACTCGTAACACGTAAAGCCGATTCGCAACCCCTGCCGATCGATGACCCTCATTTCGTTCATCAGGACCACCAACATTTCTTGTTGTTGCGGTGAGTATTCCTGCTGCAGGTAGCGATTGACCACTGGCAGCGATGCCCCGGCATCGCGCAAAAATGCAGCGGCCCGAAGATCGCGTCCCCCGGTCGAGGGAAATGATAAATTCCCAGTGTCGGCATAAATTCCAAGCATCAAAAGCGTCGCCTCTTCGGAGTCCAATTCGATGCCCGCCACTTCGATGCGTTCGCTCAGCAATGTCGCACACGATCCCACAGGCTCGATGATCTCACGGGTCGCCTCGATATCTTCGGGACCTGCAGGATGGTGATCGAAGACGGTCACAGAATCGGCCTGCTCTAACTGGCCGGCGAATTCGGAGACCCGGCGACGGTCCCGGGAATCGACGACGATGACGTCGGTGACCTGCTCATCTTCCAGATCGCCACGTCTGAGGACTTTCAGCCAGTCTTTGTGTAACGCCAGATATCTTCTGGCCGGTGGGCTCACCGCACTGCCGAGGACAATGTGGTGATCGGGCCACAATTTTCGTGCTCCCAGCATGGAGGCCAGCCCGTCGAAGTCTGCATTTTGATGTGTAATGATGATCTTCATTTCTCGATCCACGTCTGGCATCAATCTCGTGACTGTACGACAATTATCCGCATATTGTGTGCATCGGCATTCGATTCGACATGTCTTCTCCGTCAATTGCGGACGAAGTCAATCGCCGTCCGTCTCAACTCACTTTCCGCCACCAGGAGGCCTGCCATGAAAGCGATCGTCGTTGATGAGGACGATCAGAGCCTGCAATGGACCGACGTGCCCACCCCGGAGCCCGGCCCCGGCGAGGTCCGTATTAAAGCGGCCGCCACCTCTTGCAACCGCGCCGATCTTCTCCAGCGCCGCGGTCTGTACCCGCCACCGCAGGGAGCGAGCACTATCCTCGGGCTCGATGTCTCGGGCGTCATCGACGCTATCGGTCCCGGCGTTGAGCAATGGAGCACCGGCGACCCGGTGTGTGCACTGCTCAGTGGTGGGGGCTATGCCGAGTATGTAGTCAGCCCCGCTTCCCTGGTGCTACCGGTGCACAAAAATCTCCGTCTCGTCGACGCAGCGGCCATCCCAGAGGTCTTTTTTACGGCCTTCGTCAACCTGTGCCTCGAGGCCGAACTTGCCAATGGGGAAACGGTTCTCGTTCACGCCGCGGCGTCCGGGGTGGGAACGGCCCTCATCCAATTGTGCCGCGCCTTCGGCTCCACAGTATTTGGAACGGCCAGTCGACCCAAGCTCGATTTTCTCGCCGAACTGGGTATCGACGCCGCTATCGACCGAGAAAGCGAGGACTTCTCGGCGCGCGTCGACGAACTCACCGATCACGGCGGCGTCGATATAATCATCGATCCTGTGGGCGCTGGATATTTTCCTCAAAATCTTCACCTCCTCGCCGATCGCGGCCGCCTGGTGATCATCGGACTTCTCGCCGGAAGTGAATCAGAGATTTCGCTGGGCCGCCTTCTGCGAAAACGACTGCGGGTCATCGGCTCCGTATTGCGCAGCCGAAGCCTGGAGGAAAAATCAGCCATTGCCGAAGCATTCCGCGCCACCGTCTGGCCACTCTTTGAGGATGGCACCGTCCAGCCGGTCATCGACCGCGTGATGCCCATTGAACAGGTTGAGGATGCTCACGAGTTGTTGACTGACAATGCGACCATCGGAAAAGTAGTCCTCACCGTTGAGAAATCCCTTTGAGCCGAATACTTCAAGGGCTGAGAAATAACACATAGACGACGCTGATGAGGAGAGTTGCAAATAGCAGCACCGCCACCACGGCAGCTAAGAGCAACCCCAGTCGCCCCGAGAGCCCACTGCCGAGTGCCGCCTTAGCCGCCGGCCTCGACGTGCCGGCCTCTTTTCCGCGCACCGTATCGGTGACCCCGTCACCTTCTCGATCGACAGATTGATTCGACGCCGCGTTCTGCTCCGGCATATCCATTTCGGCGAGGACTTCCGGACGATCTCGCTCTCCCGTCGGGTCCAGTGTCGCTCCCGTAATTCGGTTTCCCGGAACGGCGACCCGGCGCGACAGGCCCTCATCGGTCAAACCAGCCATCCCCTGCTGCAGCGCCCCGCCGCCAAACGCCTGTCCGACCACTTCATTAAACGCCTTCAACGCCACTGCTGCGTTGGCGTAGCGCTCCTCGGGCTCCTTTTCCATACAGGTCCGCACGAATTTCTCCATCTCCTCAGGCAGCTCCGTGCCTCGCCTCGGCAAAAGGTCTGGAATTGGCTCGTATTGGTGCTGACGGACCATCTCCTGAGGGATATCGGAGTCGAATGGAAGATGACCTGAGATCATCTCGTAGGTCATACACCCCAGCGAATAGATATCACTTGCCGGCATCACGTCGGTCTCACCCCGACATTGTTCAGGGCTCATATATGCCGGTGTCCCAAATAATAGCCCGGCCTGTGTGCGCTGGTGCGGCTCCTTGCGCAACAATTTCGCGATGCCAAAATCAAGGACTTTCACGATCTGTTCTTCGCTGGTCTGCCGATAGGAGAGGATGATATTTTCCGGTTTCAGATCCCGGTGAACAATATCTAAAGCATGGGCCTCTCGCAGTGCCATCAGCACCTGGCGGACAACCTCGACGATGGCATCGAATCGAATTCCCCGCCGCACGGCGCGACGAAGCGAGATCCCTGCCACATGCTCCATGGCGATATACAAAAAACCCCGATCTGGCTCGTAACCAAAGTCATAGAGCGTCACGCAATTCGGATGGGAAAGCTTCGCCAGCACCTGGGCTTCCTGGATAAATCGTTCCCGGGTCGCCGGCCCGTCTTCATCGCTCAACACCACCTTGTCGGGCTCGAATAACTTCATCGCCACCATGCGGTCGACCTGCCGCTGATAGGCCTTATAGACATGGCCCATCGAACCCTGGCCGAGGATGGACACGATGATAAAACGCCCGCCGATTTCTTTGCCCAACCAGGGATCGCGGGCATTGCCAAAATACTCCTCGTCTTCAATTAAGAAGTATCCATCCTCATTGGGACACGGCGAATAAAGTGGCTCGCCCCGAGTTTCGCAGTGTGTACAAATCGCCATAATCATACTTTTGTCGTGGTCGCGTCGCACTTCAGACTATCCCACAGCCTTCGCCGGTTGACCAGAAATGACAACGCCTGCCGCCGGTTCACCGCCCGGGCCCTCGAGTTGACCGACGGGAAATCAGCGTGGTATCGCACAGCCACTCGCCTCGCGAGTCGGCGGGCCGAACCACAGACGGCGAACCCGGCCGCGATTCCCTTCTAGGGGACGCGATTTAACTGAAATGCGGCACTGGCGAGGCGAATATTTCAGCTAAGTCTCGTTCCGTTTCACTGCCGCAGGAGATCAATTTATGGAACCCTCACTGTCTACAATCGGAGTTGTCGGCGCCGGCCAGATGGGCCACGGCATCGCTCAGGTCGCCGCCATGTCGGGCTTTTCAGTGCTCCTCAACGATCGCGATGAACAGGCGCTGAGCAAGGCTGAAGACGCCATCGAGTCGAGCCTCGAAAAGTTGGTCCAAAAAGAGCGAATCGACGCCGAACTTCGCGATGATGCCCTGGGGCGGCTGTCGACGACGACCGATCTGAAAAAATTTGCCGACGCCGACCTGGTCGTCGAGGCGATCGTCGAAAATGAAGCCATCAAGCTCGATCTATTCTCGCGCCTCGACGAAATCGTCAAACCCGAGGGGATCCTCGCATCAAATACCTCGAGCATCTCCATTACCCGCCTCGCCGCGGCGACCAGTCGGCCCGAACAATTTATCGGCATGCATTTTATGAATCCCGTCCCGATCATGAAACTCGTCGAAATTATCGAAGGGGTCGCCACCTCTGAGCAGACCACCGAGACCATCGAGGCGGCCACCGAAAAGATGGGAAAAACTCCCGTCTTCTCCTCGGATAGCCCGGGATTTTTGGTCAACCGGATCTTGATGCCCATGATAAACGAGGCAATCTTTGCCTATCACGAAGGCATCGGCAGCATCGAGGATATCGACAAAGCAATGAAGCTGGGCACCAATCAGCCCATGGGACCGCTGACGCTTGCCGATTTTATCGGCCTCGATACCTGCCTGTCGATTCTCGAGGTCCTGCACGACAATATCGGCGACCCCAAATACCGCCCTTGCCCGTTGCTTCGAAATTATGTCGACGCCGGATGGCTCGGCAGAAAAGCCGGGCGGGGATTTTACGATTATGACTAAGCGACACACAATCTGACCAAAACTCGGCACCGAGCCTCCGTTGGATCGCTTTCTGTTGAATATAAGGAGAAATTATGAGCTTCGAGACACTGGACATCGACCGCCGCACCGACGGCCTGGCCATTATCACCATTAACCGTCCGGACCGACTCAATGCGCTCAACGCCAACGTCCTCTCCGAACTTCGGTCGGTCAGCGAAGAATTTGCGGGCAATAAAGACCTGCGGGCCGTCGTTCTCACCGGTGCCGGCCGCGCCTTCGTCGCCGGAGCTGATATTGCAGCGATGAATGAGATGAGCGCCGAGGAGGCCGCCGAATTCGGAGACCTTGGCCACGCCACCATGGATGCCATCGAGGCTCTGCCGATGCCAACGATCGCCGCCGTCAACGGCTTTGCTCTCGGCGGCGGTCTCGAACTCGCCCTGGCCTGCGATCTGATCTATCTCTCCGACAGCGCCAGCGTCGGACTCCCCGAGGTCGGCCTGGGAATCATTCCCGGCTTCGGTGGAACGCAGCGGCTTGGCCGGCGTATCGGCTGGCAACAGGCACGCCGGCTGGTCTTCACCGGTGAATCTATCTCCGCCGACGAGGCACGTCGAATCGGACTGGCCGTCGACGTCTTTTCCGGCGAAGATTTTTTCGACGAGGTCCTCTCCGTGGCCTCCACGATCGGCGACAAGGGCCCGATTGCTGTGCGCCAGGCAAAATCGCTGATGCGTCAGGGCTCAGAGACGACGCTAAGTGAGGGAAATAAACTTGAAATTCAGGCATTCGCCGGCATCTGGGACTCCCAAGATCGAAACGAGGGAATGACCGCGTTTCTCGACAAGCGCTCCCCCGATTTTACCGGATCTTGATCGCCCTTTCGCCACCACTTGCGCCCATCTTCCGTCAGGTTATCAAGCATGAATTCCTCCACTCCGGCGCCGACGACATACCGAATCCTAATCGGAAAGCCCGGCCTCGACGGCCACGATCGAGGGGCGAAAGTCATCGCCCGAGCTCTGCGCGACGCCGGCTTCGAGGTCATCTACAGCGGCCTCCACCAAACGCCCGGCGCCCTGGTGCGCACAGCTATCGAGGAGGATGTCGACGGCATCGGGCTGTCAATTCTCTCCGGTGCTCACAACACATTGATGCCGAAAGTGGTCGAATTGCTCCAGGAGGAAGGCGCCGACGACATCTTTGTCTTCGGGGGCGGAGTCATTCCCGAGGACGATATCACAAAACTCGAAGAAGCCGGCGTGCGGGCCATTTTTACGCCCGGCACGAATACCTCCGAGGTCATCGACTTCGTCAAACGCGCCTGCGACGACAAATACGGTCGCGGCCAGGATTGAGTCTGTCATGACCGGTGAGCTCAGAGAGGCAATCCTTAAGGGGAGTCGGCGCGCTGCGGCGCGCTTGATGCGTCTGATTGATGATGACGCACCACAGGCCCGTGCCACCCTGACCGCCCTGATGCCCTATGCCGGCGATGCTTATATCCTCGGCGTCACCGGAAATCCGGGATCGGGAAAATCGACGTTGGTCAGCCGATTAATTGCTCGCTTCCGAGAGCGCGGCGATACCGTGGGATGTATCGCCATCGATCCCACAAGTCCATTTTCCGGCGGCGCCATCCTCGGCGACCGCGTGCGGATGCAAGAACACGCCGAGGACGATGGAGTTTTCATCCGCTCTGTGGCCACTCGCGGCTCCCTCGGCGGCCTGTCACGCTCCACACCGGCGATGGTCCAGGTATTGGACGCCATGGGATTTGACACGGTGATCGTCGAAACCGTCGGCGTCGGCCAGGATGAGGTCGAGATCATCCGCCTCGCCGATACCAGTCTCGTCACGCTCGTCCCGGGACTGGGCGACGATATTCAGGCCGACAAAGCGGGGCTGATGGAAATCGCCGACGTCTTCGTCCTCAATAAATCAGATCTTCCGGGAAGCCAGCATCTAAAACGTCGTATCCAGACTATGCTGTCTCTTCACCAGAATACCGACGCCGCTCGAAGCGCTGCTCCCGCAATCGTCGCTACCAGCGCCACCAGCGGAGACGGAATCGACGAACTCTTCGCCGAGGTCGAAATTCACCGTCGTTCCGTCGAAGAAGACCAGTCTCGCCAAACACGCCTGCAAAAACGACATACTCACCTGATCCGTGCTATCGCCCGGTCGGAGCTCGAGGCCCGATTTGATGAGCATGTCCGCTCAGATCGATTCTCGCAGCTCGTCGACGATCTCGCCGCCGGCCAGATCGACCCATACAAAGCAGCGAGCCAGCTTTTGAGCTGGCTCGCTGAATAATCCCCGAATTTCCACTTCAAGTGGGCCGACAGACAAAGTCTGCGACCGATTCGTTGCCTATTGAACGGTCATCGACACCGAGCTCGATTCCAGTAGCACTTCCGGGTCCGCAGCAGTGGAGTCGACCTCGCTACTCACATCGACGATACCGCCGGCACCACTCTGCTCTACGGCGTCGATAATCGGATTGGCCGCCGTCATCGCCCAATCGTTGATATCAAAGGTAAAGGTCAGGTCCTGCGCGCCGGGCACCAATTCGACGTCGGAAAAGGTATAATAAACGGTGCGGGAACTCGACATCGCAAAGGGCGTCCACATCTCCTCTTGTTGGTCCTCGTTTTTAATCCGCTGAACCGGCAGTGGCACCGGACTTCCGTCGCCTCTCTCGTCAGTGCTCTCGACGCGATCATCGTCCCATTTGTAGCGATCTTCTTGCTGTTCCTCGGTTTCCTTGACCAGGTAGCCATTTCGCACATGCCCCCGCAACTCCAGGCTTCCCAGAAACTCATCGGTGCCCACCTCTTCGACTGGCTCCAGACGAACACTGACCAAAAACTGGCCCAGCTCCGGAAGCGTGACCTCCTGGCCGCGCAACTCCGTTTGCCCCTGTGTTAAATCAAACTCGAGCGTCAAAGGATTCGATGTCGAATACGCCAGTCCGCGGTCGGTCCCGTCCACAGGTTCGAGCCGAATCTCGGTCACCGTAATTCCGAGTTCCTCGATTAACAGTTCCTCCGGGGCGTCATCGAGTCCGGTGATCCGGAATTCGGGCGTGACCTTTGCCAACGGCTCGGTGTTCTCGCCAAACTCCTCCTCCACAGGCTCACTCAACGGAATATCCCCGCAGCCCGCCCAAAGAAGTCCTCCTACTAAGCAGGACAGCGCAATCGACTTTGGTAATAAATTCATGGTTTTCATCCCACTAGCTCTTCTTTGAGGGCCAATAGTTCCGCGGTTCCATTCACAATCTGACTCAATCTCGGCCGCTTCATCTGTAAGATGCGTGCCGCCTGTGAGATATTGCCATCGGTCTGTCGCAGGGCGCGCTTGATACACTTGCGCTCTAATCTCTTCTTGAGCTTCGACAATGATCGCCCATCGGCAACCATTTCCTCTACCAGCGCCTCTTCGGTGTCGCCGGCGATCACCGTTGTCTCGTTGAAATCCATGGACACACCGATGTCCACATCCGGATCGATCGGCGGCAGTTGCTCATCGAGATCGCATTCCGAGAAAAATTCTCGAAACTGCACGACCTGTTTCATGCCGATCGATGCATCCTCTGCAAAGAGGAGCGCACTGCGGACGAAATTCTCTAACTCCCGAATATTTCCGGGCCATTTATATTGCGCCAAAAATTGAATGGCATCATTTGAGAATTCCGGTCCCTGGCCGTCGTCGGAAAAACGCTCCACAAAATGCTTGAGCAGGCGGGGAATGTCTTGACGCCGCTGTCGAAGCGGCGGCATTTCGATGAGAAATCCCTTGAGCCGGTAGTATAGGTCGAGGCGAAAGGTTCCCTCGCGCACCATCTCATCGAGGTCGCGGTTAGTCGCCGCCACGACGCGCACGTCGGCGCAGTGGGTCTCCGCGCTCCCGACGGGCTCAAAGGTGCCCTCCTGCAGCACGCGCAACAGCGCCACCTGGGTTTTCGGTGAGATATCGCCGATTTCGTCGAGAAAGATCGTCCCACCGTCAGCGCGCTCAAACCGGCCCTTCCTGTCACTGACAGCCCCCGTAAAGGCGCCTTTTTTGTGACCGAAAAGCTCGCTCAACAGCAGGTCCTCGACGAAAGCCGCGCAATTGACCTTTACGAATGGCTCGTCGCTGCGATTGCTGTGGCGATGAACTGCTTCGGCGACCAATTCCTTGCCGGTCCCGGATTCGCCACTTACTAAAATCGTGGTTTCACCGGAAGCCACGCGGTCGACGAATCGAAACACCTGAAGTATCGAGGCGTCCTCGCCAATCATTTTCGGGTATCGAGATCGCCACAATTGATAATCTCGCTCATCGCGCGGTGCGTCTGCCTCTTCGGGCTGCTCCGTCGACGTTGCAACGGACTCCTTCGACATCCGCAACTCGTCGGGCAGTCGTTCTCCCCCGAAGCGCTGATATTGCTCGAGCAACTCTCTATGATCGGCGATGGCAAAATAATCGGAGCGAAACCGATCGGGTAGGCGGTCGGCGCGCTGACGCAGCTCCTCGACGCCGCGCGCTACAAGCCGCCGCGCCGTCTGCTGTGCCGCCTCGTCTCCCCCATCGAGATGGGAAACCATAATTAGCCGCGCCGACACCGCGTGGCGATACAATCCGAGCGTCTCGAGTTGATCGATGAGTTGACGCCACGTCGACTCATTAAATGACTCGTCGTCCTTAAAATGCAACCACTGCTGATTAAAATCATGAATTGCACTGCATAAAGGGGTCGATGACGCCGCTTCGCTGGTTTCTTCAAGCACTGTACGCGCCCGCTCCAGCTGGCCGAGCTTCAAATACGCCGTGGCACACCGGATCGCCATCTCTGTCTCATACCAGCGACTGGACTTTGGCACGTTGGCCTCAGCTTCTTTCCAGGCCTCAAGACCCTCAGACCAGCGCTCCTGAGCAAAAAGCACCTGCACTTCCACCACTGCAGCCCACCGGGCTGTAAAGGGGGAGCCTCCCTTTTTCGCTGCATTTTGACCGGCGCTGTGTAGACGCTCCACCAGGTGGCACGCTTTGTCGAAGGCGCCCATATCCTGGTACAGCGTGGCCAGGTTGTGAGCCGAGACGGCCCGGGCTACGTCGTTTCCACAGCGCGTCGCCTCACGCAATGAGCGTCGATAATCCTCCAGGGCCTCCGTAAAATGACCGCGTCGCTGATGGACAATCCCCAGATTCATCCAGCAATAAAGTCGCGGTGGGCCACCGGGGACCTCGCAATTCTCGAGCGCCCTTGTCAGGCGCTGAGCGGCATCCTGATAGCGTTGCTGTTGAAGCGCCACCACTCCCAGATTCACTTCCGCACAGGCTTCATCGCCGATCCTGTTAGCGCGCTGTGCATCCGTCGCATTGCGCTCAAAATAGCGGCGTGCCCGCTTAAGATCCCCACAAAATAGCGCCACCTTGCCCAGAATATTGCGGCATTCCAAAATCAATTCGCCGGCATCGCCATCGTCATCATTTTCATGGCCGGCCAACTCTTCGATCGCCGCCAGTGCCCGGCGCTCGGAATCTTCGTGCTCTCCGGCCCGGTAATGAATTTCGGCGATTCCCAGCAGGGCCCGGACGCGCTCGTTGATTGCCTCGGCATCCCGCCCTTCGATCCGTTCCAGTGCTGAGGAAAATCGCTCCTGCGCCGACTCCCTGTTGCCGATCTTCATCAGATAAGTGCCGATACGGCGCTCCAGGCGTCCCGACGGACTGCTATCTGCGAGCCCCTCCAGTTGTCGGGCAAGCGGCAGTGCCTCGCGCCAGGCGCCACGAGCCTCGGCAATTCTCAGGCTCAATTGCAGAATCTGGCGGCGGGTATCCGGATCTAAGTCAGCCATCCCGCGCAACTGAGTCGAAAGCTCGTCGGCCTCCTCCAGTCGTCCGCGGCGCAGCAACTGACGTACCGCCGACAACCCATAGCGCACTCCCAGTTCCGCATCACCACCCGCCAGGGCATGACTGGCAATAAACGCGCCGTCTTCATCTCGCGTCTCAATTGCGGCGTTCGCCAAAATCAGGTGCAGATCACGGCGAATATCCGCGTCCAGCCCCTCTGAAATCGCGCGACGGATCTCATCATCGGCCAATTCGACTCTTACGGCGCCATCTCTCATTCCACGCGTGGCAATTCCGCCATCGCATAGCGCCTGCGCTGCCGAGACAACGGACGTTTCATCGACCAGACGCTCCAAAAAACTCAGCTCCAACGCCCTATCGGCGACGGCCAGATATTCCGCCACCCGTCGCTGGGCCGGATTCAGTTCGGCAACTCGTCTCGCCCACAGATGGGTGATCGATTGCGGCAGGCCGTCGAATAACGCCTTTAAACGCCGCGGATCGCCATCGGTAGTATCGAAAATCTGCTCCACGATACGGTCTTCATTTAAAAACCGCCGTATTTCACTGATTCCCTGCTCCCCGAATTTTACACGCTCCGTCTCTACTCCCGCCAGTCCCTCCCATGGCCCCCCCCACACAAAGCTCAGCGCCGGAGCACTCGCCGCGGCGGGATCGACCTCGGCAAGGGGGTCGGCGAGAAAATGCTCCATCAGGGCAACGAGGACTTTGTGCTCCGTTTGTGCCACACGATGGGGGGCTGTGACGGTGAGAATCGCCGGACGATACGCGATCAACCGCTCCACGAGTTGGATGACGGCGTCGATCATCAACTCCA
Organism: Myxococcales bacterium; assembly: GCA_007119175.1. Classification (GTDB taxonomy): domain Bacteria; phylum Myxococcota_A; class Bradymonadia; order Bradymonadales; family Bradymonadaceae; genus SLJM01. The sequence continues at coordinate 1,936 of SKQC01000093.1, read as the reverse complement.
CCCGGTCTGCCGTCTTGACAGCCTCCGAGCCGATATCCATCGTCATCGTCAAATAATCGAATAGCCTCAGAACAGCTCGCGAATCGTCGATCTCATCGCAGTGGCTTTCCACCCAGGTCGACAGCACACCATACAGACTTCCCCGCCCATTTGCCGTGTCTACCCCGCTGACCAAAAAACTATCTCGTCCCGCCTCCTCAGCGGAACGACGAAGCGCCTCGTATTCGTGGTGAATGACATCGATTGAACAGTCCTCGATACAGATCACCGCACCAAATGTCGTCGCCTCCAGCCGGGAGACGATTTCATCGGCCATCGATGTCACCTGTTTAGTCATTCATTTTCCTGTAGCACCACTGACCAAAAAATTTGCAGCCCATTAAAAGCGGATGGCGAGTATAGCGCATACTGGCTTCGTTAGCCAAAGGCGATGCCAGATCGGCGCCAATAGTTGTTCCCGCCCTCCGCTTTTGCTATCTCTTACGTAGATGTCGGCGTGCCCGTCGCTTCGTTGTAATGGTTGCAATTTTTACTGAGGAAGATGTCCATGAAACAATCTCTAATCGGCCTCCTTGCCGTGATCGGCTTCTTCGCCCTCGCCTGTGGATTTCTCGACAGTGAAGCGGCGACCGTGACCTATGAACGAGCCATCCCCGTCGACTTTGAGGTCGACGCCAACGAGTTATGTCCTACCGACGCTGATTGCGAAGAGGACACTGTTGATGCTCAAGAAGAAGTCGAATTACTGGCGATCGAAATCCCGGTGGATATCGATATTCTCGAGTCCACCGGCAGCGGCGATTTGCAAAATATCTCACAACGACTGCGCTCATTGGAGATCACCAGCATTGATTATGAGGTCAGCGACAATAGCCTCACCTTCGACCTCCCCGACGTGGAGGTTCACGTCGCTCCCCTCGGGACGCGTGATGCCGATGACCCGGAGACGGTTCACCTGACGACCATCCCGTCGGTGCCAGCTCAGACCGATGACGCTGGCAATGCGCCGGCTCGCGAGCAAGCACTGGAGCCGGCCTCCGAATTGTTCAAGGAATTGCAATACACAGCGATCGCCGGAGCCACCCCGGTGGTCAAGGAAGGACAACCATTTCCCCCGTCGGGAACGAGCGATGTGGAACTCGTCATCAATATCAAAATCACGGCCAACCCCCTCGATGATATATAGTCCCCGACCAATCTCCGCCTTTGTCGTGGCGACGGCGCTGATCGCCTTCGGCAGTCTCTACGCATTCAGCCCCGGTGTGAGCGCCGAGGAGAACCCCGGCGACGACGGCTTCGGCGAGATGCCGGCCGCCGACAATGTGGTCGTCGTCTACCAGGGCACCTTGCAGAACGCCGGTGGCGAACCGGTCAGCGGCGTCTTTCCGCTCACCTTTCATCTATATCGGGGCAGTATGTCGGCCTCCCCGCTGTGGAGTGAGCGCCACTTTGTGTCGGTCGTCGATGGCCGTTACCAATTGGCGCTGGGCCATGACTCGCCACTGCGCGAGCACCTTTTACAGGGCGAGCGTTGGCTCGGTATCGCCCTCGACGGAGAGGACGAGATTCTGCGCGACCGCCTCAGCGTCGATCGACCGGACGGCGACGACCAGGACGACGAGGCCACCGGAAACCGGGTCTCCCATGCCGACGTGGCGGAACGAGCCACCGAGGCTGAGCGCGCCAGACTGGCCGAAAACGCTCTGGCTCTCGACGGAATGACCGCCCAGGAGATCGAAGACAAAGCCGAACTCGCCATCCAACGACTCGGCGAACATATCGCCGACCCCGATGCCCACCGGGCAGTCATGGGCCCCACCGTCGGAGGCTCCTATCGAACGATGGACGAAAGCGCCGGGGGAACCGGCGGCTCTCCCTTTGATATTCGCTGTCCCGACGATCACGTCGTCACCGGTATCACCGGCGGCGCAGGTCG
>SKQC01000168.1 GCA_007119175.1 Myxococcales bacterium | reverse complement strand
GATTGCGACGACGGATTCGACAAATGCGTCGACCAGTGCGTGGCCGACGACTCCACCTACGACGCCTGTAACGGGCAATGTCTCGATACCAGCGATACCGTCGAGCATTGCGGAGAGTGTGGATACGACTGCACGGTAGAAAATGACGATATTCCCGAGGGGGCCTTACATATCTGTGATGGTGGAAACTGCGATTACACCTGTCCTCCCGAGCACAGCCTGTGTGGCGGAGAATGCGTGCCGGACGACGGTAACTACGAGCAGTGCAACGGCGGCTGCGTCGATATCGATGATGATCCGGATAATTGCGGCGGCTGCGGAAATGTCTGCTTGGGTGACTGCGACGACGGAAGCTGTGATGGCATGATCTGCAATCCCGAGTTCTCTCCCTTCGGAAATAGCGAGTCCAGCGCGGCGATAGATAACACCCATACGATCTGTGCTGCTGCGCACCTCGACGCCGTTCGCGATCATCTCGACGGTAATTTTATCGTCCTCGATGATCTTGACCTCGATGATCTGGAAGATCAGTTCGAGCCCCTTGGCAATTTTTCGGGCTCTATCGACGGAAACGATCACGAGATTCACAATCTTGAGATTCAATCCACGGACAACCGGGTCGGGCTTATCAGCACATTGCACGGAACAGTCGAAAATCTTCGGCTCGTCGATGTGGATGTCCATGGCGATCGCGCCGTGGGAGGCGTGGCCGGCGCAAATGAGGGAACGATTATGCGGGTGGAGGTGACGGGGCAAATTGCTGCCATAACCGATCGCGGTGGTGGAATCGCCGGGCGAAGCAGTAGTGGCACCATCATTGACTCTGCTTCTCGCGCAACCGTCAGTGCTCCAACCTCAGCCGGTGGTCTCGTCGGCCGAGTGGAGTCGGATTCTACGATTTCTCGTTCCTTTGCTACTGGCAATATTTCGGGGACCAATGAAATTGGTGGGCTCGTAGGGACTCTTCGGGAGGATGCACTGATCGTGGATTGCTATGCTACCGCTGATGCAACCGGTGCCAGCGAAGTCGGTGGGTTGGTCGGCAACAACCGACACGGTTGCCTTGGCAGTTGCGACGGTGGGGATATCGAGAAATCGTATGCGTTCGGTGAGGCCAGTGGCGCCAGCCACATCGGAGGCCTGGTCGGTCGACATGCCGGCAGTGTCAGTGGCAGCTTTTGGAACGATGAGGTCAATGAGGATGACGCCGGGGGGACAGGCAGTACGGCCATGGAGATCGATGATTTTGCGGTTCAGGGACTCTTCGAGGCTGCCGGCTGGAATTTCGACGATATCTGGATGATGGGAGGCGAGGATCGACCGGTCTTGCAGGCGTGGCCGGAGTGATAGAAGTGAACGGTGTCAAAGAGAGGAAAAAGCATGAATGCAGAACGACGGATTGGTATATCGATGCTGATAGTCTTTTTTGCTGCGGCGATGAGCTTCACCGCCGTCGGCTGCGGCGATGACGATGACACGTCCAACGGCGGCGCAGATGTGGGTCCCGACGAGGACGAATGCACCATGGACAACGACGGCCACGATGCGTGCCGGGAGGACTACGATGATGACGGGTATTTCTGCGGTCCCGACAACGAGTGTGTACAGGCCAACTTTTGCGAGGCTCAGAGTTGCTGTCTGCCCGGCGCGTCAGGTGACTCCTATTGCAGATCTCAATTCGGCAGCGACAGTAGCTGCGTGCCCGGCGATACCGACGGAAGCTGCTCGATGTGAAGCCCGCAGCTAGCGAGCCAGGTAGCGGAATAAATTCAAGAATATTCTCGACAAAAAGCCTCTGGTTGTGGATTGGTCTAGTCGTTACAGTCCGGTACTGTGTGCGGCAATGCCCCAAAATTTTGGATTGATGATGCGAAAAATGACGAGTCTATCGATGAAGACCAATTCGAGGTTTTTTCTTGTTTTCTTTCTGGCGCTCGCCTTCGGTCTGGCGGGGTGTGAAGGAGAAGAAGAGTATCCAATGGAGTGGACCGATGATGGGTTGCCCCAGTCGGATACGACGGTGATGGCCCCGGGAGGTAAGGCGGATACGCTGGGATGGCCGGATACCTTTGAGGAGTTTTTGGAGTACGTTTATTGCGAGTCCGACGGTCGAATCTGTGTCGTCGACGGTGACACCCCGATTGCCGGTGGGATGTCGGGTCTGCTCGAGTTTTATAATCGCCACGTCGATCTGCCCGACGGCCAGCCGCTGTCGGTCAACTGGGGCAGCCGCGGAGATGATCTGTGGTACGGCGACGAGCGCCACGACCTGAGTTTCTGCATCAGCGACGACTTCGGAGATCGCAAAGAGGAGGTCTTAGAGGCGACCCTCGGCGCAGCCCAGGACTGGGAGGAGATCGCCGATGTCAGTTTTCCGTATCGCGACGACCAGGACCATCGCTGTCATCTCGACAATCGCCAGGTGATGTTCCCGGTCCACCCCGCTGACGGTGACGCCCCCTATCTTGCACGGGCGTTTTTCCCGGCCTTCGACGAAGAAGAACGCGACGTGCGCGTCAATCTGGAATCTTTCGATCGGTCGCTACAGCAGTCCTCCGATATGGAGGAGATGACACTGCGCGGCATCATGCGCCACGAATTGGGCCACGTGCTCGGATTTCGCCACGAACATACTCGCACCGAGGCCGGAAACTACTGGTGTTTCGAAGATAATAATTACCGACCGGGCACCGCCTACGACGCTCGATCAGTGATGCATTATCCGCAATGCGACGGAGAAAATGATTGGACACTGGAGTTTAGTGAATTCGACGCCATGGGCGCTCAATACTTTTATCCCGAAGACGGCGTGGAGGTCCTGGGCCGCTGTGACGAAGAACTCGACGACGAGGGCTATGTCGACGAGGAGTGCGAGGCCGTGGTGGCTCAGATCACGGAATGGCTGTCGCAATACGCCGACGAAGAAGTGCTCGTAAGTTGGATGGATATGGACGAGGAGGTCGTGGAGCCTCTCGAAGAGGCGCGCTTTGACCGTCCCTTCGACGATCTCGATGATGTGCGCGATCGCGGCGGCCTCGACGACGACCAAATCCGCCACGTCTACGACTACCTCTTTGAGTGGGGGCGCTGTCCCGATACCGAGGTCGATGAGGATGGATGGGTCATCGCCTGGTGCCTTCCGGTGGTCAACGCCATTTTGGAGCTCGCCAACACCGCCTCTTTTGTCACCCTCGATGAAGAAGTGGGCATCGACCGGCGCGGCGTCGAAAATATCGTCGCCGCCAGAGAACAGCGCTCCATCGACACCTACGACGCCCTGGTCAGCCTGGGCTACGTCAAGCAGATGGCCCTTTTTAGCATGTACGAGTTTTTATACGACTCGCAATAACGCCTGGGATCAATCTTCGTCGTCTTCCACCAGATGGGTCAGGCCGATCTCGCGCTCCTGTAACCACTCCAGCTTTTTATTGCCCACGTAGCGATAGGCCTCGAATTTATCGGGTCTTTCGCTTCTAAAGTCCTCGCGGTCCAGGGCGTCTTCGCGCCACCGCACCAGGCGGCGCTCGCCGCGGCGGTGGTTTTCATAAAAATACCACTCGTCGGTTCGAACCCCGTACATCTGCCACAGATCTTCGTCGGTGCGCACGGCTTCCGGGATATAGAAAAACGAGTAGATCACCGACTTCTGGGGGGCCACACCGTCGACGAGAGAGGGCACCAGGGTCTCTCCGAGTCGCTCCTCCCAGCCGTCACTGGGTTCGGTGCCGACCAGATTGGAGATGGTGGGAAGGACGTCGATATGTCCGGCCAGCCCATCGATGCGCTCGCCGCGACCCCAGGGGGCCTGGATGATCAGCGGCACGTGCAATGGCCTTGTATAGACCGAAAAGTCGTGGTGCTGACGGGGGTGGTTGTCGTCGAATGCCTCGCCGTGGTCCGAGGTGAAGATGATGATATATTCCTCGGGCTCCCAGCGGCTTTCGATCTTGTCTAAGAGCCGACCCCAATTGCCGTCGGCAAAATGCAATTCACTGTCGAAGCGATCCTGGTTTGATTCGCCGTCACCAAACTTTTTGGCGCCCTCGGGAATCTCATACGGGCCGTGGTGGTCGAAGTAGTGAATCCACAGATGAAGCGGCTCGTCGTCGTCGTGTTCGGCGATAAATTCGATGGCGGAATCGGTCAACTCCGGCGAGGTATGCACCTCGTCGGCGGCGTTGGCATAGGTCTCGAGGTCCACTTCGTCGTAGCCGTGCCAATATCCGCCCCAGCGCTCGAAATAAGCGGTGCCGGGAATGTGGATCGTCCGGTATCCGGCCTCATCTAATACGGTGCCCAGCGTCTCTTCGTGGTCGGCATAGGGGTAGGGGTGCCGCCGGCTGTCCTCGAGGTGCATCTGGGCGTTCATCCGGCTTGCCAGAAGACCGGGCATGGCAAGCCGCGTCGATGTGGAGTTGGCAAAGGCCGTCTCGAATACGGTGGCCCGCTCCGCCCAGTCGGCCAGATTCGGCGTGACGTCCCGTTTATAATCGGCCACCGACGTGTGGGGATGCGATAAGGCATCGGTGGTGATCAAAATGACGTGGGGCTTGTCAACGATTCCATCGGGCCGCTCTACCTGGGCGGGACCGCGGTGGAAGTCGTCGAGATCGACGGTCAGATCTTGACCAGAACAATTCCAGTCGATTCCGTCGTTTGGCACTTCCGTTACGTGCGGGCCGCGATCGGGATCGAAGGGGGCGCAATCGCCGCCGGCGTAAAAGAAGAGATAGCCGTCATCGTCGAAGTCGAGGACGGGATGGATCATCGACTTCCACTGACTGGCCACATTGGGGCGGTCTACGAAGGACTCTCGGGCGTCTTCGAGAGACATGGGCAATAAAAACGCAAACACACCGAGCACCGCCAGACCGATCACGAGGTAGCGATTGACCATCGGGATCAGAGCTGGTGTTTCTTTGAGAAAATGATGGGCTGCAAACCCGGCGACCACTGCCGTGGCGGGGCCGACGGCGAAGGCCCAGGGAAGCAGACGGAAGGTGTCAGTGGCCACCAGATAACCGCCTGATAACGCGGCGACAACTCCGGCACAGGCGAGCCCTATCCAGGCCAGCGGATGGTCGATAAAGCTCAGTTTTTCAACCTTCGCTGCCCGCTCGAGCACGGCGTCGACCAGCGAAGCGACGGCTCCCGCAAAATAAGCGACGACCATCAATAAAACGGCACCTGCGAGGGCGGTCGCCCAGGCGGCGTAAGAGGGAGTGACGATGGTTTCTGTCATCGTCGCCGCCACTTTGCTCGCGCCAATAATCCACAGACCGAGCATCATTGCCGAAGTGATCATCCAGGTGCTGATCCTACGTCGCGACCAGTCTCCGCGCAGTTGGTCGCGCCACTTATCGAGCCCCAGGGTCGCAAAGATGGTCGCCACTATTGCCACGGGCGCGCCGACGCCGAGGTGGATGGGAATCATCCACACTTTGACATGGGGTTCCGAAAATACGGTGTAGATCGCCTCTCCCACGAATAGCGCCGTGGTGGCGATCAGAAAGATTGCAAACGCTCGTTGTCGAAATGACATCCGCATCGGTTCCACGACATTAAAGTGACACTACTGGCCCACAAGAAAATACGAGATCGAAGGCCCGACGGAAAGGGCAAGTGTGGAAAGGGCAAGGTAAGCGGCCAGGCAGGCCGCGGGCCCCGGGGGCCTGAACGCTTACAGGGTAAATGTGGCATAGGTGCGGGGATGTGAATTATTTGCGCATTGGGTCGTCGAAGGGACACTGTTGGAAGAAGCGGTGACAATTGGGTTAATCGGCGAAGAGATGTAAATGAAATGCGGCCAGGCTGGCCGCGGGCCCCACTTACACTACGGCCAGGCTGGCCGCGGGCTCCGAACACCCCCTGAGGGTCGGGCTGGCAGTCCGAGTAGCGGCCAGGCAGGCCGCGGGCCCCGCTTACACTACTTCGCTTAAGGAGATGTCTGTGAGACGGCGAAATAATCCCGGCCTGATGGCTGCATTGACGATAATATTTGTAAGCCTGTGGACCTTTGAGGCCGATGCCCAGGAGTCCAGAACTGCCGAGGTGCCCGTTCAGGTCGGCGTCGGCCCGGCCGGGTTTCTGCTCGGCGGCCCGATCATCGAGGACAGAACCTGGGGCGGTGTATTATTCGATGAACAACCGGTGCACTCCGGATTGCGAATCAGTCTGACTGCCGTTATCGACAGTGAATTGGTCGATGAGCATCCCGGCATGGTCCCCAGCCAGTATCGCGATCAGTTGCGAAGTGCCGGCGAGGTTCGCTACGCGCCGGGTATCGTCGGGTTGATTCCCTCCAATATCTATTTATCGCCCGGTGTCGGCGATGCCGCCGTCTGGGGAGCGACGTGGTCGCCGCTGGGAATTGGACTCGCCCTGACATCGGAGCCGGTTCGCTTCAGCGGCAAGGCATCGGCCATTGGTACGGTGATGTATATCGATTCCGAAGCGGTGGGCTCGTCAT
>SKQC01000163.1 GCA_007119175.1 Myxococcales bacterium | reverse complement strand
AGAAAGACACACGGGAACCGCAAAGGACGCGAAGAAAGACAGACGGGAACCGCAAAGGACGCGAAGAAAGGCACACGGGAACCGCAAAGGACGCAAAGAAAGACAGACGGGAACCGCAAAGGACGCGAAGAAAGACACACGGGAACCGCAAAGGACGCGAAGAAAGACAGACGGGAACCGCAAAGGACGCGAAGAAAGGCACACGGGAACCGCAAAGGACGCGAAGAAAGGCAGACGGGAACCGCAAAGGACGCGAAGAAAGGCACACGCAAAGGACGCAAAGAAACACAAACGATTCTTGCAGTGATGGCATTCAGTCATCAGCGGTTCATTTGCTGAACGCCACAGCTCGGCAGCTACCATTGCGAGAAGCGACAATGTCGAGATCCTGAGGTCTACTAAGAATAAAATGGGAGACGCAGAGGATCGCGGTCTTTATAGGAGGGGGTTGGGTTTTCTTTGCGTTTTTTTTGTGTCTTCTTTGCGTCCTTTGCGGTTAACAGTCGTTCGTGCCTTCTTTGCGTCCTTTGCGGTTAACAGTCGTTCGTGCCTTCTTTGCGTCCTTTGCGGTTCCAGGCGATCAGTTGTCGAAGCGCTGCAGGTTCTCGTCGAAGGTCTGCAATAGCTCCTGATCGTCTGCCTTCTCGGCGAGCGGACGGCCTTCTTGGAGGGCCTCGACGGCGTCGTCGCGGCGGTCGGTCTGTAGATAGGCGCTGGCCAGGCCGCTATAGGCCCAGGCGGCGCTTTTGTGATCGCCTAAGCCAGTGGCGGCGTCGCGGAGCTTTTTTAAGACGTCGATGGCGTCAGACCAGTCTTCGTCGGCCCGGTGAAGCTGGGCGAGCTGGGTCAAAAGCGAGATATGCACGGTGGCGACGTCTTCTTCGTCGAGCTCAAGCTCGTTGGTAATCGACAATCCCTTTTGAAATGAGTCGGCGGCGTTGTCGCGCTCCGTGGCGATCTGGCGCTGGATGGCGCCTCGTCGAAGATGGATGTCGGCGGCGATGCGAAGGTGGTTGTCCTCGCCCAACTCCTCGTATAATTCGGCGGCCGTCGAAAAGTGCTCAAGGGCTGTACTTGCGCGGTTTGCCTGCATGGCCGTGCGGGCTGTGGCGTGGATGGTGGCGACGCTTAAACCGGCGTGACGCTCTCGGGTTTCCTCGTCGAGGTCCTCGATATTGCGAAGGGCTTCGGTGCACGTGGTTAAGGCACCGGTGGCCTCGAGCTGAGCCTCGACCTGACAGAGATTGGCGTATTGAAGGGTGCGCGAGGTGGCGTGAGTGCCCTGGTCGGTGTCCACGGCCTCTTCCAGTTGTCGGATAGCCTGGCGAAAAGCGGTGCGTGCCTCTTCGAATTCGCCCTGGATCTGGTGGGTGCGGGCAAGGGCGGTGCGTGCTCGGATTTCCAAAAAGGTCATTCCCGTGGAGGCAAATATCTCGGTGGCCCGCTGACAGTGGCCCGGCGATTCAGTAAAGCTCATCTCGCATAGCGCAAGGTGAATTCGCCCGGTCAGTTGTGGGTTGCCGATTTCATCGGCGATCGCCAGGGCTCGCCGGTATAATTTGACGCCACTTCGGGGGTCATCTTGATGAATCGCATCCTCGGCCTGCAGCGCGAGAGTATGGACGATCATGGGCCGGTTTCGCATTTTTTCAAAGCGCGGCAAAAGTCCGTCAACCACGGGCCGAGCCTCCTCGAATTTGCCCTGATGATGCAGCAGTTGGGCTTTGCGCAATTGATTGCGGGTGACGGCGGGGACGCTTCCGGCGTCGCGGTACATTTGTTGGGCCTCCGACAATAATTGAGTGGCCCGCTCGTAATCACCGCTGTCCCGATATAGCTCGGCAGTTTTGGCCAGCGATGTGCCGATCGACAGGGTGCTGTCGGCGTCGGAAAGGGTGGCCACATCGTCGCGGAATTCTCGGTCGCTTCCCGGGTCTTTTCCGCGCAGAGTGCGCACCATCCGTCGGTTTAATCGGCATAAGGCGCGGTGGACCGGGTCGCCGAGTTCGCCGGTGAGTTGAACGCAGATATTGAGGGTGTTTTCGGCGCTGCTCAGCTCTCCCTTGCTGGCCTCGATATGGCCCTGGGCGACGAGCAGCTCGCCGGTGGCATCATCGAGTCCCAGCTCGCGGGCCAACTCCAGGGCCTCGTTGACCAGTTGTTCGGCGCGCTCGTAATTTCCCTGCTCCCACATCAAGGTGCCCCACTCCAGGGCGGAGGCGGCCTTTAATTTCGTGCCCGCCTGGGCGATGGAGTGGGCGCGTTGGAATGCCTCGTCGGCCTCCTGCCAATGACCGGCGTAGTACAGGGAACGGGCATCTTCGAGATGGTCTTCAACGGAAGTATCGGCAAATGCCGAGGAGGCCACCAAAATAAAGGGAAGGGCGATGGCGACAAATAGGCGGCAAGGGCGCATCGTTTTATCCAAATGCGAGAGAAAAGCAGTGATCATCTCCGCATTGTAGCCTGCCGGAATGGGGTCGTGGAATCAAACTCAATAAAGCGAAAGGGAATCGTAGATCTGAAACTGAGTTCGATCGCGGGAGGGCCTGAAAAGGCAGGAGGTTGAGCGCGACTACGAGCCCCTGACTGCGCGATGCTTGTCAGGGGGGGACTGGTAGAGCGTTCGATGTAGCGGCGGGGTTGATCGCGGCTACGAGCCCCTGAGTGAAGGAGTCTGGTTTTACGGGGTTCGTACGAGCAGCAAAATATCTTTGCGGAGCACCTTGTCGAGGTAGATCTCGACGGGCACCAGGGTGCGATCAGCTTTGAGGTTCGACAGGCCGGTGGCCCACTGGCAGATCGACCGATCGCGCTCGGTCTGATCCCACACGGTCTGTCCTTCGCGTCCCTCAAAGACCTGGCGAGTGCGCAATGTGCCCAGGGCGACGATGTCGTATTCGCGCTGAACGCCGGGCCGCTCGATGGCGAAATTGAGCAAATCGCGGAAATTCGCCGGCTCAAAGCCGGCCTCGGCAGCCAGATCGAAAGCCTCGTCGCCGATGGCGTTTTCCGGGTGCTCGTAGGGCAGCAGGGCAAAGGTGGTGTCGTCGTCGGTGGCCTCGACCTCGATGGCCCCCTCGTCGAGGGCTTCCCGAATAAAAAAGTGCACCTGGTCGAATTCGCCGTCGTCGACCAGCTCGGCAGGCGAGCGGTCGGAACGCGCCGGAAGACTGAATTCGTCTTGAGGTGCGCCGATGGTGGGAGTCGGATCGCTCATGGGAACCTCCACGAAATTATTTGTGGCTGAAAATCGAAATGCGTGGTCATTTTAATGCCACGCGCGCAGTAGAATTGTCAAAGGAAGCGGAGTTTATTTCCCAGATTTATCGATGACAGCGAACGCATCATCGGCCTCGCTGTGGCGAGCCTGGCCCTGTTCGACCAGATGCTCCAGATGTGCCAGCAGACTCCGGGCCGCCAGGGGCCACACCGCTTTTGGGGCGTCGGCATAGACATGGGGGACGAGCTTCTGGGCTGTCGCCGGTCCATAGTCTTGCAGGGCTTTTAGGACCATTTTTTCGCGTTTTTGGCGGTGCTCTAAATAGTGCGCAAGGAGTTTTCGGGGATCCGTTTCCGGTGGGCCGTGGCCCGGCAACAGGGCCCGGGCGTCGAGGTCGCGAAGTCGGCGCAGGCTCTGCAGATATTGTCCCATATTGCCGTCGGGGGGATTGATGGCGATCGTGCCGCGGCTGGCGACGACGTCGCCGGCAAAAAGCAATCTGGCGTCGGGCTGAAATAAGGCCAGGTGGCCCGGGGCATGGCCCGGAGTATAAAGGGCCTGAAGCGGGCCGGGATGGTCGATCTCCAAAACCTCTCCGTCCTCAATCTGCCGGGTCTTCAGGGGCAGTTCGGGGAGGCGTCGCAGAGTCTCGGGATGGCCCAGGATAGGGGCATCGACGAGCCGTGAGAGCGGTTTTAAGCCGCCGATATGATCGCCGTGGTGGTGGGTGACGAAAACTGCCGAGCATCGGTGGCCCTTGTCGATACGCCGCTTTAGATAGTCGATGAGCGGGGCGAGATGTTTATCGCCGGAAGCTCCGGGATCGACGATGACAAAGCGCTCATCACCGATGATAAAGGCGTTCGTATGGGTGGCCGGTGGCAATGTCGGCGTCTTAAGGGGCAAAACGGCGACGCCACCACAGATTTCGACGGATTCGGCGGTTTCTGAATTCTGTCGAGAGTCCCCCAGCGCGGGGGCAATATCGAGGTGATCGCGGTCTCGCACCGCCTCTAAGACCGCCCGGATAGGTCGAGTCGATAATGCGTGGCCTCGCCACCAATTGCGGAGAGCGTTTTCTGGGGTGATCCACCGGCCCTCGTCGAATTCGCGGCGGTCCAGATCCATTTCGAGATCGTCGAGCAATCGGCCTTCTTCGGCGGAGAGTTTTAGACCGAAAAAAACGGTATGAAAGGTGGGTTCAAGCCACCGGGGAGTAGTCCACCAGCCCAGGCATTTTAGGCGGGAAGTGGCGAGCGTGTGGGGGGCGGCGATGGTGGGGTTCTCGGCGTCGGCGCGCTCGTCGGGCGAAAACCGCCTTAAGCCCTCGTCGGTGATGAGCAGGCCCGACTCCTCGAAACACTCGCGCAGTGCGGCGCTTCGAAGATCGTCGTCGTCGGATTCAACGCCGCCGGCAAAAAAGGCATAAAATCCGCCCAGAAATTCGCGATCCGCACAGCGGCGCGCCCAGAAGACCTCCGGGCCATCGTCGCCGGGGCGAATCAGAGTCAGCGAAGCGCTCAAAACCTCCTGCCGATCGCTCACCGGGTCACCTCCATAGCCGCCAGATCTGCGGCGCCCAACATGCCGGCCACGTCGCCCAGCGATGCCTGCTCGACGACCAGGTTCCGGCGTGCCACCTCCAGAATCAGGGGAATCGTCTTCTGGAGGGTCATGGCCCGAAAGGTCTCGCAATTATCCAGGACGCCACCGCCGATGAGCAGGGCCGCCGGATTTAATAATGTCGCGGCATTGGCGACGATAATGGCCAGATAATCGGTGGCCTCCTCCCAGATCTGGCCGATCTGGTCGTGAGAGTCGGCCAGGGCGTCGGCGGCGCCAAGGTCGACGCCCGATTCAGTGCTCACCGCGGCGAGGGCCTCGTCGTCGGCGGCGTCGACCAACTCGGCGACACGCCGCTCCAGGTGGATTCCACCGGCGTATGCCTCCACACAGCCCGACTCTCCGCAGCCACAGGGGCGGCCACCGATGACGACTTTGGAGTGGCCAATTTCGCCGGCGTTGGCATCGGCGCCGGTGACGAGGTGCCCGTCGGCCAGGATCGCCCCGCCGATGCCGGTGCCGACGTAGACGGCCAGAACGTCGTCGACGGCCTCGACGGCGCCGCCGAGGTACTCGCCCCACAACTGAGCATTGAGGTCGTTGACCAGGCGTATCGATGGAGGCGATTTTAGATGCTGTTCTTTTCGCAGATGATCTGCGAAGCGCTCTACGAAGTCCACGTCGCGCCAGCCTAGATTCGGGGCGTTATGGACGGTGTGTCCGTCTGTCGACAATTGGCCGGCGAGACCGATTCCGACGGCGTCGACGGCGTCGACGGCCACGCCGTTATCGTCGCAGACTTCGACCAATAATTGCGTCAAGCTCTGCGCGATATCGTCGGGACTCGTGGCGCCGCGCACGCGCCGTCGCCGCCTGTCGACTCCTTTGAGAGTGGCGTCAAAGAGTTGGACGCGGGCGTTGGTACCACCTACGTCGAATCCGGCTCGGTATGTCATCGGCGGCTCGCGTTAAAAGGTGGGGCGGCATCGTCGATGCGCCCGGTGTTGGCACGGGACCGTTCAAAGTTGTATGGTCGGGCATCGAGTTGTCAAATCACCGCAGCGCGCCGCTGGAGCGTGGAGAAATGGAGTGACGATGAATCGCTGGAACTGGACGGTTACAACCCTGATTTTTGGATTGGTGCTTTTGATGGCACCGGCGACGGCGGTAGCGCAGGACGACAATGACCGAAGCTCGGTGCAGCTTTCGGTCGGTGTAAAAGGTGGTCTCACCGGTGTGGCGGGCCATGGGTTTGAAAACCACGAATCGGTGGTCGACGAGTCGGGGACGCAGGTTCCGGCGTCGAATGACAACCTGTGGCCCTATCCGGAGTATTACGGCCATTTCGGCATCGGTCTTATCAGCGGGGCGGTCGCCGAGCTTCGCTTTAGCCAGTTTTTAGGGGTTGAGGCGGGCTATTTTTTCTCGCAGGACAACGCCTCCGGTTATGTCGACAAAAATGATGGACAGACGGGCGAGACATTGGCCCGGATCAACAGTGAGCAGCGGACGTCGGCCCATCATATTCCGGTGCTGGCGAAGGTGACGATCCCCGACGAGATCGTGCGGCCTTACCTCGGCGTCGGGGCGGGGCTTGTGATCCAGCAGAGCAGTGAGCTGGAATATGATCAGGAGCGGCGCGCCGGCCAGTACGGCGAGAATATGGAAGAGGCGATGGCCACACTCAACGAGCGAAATCAGATCGAGACCTCGACCTATCCGCTGGTGATGGCCGCCGCCGGTGTGGAGCTGGCCTTCGGATCGATCGTGATTCCCATCGAGGTGCGCGTGGGATATGCCCTGGGAGTGGATCGCGAGATGGAAGAGCGAGCCCGCGGCGAGGACGGCCAGATTGTATACGACGGAAGATATATGGGTCATTTTTCGGTCTTCAGCGGCGTGCTTTACGAGTTTGCCCTGTTGCAGTAGGACGGACCTGAAGTCAGCTCGTAGAGTAATCAACGACAGCAAGCGATGAGGCAGAAGCGATGGCTTTTCAAAACGTCAAAGAATTTTCGGAAACGCCGGCCGATTACGTGCCCGGCGACGGTGAATTACAGGCCGTGATAAAGACCAATCACGGTGATATCACGGTGCGCTTTTTCGAAGATCGGGCGCCGAAGACGGTGGCCAATTTCGTGGGCCTCGCCACCGGTCAGCGGGCCTACCAGGATCAGGAGACCTTCGAGGAGACCACCGGAAAATATTACGACGGGCTTATCTTTCACCGGATCATCTCCAATTTCATGCTGCAGGGCGGCGATCCGACCGGCAGCGGCCGCGGCGGACCGGGCTATAAATTCGCCGACGAGTTTCATCCGGAGCTGCGTCACGATGCGCCGGGCAAATTGTCGATGGCCAATGCGGGGCCGAATACGAATGGGAGCCAGTTTTTTATCACCCTTCGGGCCACGCCACATCTCGACGACAAGCACGCCGTCTTCGGCGAGGTCATCGACGGAATGGACGTGGTCAACGCCATCGCCGCCGTGCCCACTGACGGAAGTGATCGCCCCAAGGATCCGGTGGTGATGGAGAGCGTCGAGGTACAACGGGTATGATCGCAAAAAGGGGCATCGAGAAGTGTCGGGGCCTTGCGTCGGCCTGTGTCGTCGGCCTGCTGGCAGCGTTGATCATCAGTGCGCCCTCGCCGGTGGATGCCGAGGAGTTGGCCGCCGCCGATGAGGATCGGGAGCTCGAGGTGGGGGCGATGGTCGGTGGAAGCTGGAATCTACTGTCCAGCCCCACCGATCCAGAAGGGGAATTTACCTTTTTATGGGGATCGATGTTCAGCGGCTACGGCAGTGTCCTGGGGGCCACGGGGTCGATGAAATTGACGGAGATCAAGGGCATGCCGGTGCGTTTGACCGGCGATCTTTTATACGGCTATCACCGCGGGGCCGGGTATGCCGGCGATCGCAACTCCGATGCCCAGATCGACGTTCAATTTACCTCTCATGTCATTCGGCTTCCCGTCCTCGCCAGGCTTAACACCAGCGCCACTGGTTCGGCAGTAACATTTGGAGTGGGCATGGAGCCCATCTTCGGGATGATGACGTCGGCCACAGTCGAGTTGACCGATATCGACGCGTCGGTTCAGCCGGTGGAGACGACGCCCACCACGGGCATGGCGGCGGTGATGGCCGCCGGATTTGACTGGCAACGCGGTGATATGACGATCCCCATCGATATGCGTGTTGCCTGGAATCCCTTCGTGGCCTCCGCATCGGAGGAGCGGTTTAAGGATTTCGATTCCCCTCAAGAGCCCGGTGATTTTCGGGTTGCCTTTGACTGGCAGATCATGATGACCGCCGGGGTGCGGTGGGGGATTTAAACGGCGAGTCGTCGTGTAGTTCGTCGAGCTGGGAGTCGATATGCCGCCGCTCCTGGCGAAGAAATTTGCTGACCGCCCGACGCAGGCGCGGGTTGCGCACATAATGAGCACTATAAGTGAGGGTGGGTTCAAAGCCGCGGTCAAATTTATGATCGCCGCCGGCGCCGGGCTCGAAGGCGCCAACACCCTGCTCAATGCACCACTGTACGGGGCGGTAGATACAGGCCTCAAAATGAGCGTAATTGATGTCGCGCTCACAGCCCCAGTATCGGCCGTAGAGGCGATCGCCCTTAAAGAGGTTAAAGGTCCCGGCGAAGGGCTCGCCGTCGAGCTCACAGAACACGAGATGAAGGCGCTGCGTGAGGTTTTTGTGTAGGTGATGGAAGAACTCTTCGCTCAGATATTGACGCCCGTAAAAATGCTTGCGCACCGTATCGACGTAATAGCCAAAGATCCGGCGTATATCTGTGGTGGTGATGGCGTCGCCGCGGACGATTCGGGTAGTTACCCCATTTTCTGCAAGTTTTCGCCGTTCTCGCCGAATATTTGACCGGCGTTTAGATCGAAATCTTGCGAGAAATTCGTCAAAATCACGGTACGTCGAATTTTCTTCGGTGCCGTCACTATTTCGCCAGTGGTATTGAATCCCCTGGCGAATTGGAAGGCCGACCTCTTCGTATAGAGCGCGTTCGCCGGTGGGGATGAAATTAAAATGCACGGAGGACAGCCCCAACTCATCGGCGACGTCCAGCGTCTTTTCCAACAGGCTTCGCGCCAGGCGGGGGCGATTTTCACAGTCCTCGGCAGTTAAGATCCGCGTCCCCGTCACCGGCGAGAAGGGAACGGCGACCACGCCCTTGGGGTAATACGAGATTCCGGCGCGCATCGCCGCTTCTGCCCAGCTCCAGTCGAAGACGAATTCGCCGGCGGAGTTATTCTTGCGATACAGGGGGACGGCGCCGACGAGGTCCCCCTCGTCGCGGGCGACGAGGATGCTCGTCGTCCACCCGGATTGGGGCGAAAGGCAATCGGTGACCTCCAATCCGCGTAAAAAGCCGTACTCCAAAAAGGGACTGCCGTCGGAGACGAGTCGATTCCACTCTTGTGCTGCCACTGAGGCCAGGCTGTCGAGAATCTCGAATGTCGGGGAGGTCATAAAAGTGCCCTGCAAAAGACTGCGCGTGGTCGTCGAAAAATCTTCGATTGTCGTGGCGCCTAGGGTTGTGCGACGATATGGCGTCGACGCCGGGTTTATACCTGTTTTGATTAAAACGCCTTCGGGAGCACGATCGATGGAAGCGATGAAAGATCAACTGATTCGATCCGTGCTGAATCGACAGCCCTTTCCGCTGCTCTTCGCCTCCATCTCCGGAAGTCACCTCTACGGATTTCCCTCCTACGACTCCGATTACGATATCCGCGGTGCCCATATCCTGCCCCTGGAAAAGGTCGTCGGTCTGTATACCGAGCAGGAGACGGTGGAGTTTAAAGAATTTGTCGACGGCACCGAGATCGATCTCGTAACCCACGATATCAAAAAATATTTCGAGCTATTGCTCAAGCGCAACGGCAATGTGCTGGAGCAGATCTTTTCGCCCATCGTCCCCTATCGCACCCCGTATTTCGACGAGTTGCGTGAGATCGCCAGGGGCTGCATTACCAAAAATCACGGCCACGCCTTTCGCGGTTATGCCCAGAAGATCTGGAAGTCCTTTGAAAAACAGCGCCGCTTAAAACCGCTATTATATGTATTTCGGGTCCTTCTGACCGGTCTTCACCTGATGAAGACCGGCGAGGTGGAGTCGAATATCATGCGCCTCAACCACTACTACCGGCTGCCCTATCTGAGCGATCTGATCACCCTGAAGTTGCACGGCTCAGAGGATACGCTGCTCGAGGATCTGGATCTGGAGTTTTACGGTCGCGAGTACCGGCGCCTGGTGAGACTGCTCGACGATGCGCGGATGAGCAGTGATCTGCCGGAGGAGCCACGGGGCAAGCCGGAGCTCCACGACCTGCTGGTCCGGCTGCGTGTCGAGCACGGCGAGCAGCAATGAGGGGGCTGGGATACACCTGGCGATAAAAAAAGATTTGCCAGGATTTTATTTCGGCGATAGTGTCGCTTCCGGGTTAAATTAACAGCGAATTTTTCGGGAGTGATTTAGATGAAGAAAATCAGTGTTTTGATCGCCGTAGTTGGATTGTTGATATTCGCCACCGGTTGTTCCGACGATTATACCTATGGCTACGATTTTACGGGGCAATGTGAGGATGCCGATCCGGCCGGTGAGTCCTGCGATGGCTCCGAAGATTGTCCGACGTTTACCTGCATCTGCGGCGACGGCAATCCGGTGGGAGGCACGATGTCGGTTTGCTTTAATGGCGAGTGTCAGGGAGCCGCAGAGACCTGCGCCGGCGCCGGCTACGACGACTCCGAGGGCATGTGCGATGGCGACTGGGACGGAGACTGCGAAGCCAACGAATAACGCCCTGCTACGTCAGCGCACGTAGACGGTCTTGACGTTTACGAATTCGCGGATGCCATCGGCGGAGAGCTCACGGCCCAGGCCGGAGTCTTTGATTCCGCCGAATGGCAGCCGCGGGTCGCTTTTGACCAATTCATTGACGAAGACCGAGCCCGCCTTAAAACGGCGGGCTAATTCTTTTCCCCGTTCAGCGTCGGTCCAGATGCTGGCGCCGAGTCCGAAGCGGGTGCGGTTGGCCATCTCGATGGCGTGATCGACGTCGTCGGCGCGGATGACGGCGGCGACGGGGCCGAAGGTCTCTTCATCAAAGGCAGCCATTCCCGGGGTGACATCACTTAGCAGGGTCGGCTCGTAGAAGAAGCCGTCGCCCTCCACCGGTGAGCCGCCCACCAGGCAGGTGGCGCCGGCGTCGATCGACTCGGTGACCTGCCGGTGCAGATTATCGCGCAGGTCGGCCCGGGCCAGTGGGCCGATATCGGTGTCGTCGTCATCGGGATCGCCGACGGTCAGGGCCTCGATAGACGCTGTAAAGCGGTCGAGAAATTCCTCATAGAGCTCGTCTTCGACAATAAAGCGTTTGGCGGCGATGCAGGATTGTCCGTTATTCATCATCCGGGCATAGGTTCCGCGCTGTATCGTCCAATCCAGATCGCAATCGCGGAGGACCACGAAGGGGTCGGATCCGCCCAATTCGAGGACGCACGGTTTGATGGCCTCGCCGGCCGCCGCCGCTACGGCTCGTCCCGCCTTCACCGATCCGGTCAGCGATACTCCGCGGATGGCGTCGCGGCCAATCAACTCGCCGGTGGCCTCCACGTCGATAAAAAGATCGTTGAAGACGCCCACCGGAAAGCCCGCCTCATCAAAAAGTGCCGTGATCGCTGCCGAGCATTTCGGCACGTTCGGTGCGTGTTTTAAAAGGGCCACATTACCGGCCATCAACGTCGGGGCGGCAAAGCGAAAGACCTGCCAGAACGGGAAATTCCAGGGCATGATGGCCAGAATCGGCCCCAGCGGCTCGTAGACGACCCGGGAACTCGTGGCGTCGGTGTCGATGGAGTGGGGCTCTAAAAAGACGGCGGCATGAGCGGCAAAATACTCGCAGACCCAGGCGCATTTTTCGACCTCGCTGCGGGCCTGGACGATCGGTTTTCCCATCTCCTCGGTCATCAGCGCGGCGTAGTCGTCGCGGCGCTCATTCAGCAGGCCGGCCAGGGTCTCAAAACACTGGCCGCGTTCGACAAATGAACGGTCGCGCCAGTCGGGAAACGCCGTCAGCGCGGCGTTGATTCTGGCGTCGATGGCCGCCTGGTCGTGCTGCGGGGTTTCGCTGATGAGCTCGCCGGTGGTGGGGTTGATGCTGCGCATATGGAACTCCGTCGGGAAGTAATATTCGTGGCCCTGTGGGCCCCAATGTAGGAGCGTGGGCTGAGAGAACAAGGCGGCGTTTGCCCGGCGTGCGACTTGAGCGCAAATCTGGTCCCGCCATCGCCAAACTTACGCGACCGTCGAGGCTTCGACAGGGATATGGGTGGGATTGGGGTCGGTGAGATCTTTTTCGTCGAGCTCCGCAGCGAGCTCGTCGGCGGACAGGCGCGCGCCCTCGTCGACCCAGCCCAGTGAGGCGGCGAGGTGGCCGATGACGCGTGGGGCGTCCCAGCCGGCGTCGCGCAATTCGCGAAGAGACCTGGAGCCGTCTCGTTTGGACAGGGGCTCGCCGTCGTCGTCGACCACCATCGGGGCATGCCAGAAGCGCGGCACTTCCGCACCGAAGAGCTCGTATAGGGCGATCTGGCGCGGCGTGGAGGGAAGCAAATCGGCGCCGCGCACCACATCGGTGATGCCCATCAGGGCGTCATCGACGACGACGGCCATTTGATAGGCGAAGACCTGGTCGGAGCGGCGCACGACGAAGTCGCCGACGTCGCCGGCGATATTCTCAGAGTAGGGGCCGGCGATACGGTCGCGAAGGGAGATGTCTTTGTCGGGGGCGATGACGCGGAGGGCTGGCTTGCGATCTGGATGCCGAGCCTGATGCTCGACTTGCTCGTCGGGATCTAAATTGCGGCAGGTGCCCGGGTAGATGACGCCGCCGCCCGAGCCATGGGGGGCGCTGGCGGCTTCGCGGACGTCTTTGCGCGAGCAGAAGCAGCGAAAGATAAGCTCCTGGTCGCGCAGAATCTCGAGGGCCTGCCGATATAAGGTCCCTCGCTGTGACTGGGTGTAGGGGCCGGCCGGGCCGCCGATTTCGGGACCTTCATCCCAGTCGAGGCCGAGCCAGCGAAGATCGTCGAGGATCTCTTCGGCACTGCCTTCTTTGGCTCGCCGCTCATCGAGGTCTTCCATGCGCATGACCAGCACTCCGTCGGCGAGACGGACCTGCAGCCAGGCATAAAGGGCACTGCTCAGATTCCCGAGGTGTAGCGAGCCCGTGGGGCTCGGCGCGTAGCGGCCGCGGACGCCCTGGGAGCGCAGGGTGCGGGCATTGTCGAGATGAGTCGAAAAGTCGAGCTCGGGCATGGGAAGACCGTCCTAAATCGTTTCCCGATGGAAACTAAATAGCGATTCGAAAATTTGCGCCCCTGCCATCGTTGACGGGGAGGCCATCTTCCCGGGGAAACTGGTAAAAAGTAAAGTTTATTCGTCGTCGTAAGCGATCAGGCCCCCGGGGCCCGAGGCCAGCCTGGCCGCATTTCGGGCTGCCAGCCCGAACTCTTCCGGGCGCCTCAGTGCATGACTTCGTCACCCCGCTGAACGCTTACTCGTCGTCGTCGGCCTGCTCCGGCGGCTCTTCCAGTGTCGGCGGCGGAGGCAGGATATCGGCGTCAAAATGCTCTCGCTCCTCGACGCACTGGACGCGGGCCGGACAAAATTCCTCAGCGTCGGTATCGAGATGCGATTTATAGGTCATGGCGGGATAGACAAAGGCTGGCCGCAGGCGAAATCGGCCCGGGGGAATGACCTCCTCGGCAGCTTTGAGGGCATCATGGGGGGAGTGGAATACATCGATGAATTCCGTTCGCGGATCGGGGTATTTTTTTACGGGCACCCGCTCCTCGACGGTCTCCCGGGATCGCGAGCGAACCGGGCGTTCGATAACCATGCTCTCCCCGGTGGGACGGCGCTCGCCACCGGTGACCACCGTAAATAGGGCGTATTTGGGGCGGTCGGAACCTGCGGAGCCGGTCGTGAATTCGATGGGGATCACCAGGGCGCCCATATTGTTTCGGTCACTGCGAAAGGCGCACCAGATGTGGTCGTCGCTGACGCGAATCGGGCTGCGCTGCCGGTCGGTCAGCGGCACGGTGTCGATGCGGTTGATCCGGAGGTAGGGGCCGCCCTGATAAAAGACGTCGCCCCGGTCTCGGTGATGGAGAACGACCAGTGAAAAGATCGCCGTGTAGCGATTGGGCTGGTGGGCAAAATAGCAATGGGCGCCGGTGGCGTCGCGGCCGCGGAGCGAGTTGTGGTCGACGCCCTCGGTGGAGACCTCGTCGAAGGCGATATGGTGCCAGTTGAGCTCGCCGTCGTAATCCTGGCCGTCGTCGTCGACGATATCCGGACCGTCGCGCCACAGCTCGCGTGGTTCCCCGGCGGAGATGACGTCAGAGACCGGCGGCGGAATGTTATTTTTATAGTCGTCTCGCGCCAGGATTCGCTCCTGTTCGCGCTGCAAATGCTCGACCAGGTCGGCGCGCACCAGTTTTGGCTGAACGCAGTCGTCACAACGCTCGCGTTGGTCGTCGGCGTTTCGATCGGGGCTGGCGACGCAGCCGGCGAGCACAGCGGCAACGCAGGCGGCACATACCAGCCCGATGAGATACAAGAGCGTACTGCGGACCATGAATCCCCCCCAAGAGGACGGTTAGCTATGAAAACAAAGCTAAGTCCCGTTGGGTCGACGTCATCAAATTTGGAGTCAGTCGCCGGTTCTTCGGGGTTTTCGCTCAACCCCACAGGCTCGTTCGCTCCGCTCTCTCGCCAGCTCCCCTCGCGAGGGGAGCGGACTCTTCATGTGACTCCTCTGGTTCGATGACCTCCTCCCCTCGCGAGGGGAGCGGACTCTTCATGTGACTCCACTGGTTCGATGACCCCGTGGGCTGCCAGGAGGGCTTAAAACGGTGAGGTATCCACCGGTTCGAGATCGAGGCCGCCGGGGTAGGCGTAGGAGACGCGGCAGTCGTAGCCGTAACCGACGACGCCAAAGGGCTCGTCGGCGCTCAGGGTGTGAAAGCCGGCTTCGACGGCGATGGTGGCCACCTCGAAGCGGTTCATTTCGCCGACGACCTCCCACTCGGAGGCGGGAATGGTCTCCCCGTTTAGTTCGACGTCGCGGCCGGCGCGGACGATGACGTTGACGTAGTCTCGCTCGTAATCCTCGGGGGTGTGGATGATATAATTATCCCGGAATTGATCGACGGGCACGGCGACGGCCATCGCCGGATCGCCGATACCGGTGGGATTGTTGCCGCTTCCACCGCCGTGGCATTCACGGGGGATGCCCAGCCAGTTGGCGCCCACCATATATTGGGCAGCCTGAATCGGTTTGTCGGCGGCCAATTCGAAATCGTGGCGCACGGCGAATTGCTTCCACTCGCCGGCATCCAGGAAGGTGTCGTGGACTCCCTCGATGGGGGGATCGGTCTGAATGCGGGTATTATCCTCGGCGGCGATGACTCGCCACAGGTCGGGCTCAATAAGCGATCCTTCGGCGCGGGGGCTGAATTTGGTGCCCACATATCCGGTGCCCCAGGCATCGACGGGCAACATAATCGATTCGATATGATCACAGCGATCGACGCCGAGTACGACGTTGGCGCATTGATGTCCTCCGAAGACGGTGATCGGCTCCTCGGCGATGATATGAGTCCCGGTCAGGTCGGGGCAGGGCGAGATATTGGTGGGGTTGCCCTCCGGGTCGGCCAGACAGCCCTCGGCCTGAGCATCGCTGAGTTCGGCGCCGGAGGCCACCAGATTCAGCGACTCCCCCGGTTGGAGCTCAAAGCTGCGCTCTTCGCCGGCGGCGATGGCGTCGATCTCCGGTCCGCCGACGACCTCTGCTGAGGGTCGCACGGTCACTGTATTGGGAATATTCGATGAGTTCACCATTGTCATATAGCCGCGAAGGGTGGCGCTGCCGCCGCGGTGATTCCAGCTCAGTCCCCAGTACTCATTGCCCACGGAGTTGGTCGGCAAT
Organism: Myxococcales bacterium; assembly: GCA_007119175.1. Classification (GTDB taxonomy): domain Bacteria; phylum Myxococcota_A; class Bradymonadia; order Bradymonadales; family Bradymonadaceae; genus SLJM01. The sequence goes on along the minus strand of SKQC01000163.1, from coordinate 4,332 downwards.
AGCAGCGAGCCGTCGTTGGAGAAGACGTCGACGTTATTGAGGGGATTGAATTGATGGGCGATGACGGGGATGGAGCTGGTGATGCGGATCGCCCGGTCCTGAAAAGTGCGGGTGCCGGAGTGGTTGTAGCCGGTGGGGAGCTGAAAGATCCGCGCCTCGCCGGGGGGAATGGTGGTATCCAGCGGTTGTCCGTCGATGGCGTCGAGGATGCGGCGGTCCGTAAATCCCTCAAAGAGTTCGATGTCGGCGACAAGCTCGTCGTTGTAATTGGTGACGATAATCGCGTGGGGCTGAGACAGCGCCTCCTGGTAGTTGTCGAGATCGATCGACCAGTATTCGCAGCCGATATAGCTGGAGACCTTTTTTGAGATTTCGCAGAGATCTTCGCATTGGGCGTCGACGCATTCCGTGCCGGTAGGGCAGGTCGATGAGGTGGCGTAGGTGCCGGCCTCGCTGCATGTCTCCAGCTCCGTTGGCGCCGCACAGCGCACCACTCCCGGCTCGCATTCGGCGTTCGGACAGCCCCCGTCGGTGCATGTGTCGCCGCCGGGACATGAGCCCTCGACGAAGCCGGTGCCAGTGGCGTTGCAGTGGCGGTGGTTGCCGTCGTCGGTGCAGCCGTCGAATTCGCCGGCGGTGCAGACCTCGTCGGTGCAGAGCTGTGATTGTTGATCGCAGCGCTCGCCCGGCGAGCATGCCTCGGGCTCCCAGCTCAAACCGTCGTCGGCGCAGGTCTCGATATTGTCGGGGCCGTCGCAGCGCGTGGCGCCGGGATCGCAAAACGGCGTCTGGTTGTTTTGATTTTCCTCCACGTCACCGGCGTCGGCGTCGACGATCGAATTGTCGTTATTCTGGTTTTCCACGTCGTCGCCAGAGGAGCAGGCGACGGCGAAGATTGCGGCGATAAGCGCCGCCGTCGACAATAGCCAGCGAGATGTGGAGATGGGCTGCATAAGTGATGTCGTCCGGGCAGGATTCATATCGTGGTGCTCGGACTCTGGAGAACAGTGGGGTCCACCAATTTTATGCCCTGTCTACGAGCCAACCGGTTTTGACGACGATGAGGCTTCCGGTGGAGGCGCGTCCGGGCCCGGTTCCTCATCGATGCTCGGATCGGCGTCCGGGGCGTAGCTCGAGGGGTCAGGATAGTAGCGGTAGGGATCTTCGAGCCGGGCGCGAATATTGCGGACTAACTGACCGATCTGGAGGCCGTCGAAGCAGCGATGATCGGCGGTAAATGACATCTGCGAGCCTTTTTTGACCACCGGTTCGCCGTTTTCGACGAAGACGTGATCTTCGACGATGCCGATGAGGACCACAATCGGCGTGCGGGCAAAGGGAACCAGCGGTGCAAATCCCATTCGGATATCGAATGGGGCGCAGTTGGTGACCATAAAGCTTCCAAAGGGATCGTCGCGGATGCCGATTTTGCCCAGGTCGAAGGGAACCACATACGTCAGAAGGTCGACCACGCGCATCAGCTTCGGAAGAAGCAGTGGTGGGATCTTGTCGAGCATTGATTTGGTCTGCTCGATTTCCTCGTCCTGACCCTTTCGAATTCGATCGGCGCGCCGGTGGAGCTTGGCGGCAATTTCGGGAAGGGTCATGGTGTCGGAATTTCGAAGCTTGGTGCCGCTCAAATCTGCGGATCCGCCGGAATCGTTGGCCACGGCGACCTGACAAAAGGCGTCGATACTCTCGCGTTGCAGGACCTGATTGCCGACGACGATGCTGTTGAGCTTGGGGTATTCGGTCATGATATCGGAGATGATCTTCGACATATACGCCGTCATCGTCACTTTCTCACCGCAGGCTTCGGAGACCTCATCGAGAAAAGCCACCAGATCTTCGACGTCGACCGTTTCATAGCCGTAGATGGTGGGATCGGCGGGGCGTTTCCACATGCCGACTGAGATCTTTCGCCATGACGACAGATTTTCCGGTTTCTTCCACAACCTGGCCATTTTGCCTTACTCCGAAGGAACGAAAAAATAGGGGGGCCAACGGGACGTGCGAATGTAGCGAGCGGGATGGGAGAACGCAAGATGGGCTGCCTGACCAACGCTTGGAACGGCTGGGAACCGCAAAGAACGCAAAGAATACACAAAGATGACACCCGACAATGGCCATTCGGTTGAGCACCGCCATTCGAGGCGCTACTCTTGCCGGACTGACCGGAACTGCAAAAAAGAGTGGATGCCGATGCGTCAAATGACTCAAATCATAGTTGTTGCGCTAATGGTGGCGGGATGGGGCGTGATGCTCGGATGTGATTCGGTCTCCGACGCGGATACGTCGGGGCCGCCGGGCGACCGGTTGCGGGTTTTATGGAATCCGGTCACCGGAGATATTCCGACGCCGACGAATCTGGTGCGCGACGACGAGACGGGGCTTCTCGAGATTCCCGTCGATGACGACGACCCACCTGCCGAGCAGGCCTTTTCGCGGTTTTTGAACACATTGGACGGTTATCCACTGTCGACGCCGATTCGGATTCCCGTCAGTGGGGCGATCAATGAAAATTCGCTGGGCCGGGGGATCATGATGGTCCGCGTCGAGGGCGACGAGACGGTGATTGTCGACGCTCACTACGACGATGAGCGCTCCGAGATCGTGTTGGAGCCGCGCGAGGAGCTGGTCGCCGGGCAGCGCTATGTGGTCGGTGTCCGGGGCTATCAATACGGTCTGGTCGGCGAGGAGAGCGAGTCCGTGATCGCAGACGCGCCGTTTTATCTGGTGCGCTCGCCCAACTCGCTGAGCGATCACCCGAACGCGGTGCCCGGCGATACACCGGAGGAGCGCCGCGAGTTGGCCGACGATCTGGCGCAGATTCAAGACGATCTGTCGCTGGCCTTCGAGATCATGGAGGGGCGCGGCATCGAGCGTGAGGAGCTGGCGGCACTCTTTGAGTTTACGACCACCTCAGAGCCCGCCGTGCGCTTCGATGCTGCAGCGGGTGAGGTGCCGCTTCCCAACGACCTGCTGCTCGATCCAGAGGGCGATGGCATCGAGTTTCCCGTCGACGACGACCTCAGTGCGGAAGAACAGGAGATCCGAGAGGCGCTCGAGAAGTTGGACGGATTTTCGATGTCCGGGGCAATTACACTCGACAGCACCCATGATTTTAGCAGCGATCCATCGCCGGAGGCCTTTCGGCTCTTCGAGCGCCATGAGGACGGTCAGTGGAGTGAAGTCGACAGTGTGGAGCGGGGGCGATTAGACGATGAGCAGACGATATGGATGCGCCCGGAGCTGACGCTGGAGCCGGAGACGATCTATGCCTATCTGGCCACGGAGGCGCTCGAAAGTGGCGCCGGTCGTGGACATCGCGCCCAGCCTCTGGGGGCGATGATGACCCTCGATGCTCCCCTGATCGACGACGACGGTGTCTCCCAGCTCGGCACAATAGACGATGAACAGGCGCAGCGACTGGAGCCGCGGCGTCGAGATATCGATGAGTTATTAGGTCAACTGGAGCAGAGCGAGGGCTTAGATCGCCACCAGGTAGCGGCGGCCGTACCATTTCGCACCGCGGCGTCGGCGAGCAGACTTCTGGAGCGCCGCGCCGAATTATACGACAGTGATTTCACCACGGAGGTCGTCGATATCGAGACGACGGTCCCGTCGGGTCTGGCCGGATTATTTTTACTCAATGACGTGGAGACTGTAATCCGGGGGACGATGAAGATTCAGGACTATCTCGATCCAACGACTCGGGCCTGGCGCGAAGATGGTGAGCCGGAACAAGGGGAGGCGAATTTCGTCCTCACCCTTCCGGAAGACGTGGCCGTCGACGAGCCGATTCCCGTGGTATTATTCGGCCATGGGCTCAAGACCAGCCGAGAGTTGCTCTATCTAATCGCCGGAGATCTGGCGTCGGCGGGATATGCGGCATTTGCCTTCGATTTTCCCTATCACGGCGACCGCGCGGTGTGCGTGGAGGATACCTTTTGTGAGGAGGGGGCGAGCTGCGATGACGAGGGCATCTGCCGATTCAGCGATGGCTCAATGGCGGAGGTTCGCGAGATCGAGGTGACGCAACTGGCGCCGTTTTTGGCGGGGACCCAATACGATGAGCTACTCAACTACCCGATAAATAGCGGGATGGTATTTATCGATATGGATAATATCCCGGGGACCGGGGACCATTTTGCCCAGGCGCTGTTGGACCTCAATCAGGCCGTACGGGTGATTCGCGGCGATGAATTGGGCGACGCCGTACTCTCGGAGACCGGATTGTGGTTGGGCGATGAGATCTTATATATGGGCATGAGCCTCGGCGGTATTTTGGGCGCCAGTCTGACGGCCATTGAGCCCGAGATTGAGAGTTTT
>SKQC01000311.1 GCA_007119175.1 Myxococcales bacterium | reverse complement strand
CTGGATTCTTCGCTGGATTCTTCGCTGGATTCTTCGCTGGATTCTTCGCTGGATTCTTCGCTGGATTCTTCGCTGGATTCTTCGCTGGATTCTTCGCTGGATTCTTCGCTGGATTCTTCGCCGGATTCGCCCGCCTGTGGGGACGGCTGTTCTCCTTTCACCTCGTTTGCCCCCGGTTCTCCGCGCGACTTCTCGTCTGACCCCGATGATTCCAGCGGCTCTTCTGAACCATTTACGACGCCCTCCGCTGCTCCCGATGGCCGAACCGCGACACCGGGCAAACCGGAGTCCTCGACGCGAACCAACCTCCCTCCGACGGCAGGTCGCACAGGTTCTCCGGTATACATCGCCGACGTGCGATACCACTTCGCGATATCGGGAAACAGCACCTTGATTCCCGCTGCCACGGGGATGGCCAATAAAACGCCGAGCAGCCCGGCGGCGTGTCCGCCCACGAGCAGAACGATGATCACAGTCACCGGCTTCAGTCCCAACTTCTCTCCCATGACTCTGGGAGTGATATAATAGCTCTCGGCCAATTGGATGATCGTAAATGCCAGGGCGACGCCAATGACTCCTCCCCATCCCGCCCAATCGATGAGCACCACCAGAAACGCCAGAACCGACCCAATGGCGAATCCCAGATAGGGAATGACGTTTAAAAATCCGGTGAGCAGCCCGATCACCACTCCCGATTGGGTGTCATGACCGGTCACCCAATAGACGAAACCGAGACCGATGGCATAGAGCACCGCCAGGATCAGCGATACCTCGATCTGACCGCGAAACCACTGTCCCACGGCGTGATCCATTTTCTTGAATCGATCGTAGATAGCCTCGCGGCGCCACTGGGGAACAAACTTCTCGAGGCGCCGCTTTCCGCGCTCAAAATCGCGGAGAAAATAAAAGGTGAAAATCGGGATCATCACCAGATTGAACAGACTCAGCAAGACGATCTGAGTTCTACTGACGACCTCGCCGGTCCACTCGCCAATTCGCTCTGTGACGACGGGAAGCGCATCTCGGAGTTCTTCTCCGTAATCTTCGGCGATCTCCGCCCAGGTCTGAGGCATTTCGATATCAAAGGTCTCAGCAACCCAGGGGATTGCCCGTTCGTCCAGGACTTCCCATGCCTGTGGGGCCCGCTCGGCGATCTTTTCGACCTGAGTGGCCATCGTCGGATATAAAAACCAGGAGAAGATGACGACGAAGGTGATCACAGCGAGCATCAATGTCAGAATCCCCGCCGTACGGGGCACTCCACGGGCCTCCAGGGTGCCCACGGCGGGGTTGAGCACATAGGCGAGCAGGATACTCATGAAGACGGGAAAGACCACGGCGCTCAGCGTATTGAGCACCCAGATCACACCGCCCACGATGAGAATAAAGAAGAGTAATTTCGCCAGAAGATAGGGATAGCGCCCGTAGCGATGCCACTGCACAGCGGCCGATAGCTGTGCCGCTTCGCTCTCCCCTTCAGACGTCTGTTCTGCTTCCGATTCCACCGTAGACTCATCCATCTCATCCATCATCTACCAACTTCCTCATTGCATAAGACGAGGCCGCCGATCTGGGCTCAAAACCCGGTTTGCCGCGGTGTCAGCCAGAACTCGGTGACCCCGTCGACGGTCGGGCGTTCGTTGAGCATCAGATCAAAACCTTCAAACTCGTGGTTTTCCAGCACCCGAAAGGCGTACTCCACAACTCCGGAGTCCCCGCCGGTGGTCTTTATATCCAGCGCAATCAGTCCTTCGCTGGCCCAGCGCTCAACCACGCGTTCGACATCGTCGATCGACAATAGTCGCTCCCGAACCTTTTCGAGGTTTTCGGCCCTCTCCACGTTGCGAAGGGCAAGCAGGGAATCGCCGTTGCGGCTGCCCACCTCGCCGCCGGCGCGCCTCATACTCTGGCCCATGACCTCGCCGAGCGCAGTACCGGCTACCTGGCGAGCCTCGTCGAGGAGTTCGGCAGCCGAGTCGCCGAAGACTTTCCTGGTCACCGTAAATCGCTCCAGGGACACGCCCTCGGAGTCTCCGGCCGGGACGAGTTCGACCACCGCCCGGGCCTCTACACCGGTATAGCCGAGCGGCGCCACCGGTCCGAGGACTGTATATTGGACTTCACCGACGAGAACGCGGTCGGCGTCGAGTAATCTGCCGAGTTGAGCGGCGTTTTCGGTAGACAATCCGGGGCGACGATAGATGCGGCTGATATCGACACTCTCGGGTACTACGGGCTCCACCCCGGCGTTGCGCAGTGCCGCAAAGACGACATCGTCGGAGACCGTCCACTGTGGCTCGTCAGCCTGACTCCACCAAAAAGCGATCTGCTGGTCCCCGTCGTCGACACCGGCCTCGACGACCTCGGTGAGCAATACAGCCACGTCCGCATCCTCCACCGCCGTGGCTGATACGGGCCACCAAAACGCCGCCACAATGAGGAATAGCGCCAAACCCTTTCCGCTGATCTTCCCAATTTGCTTCATCTCATACTCTCCTGCGATGCGCTCCGAAGACTCGCCAAAAAGAGAACCACAGACCGCCATATCTGGCAACGCGCAGTTCGGCTACTGCGGTTATTGGGCGTCGACATTACCGACGGCAATCTCTACCTCGACTTGTTGACCCCGCGTTAATTCGACTTCACGGACGCCCTGATAGGCCTGGCCGGCTTCGAAGGCGCGGACGCGAAACAAATGGAGCCCCGAGTGAAGGCCGTCTATCTTCGCCTCTGCTTTTTCGCAGTCTGCCGTGGAGCGATGTACCTCGTGATGGGCCGAATCATAGACTGTGATCTCTACGTCACCGACGCGATTTGCATTGCAGACGAGGCTGTCTTCAAACCACCACTGGACTACAGCACTACTGGCGACGGCGACGAGATCGACGGTGCCGGGCTCGGTCTGGACATCGGGGCGAATCAGCAAACCGTCGACAGCGCCCCGAAAGGTCGCCTGGTTTGACTCGTCTCTCCCCTCGAGAACCAGGTCATAAGTACCGGGATTGATGGAGTCGATGACCACCGCCTGCCGGTCGCATTGAAAGCGCTCGTGAATCGTCCGCATCTCGTTGGTCAGCGTCACCGCGACGTCTTCAACCCCGGCGGCATCACAGCCCATCGGCGCCACCTCCCATTGCAATGCGAGCTCGCCATCACCGAAGGGCTCGACGTCGGCTCCGCAGGCTCCCAGCCCGACCGAGACCAATGCCATCATCATCGTCGCGCTCCACCTGTGCCCATCCATGGTCGACCTCCGTGTCTTCCAAGTCTCAGTTATGGGAATCGACTGCTGACCGATTCCTCATCCACCGACCATACCGGTCCCCTCAAAAATCGCAATTTTTTGCCGTCATCCCCGAGGTTCCAGCTATATGCGGTGTGATCCAGCTCTATGGACCATTTTTGAGGCTGTGCTATGGTTTGAGGTCCTGATCCCTGGCACGGAGCAACAAGTCAGTTTAAGGCCTATGAAACCCTCCGAACTCGCTCGTCTTCTAAAAGAACTTCCCGAGACGGAAGACCGTCTCATCGTCGCCGCTCGACGTTTCGAAGGAGAGCAGCGCCACGAGGAGGCCCATCGTTTGTTGCGAGAGCTAATTGCCGAGAGCAACAGCATACCGGCCACCGTCGAATTGGCGCGCCAGCTCATCGACGCCGGAAGGGCCCGAAGTGGCCTGGAAAAACTAAACAATCTCGATGACGACCACGGACTCGACGGCAGCGTCCGACTTCTGCGCGCCCTGGCCCATTCGACCCTGGGGAATACCGATCTGGCGGACGGCGAGTTGCGACGCGCTGCCGCCGCCGAAGTATCCGAAAATCTCCTCTCCCAGTGGCGCTCCCACCTATTTGAAGGCGACGGTCGTCCACAGCTACCCTGTTTTTCTGTGCGCGCCAGCCAGGAACTGACCAATCCTCGCTTCGACAATACCGACGAGGTCACCGACCCTCTGATAGGTCAACGCGACGAGAGCACAGACCCGCTGATTCACGAGCACGACGAGGTCACCGATCCTCTTGTGGACGAGATTCAGGGAGAACCCGACTTCGTAAGGGAGCCGACACATAAGCTCGACCTCGACGGAGAAACGGACGACGACGATGACGTCGAAGCAAATTTCGACGACGAGAAGACAAATCTGATTCTCAATGAAGATGCAGACCGCGGCGGGACCGGCGAAGAGGTCGAGTCAGAGACGCCTGCCGATGATGATCTCGATGCGTTGCGTCCCCTGTTGCCCTTTGATGGAAGCGGGGCCAGCCGCGGTGGCGTCGTCGAGCGTTCCTCGCGACGCCTCGAACGAATCTCCGAGGATGCACTCGCCCGTCACTCCTCGGAATCAGAGTCCAAAATGACGTCGGGCGAATATTCCTCGCCCGTCAGTACTCCGACGGACAAAGCTTCCGGTGACTATTCTTCTCCCGTCTCCTCTGGCGGCGATAAAGCCTCCGGTGCGTACTCCTCTCCTGTCACTTCTCGCGGCGACAAATCCTCCGGCGCCTACTCTTCTCCCGTCGCTTCTCGCGGCGACAAATCCTCCGGCGCCTACTCTTCTCCCGTCGCTTCTCGCGGTGACAAATCCTCCGGCGCCTACTCTTCTCCCGTCGCTTCTCGCGGTGACAAATCCTCCGGCGCCTATTCTTCTCCCGTCGCTTCTGGCGACGACAAAGCTTCCGGTGCCTACTCCTCTCCCGTCTCTTCTAGCGACGATCCGACTTCTGGCGAATACGATGCACCAATCGAAGCGCGCCGAGATAAGATCTCCAGTACCCACCCGGTTCCCGTAGAAACCGATATCCGCGGCCAACGCCCACGCCGGGTGATGCGCCGCATGACCACATTTATTCGCGACCGGGCGAATACCCATATTGAAGATGTCCGCAATTCTTCGGCCAAAGCCCTTTTTATCTCTACGCTGACAGCACTTTTTGTCCTCGGCGGCGGCCTGTCGCTGATTTATGCCTCGCTGGCCCATGCTCATCTAGATGGCAATCTCGAACGAGTCGATCGCTCCGTGGCTGCCGATCTCTATTCGAGTCACCTCGCCGCATTGCGAGACCTCGGCGAGCTCTCCGATTACCAGGTCTTGCCCTGGGAGTTTGCCGACGGGCCCGTGCGCTCCATGGTCGACGCTATCCCCGGATTGCGAACGGAGCAAAAGTGGAATCGAGTCGACGAGCTCGAAGTCTACGTCCGGGCTCGCCTCGAATATCGCTTCGAGCTTCCGGGCGCTCACCTCGACGAGCCCCCCGAAACGGGAGTCTCGGACCTTCTGGACAGCGCGGAAATCTATCGCCGCCTCGCCATGGGAGAGGTGGGCGAGGCTGTGGAACTGGCCGAAGCAATTCGCACCAGGGATTTGCGTGATGGGTACGTGCGACTCGCCGTCGCCGATGCCCTGATAGCCGGGGGCTCTACCGATCAGCTTTCGTCGATTGTCGACAAACTCTCCGGCGCGACTCCCGCCGAGCGATTCGCGAGAGCCCAGATCTACGAAAAACTCGGCAAAACCGACCTCGCCATCGAGGCACTGACCCCGCTCGACGAGGCAGACGCCGACTCGCCGGGACACGTGGGCTCGCTCATTCTCGCCACCCGTCTCGGCGGTGATATAGAGGATGCACAGGCGGCGCTCGCAGAGATCTCCGACCCCAACCACCCTCATGCCTCTCGGGTTGAGCATGCACAGGCTCTTATTTTGATGGCCCGATTCGCCGGCCGCCATGGAGATGACGAAAAAGAGCGCGACTTCCTGGAGCAAGCCGTGGAGTTGACGCCCCTTCACCCTCAAGTGGCGGCCACTCGCATCGATCACCTACTCGATAAAGGCGACCTCCCGGAGGCGCGTAGTCAGTTGTCGAGAACTCCGCGCAGCGATTCTCGATCGACTTATTTCGACCTCGCCCGAGCCCGAATCGACCTGCTGCTCGGCGAGACGTCGGAAGCCCGCCGCCGACTCGAGCCCCACGCCAGCAGCCATCCGAAAGCGGCGGCGAAGCTGGCCTTCGCCCTGGCCCATCAACACGAATTTGAGGCCGCTCGCAGCCTGGCCGACGAGATCGACAACCAGACGATCGAGAACATCACTGTCGCCTGGCTCGACGCGGTCCAAGGCAATCCCGACACAGCACAAGAGCTCAGCGGCGCCATCGGTGACCGAGAGCTCTCACCCTTCATATATGCGCTGGCCGCCGAATCGCTGCGTCTGGCCGCCGGACTGGTCATCGACGCCGAGATGCGAGCAAAATTGCTGGACGATGCCGAGGAGTTAGTCGAACGCAGCGGCCTGACGGCTCCAGAAACCCGCCAGGTCGGATGCCTGACCGCCCTTGATCGCGACGACGATCAGGCCATCGCTGAAGAACGCTGCACGTTATTCGTGGAACGCGATGTGGCGGCGCGACAGCTACTTCCCGCCGGCCTGCGCTGGCTACTGTACACCGGGGACGCCGAAGCGGCACGCCAGTTGG
>SKQC01000143.1 GCA_007119175.1 Myxococcales bacterium | reverse complement strand
AGTCCCTCGGTGGTCCGCGACGCCGCACCTTCTCGAAATGCCGTCGATGGAAGTTTGTCCATGGCTCGCAGTGTGGAGAGCACGTCGTCGATGGCGCGGTCTGGATTGCCGTGGTGCTCCAACTCGTAGTGGATCTTGTAGGGGAGCACGAAATCGACGAGCGACGGCTCATCGGCCAGGCGAGCGAGAAACCGGCGCGCCCCTTCGGCGTCGCCGGCCAATTCGAAGCGAAGAAGGGTAGCCTCAAGGCTTTCCGGGCTGGCTTCGACGTCCAGAAACGACGACTCGAAGCGCTGAAGGGCCTCATCGTGATCGCCGAGCAATAAGAGAGTGTGAGCGAGCTGTGGCTGGTAGACGTCGTCGCGGTGATCGACGGCAGCCTGAAGGTAGAGCCGAGCCTCGTCGAGCTCTCCGGATCGAGCCCGGTGATCTCCGACGGGACCGATCAGGCGGGTGTCACTTCGGGCCAGTGGATCGACGACGGCACGCAGCCATTTTCGTTGCTGGTCCCAGCCGACGAGGCGAGAGATCGGCATTGAGCGATTTAGCAGCAGGACTCCGGCAGTGGTCGGATCTCCCTCGTCGAATTCCTCCTCAATGAGCCGGGCGGTAATGTCGTGATGGCCGGCGGCGTCGAAGTAGGTCAGTGTCTCGTGCAGCCCCCAGGTGCCCGCGCGAATCGGATCGAGAGCGGCGTTGACCGTCGACGGGTCGGCGCTGCGCAACTGCCAGGTGCCTACTGTTTTTTGGATCTCGCCCGGCGAGGTCAGGCCATCCTCGGTGATATGGGCATTGACCCGTTCGGCCTGCTCAAAATCGCCGACGTCGGTGAGGGCATTAAAAAAGGCAGCTCGTCTCGACGGGCGGAAGGTAGATGACGAATTGCGACCGAATTCATAATCTCGCCAGCCGGCGTCGATATCGCCGCGGCGAATCAAAAAGGCGCCGCGGGCGGTGCGCACTGTCAGATCGTCAGGATTGGCCTGTACGGCGCGATTGTAGGCGTCACCGGCCATCTCCCACTCGCCGCGGGCCTCTAAAAATTCCGCTGCTTCCTGCCAGGCAAGCTCCGGTCGGTGCGATTGGTGAGCCGCCTCCTCAAAGGCCATAAATGCCCTGTCCGGGGCGCCACTTCGGTAGTGATGAAAGCCAATATCGACGGCGAATTGGGAGATGGACGACAATTCAAATTCGCCGAGTTGTGCGGCGGCCAGCTCCCACTGGCCGGCAGAACTTAGCACCTGGATGACCGCCCGGCGCGCCCGGGTGGTGTTGGTGGCCCGGTTCATATATTCGGTGACCAGGTCCTCGAGTCGGCCCAGATTCTCTCGCTCTTGATAGATCTCGGCAAGCAGATGAAATCCCTCACTGATGGAGGCGTCGTCGCCGGACAAAAATAGCTGTGCGGCATAGTCTTCGGCCTCATCGTATAGCCGGAAGTCGCGCAAAAGATTGGCGATGCGATTTGCCGCCGCCGGGCGGCGCTGTTCATTTTGAAAATATCGCTCCAGAAGTTCAGAAGCCCGATCGGCCTCGCCCAGACGCAACAGGGTTTCAGCGTAGGACAGCGAATATAATTGGGAGCGCCCGCGCATTTCACTGTGGCGCTCAAAGGCAATGGCCGCCGGGCGCCACATATTATTTTGGCGCCACTGGTTGGCCAGGCGTCGCCAGTCCTTTTGCTCGCCCTCGGTGGCCTCTAGATAAGCCAGATAATGCTCTCGTGCCCGGCGATGGGCGTATTCAGCGGTGGCCTCAGAGGTCGCATGGGCTACGGACAACGAAGAATAGGCATCGCCCAATAAGCGGTCGATATCCGGACCCAGAGAGTCGTCGTCTTCCCAGAGGCGATAAAAATCGAGCAACCACGACGGGGGATGACTGCTGGCGATGGGGGAGCTTATCTGGTCTAAGGCCTCAACGGGATCATCGGAGCGCTCCACGAAGCGACGCAGGTGGTCGAAGGCCTCGGTGCTCCGACCCTGGTCGAGGAGGAGCGTGGCCAGTCGCTCATGAAATTGCCAGCTCTCCGGTTTGAGCTCTACCAGGGCGATCAATGTATCGACGTGACGGGCGTCCATCCCGGCGCGTCTATATCGGGTGGCTGCCCGTTCGAGGCCGCGGGCCTTATCGGGGTGGGCGTCCAGATAGGACTCCAATGCGCGGGCCATGGCCGCCGTTCGGTCCTGGCGCAGATAAATATCGGCCGCCTCCAGCCACGCCTCATGGCTGCCGGCTTCGGCGGCACGAAGGTAGTACTCGCTGGCCCGTCCCAGATCGCCTGCACGACGAGAGATCCGGGCTACCCACTCGATATCAGAGGGTTGGTCGCCACGAGCGGAAAGCCAGTCGTTCCACACCTGGGCGGCGTCGCTGGGACGCGACCACTGCTGGTATAAATCGGCAAATTGTAGCGCCATATGGCGATCGTCGGGCCGGCGCTGTTGCAGGCGCTCGAAGTAGCGCTCCGATTCTTCATAGAGCCGATGTTCGAAGAATAACTCGGCGGCTTCTGATAGAGCTGCGTCGCTCTCCTGGCGGAGATCCACATAGGCGTGAACGGTGCGACTCATGGCGTCGTAATCCTCTAGCTCCGCCAGGGATTCTGCCAGCGAGTACCAGGCCCGCGCCGGCGCCCCATCTAGCTCGGTGGCCGCTTCGAAGTAGCGCCGCGCAAGATCGTGGTTGTTTCGCTCCGAGGCCCATTGACCGGCGAAGAGCGTCGCTTCCACGGGATCGTCGACCCGTGAGATATATAGGTCCAGCGTTTCCTCCACGCTGTCGAGTTGGGCGCGGCGGGCGTAAATATCGGCCAGGGCCTGCGTCACCACCCGACTCGGCTCTGCTTCGTGGATTGCCCGTTCGAGCAGGTTGATGGCCAGCCGGGTCTGGTTGAGCTCGAAGGCGAGCTCCGTGGCGTTGTGATAGGGGATATAATTGGCCTCGCCCTCGGGAGCGTCGGCGCTCAAAAGATCGACATAATCATATACGGTGCGCCGACCCTCGGCACCCTGTTCGGCGCGTATCTGGTGGCGGGCCAATTCGAGAAGGATTTCAGCGCGGCGATAGGGGTCATCGATCTGCGCCGGGAGCTCCTCCAGGGTACGGGCGGCAGCGCCGTGCATATCGTGGCGCGATGCAAGATTGGCCACGTCTAAGTGGCGCTGAATCAATTCCTCTTCGTCGGCGGCGACATCCAGATAAATTCCCCAGGCTCGCGTCGCCTCCTGAGCCATGTCGAGGCGAGCGTAGATCTCGCCCAGATCGAGAGCCTCTCCGCTCAAATGCTCCGCCTCGTCGGCCAGGGCGTCTTCGAGCAATTCGGCGGCTTCGAAATATTCTCCCTGCCGCCGTAGTTCCACGGCTTGTGCACGTCGGCGAACGGCGATCTCCGAGGGATCGGCCTCACGGTGATCGGGATCGACCTCGGCGAGCCATTGGGTCAGGCGCCAGATATCGCCGTGAGCGCTGCGAGCGCGGGCATAGGATAGGCCGGCCTCCAATACGTCTACAAAGCTCTCGTCGTCGACGGCATCCGGGTCGATATTACGTGCTCGCTGATAAGCATCGGCAGCGTCAACCGGGCGTCCCAATACAGCATAGATTTCACCGCGCACCCGGGCGGCGCGCAGGGGAAATTCTTCACTCTCATCGGCGCGGCGAGCATAGCTACGGGCTTCTTGATGCTCGTCGCGCTGCACCAGGGCTTCGGCCATCAATAGATTGCCCCACGGACTATTCGGGTCCTCGTTTAATTCATCGGCGGCGATGGACTCCGCCTGTTTGTGATCGCCTTCGTCGAGGGCCTGGGTCGCCTTCTCGAAGCCATGGGCGCAGCCCGTGGCAACCAGTAGGAGTAGCAGTAATCCGGGCCAGCCGTGTCGTATCATCGTGTGGAGGTCGGTCATTGAAAAATTGCCGTCAGCTCGAGTTGAGTACTGGTCTCACAGCACACGTGGTCGCGCAAGCAGGTCACCGGTCAGCCTTTGCTTTACAACCCACGGGGCTGTGCTAATGATAACGCGTCGAAGCTCGATTTTGAGTCCCAAGCCCGGATTATTTATGAGGCGCCGTCACAAGGCAAAATCAGCGTTACAAGCCCGAAATCGAGCCCCGCAGGCGATGCAGCGCATCGTCAAGGAGCGAGATAAAGGGATTTTGGCGCTGATGAGCCGCAGTAGGCGTGTCATGAATAATCAGGGCTGATAACCAAAAAAATAACCGAAGGATTATAGACGTGGCTTCCAAGAAAGAGCGGATGTCGTACGATGGGCTGACCATCGAGAAGGGAAAGCGCCACAGCAAGATTGTCGACGAAGAGGGGGAGGTTGCGTTTCGCACCACCAACCTTCGCGACGCCCGTAAGTATCTGCGGCTATTAAAAGAGCGGGATCAGCTTCAACAACTGCTGGAGTCGCGTGGAATCGCTCCGCATCGAATTTATCTTCTGGCGGCCGACGAGGACAAGCGCGGCCAGGTCAACCTCAAGGGCGTTCCCGCCAAAGAGGTGGTCATCGTCGCCAAGACCGACGGTGGCGGCCTGGTGGTGCGCCACCTGGAGGACGGCAAAGAAGAGATTGTCGATGCCGAGGAGTTAGAGGCAATCGAAGGCGGCTCTTATCTTCGGGCCTCCGAGGTCCAGGACGAGACGATGCACGTCTTGATGCGAGTTCAGCGAGTCTACGACGAGGAGGGCGAGGATACAATTGCCCACGTCGCGCTGTACCGCAGCGAGGAGATGGCCGACGAAGTGGCCGACTTCTGGGAGGGCGACGTCGAATTTCCGGGATCGGAGTACGAAGCAAGCCTCGAGACCGACGAGCGCGACGTGCTGGTCTACCGCGCCGATATCATCGTCGAGGATTGATCTCTTAAGGTTCGCCGGGGGGCGGCGGGGTCTTATTCGCAGTCCAATGGCTCGTCATCGCCATTGTACTGAATGGAGGATAATACCATGTCGAAGCTGCCGTGCAGCGTTAATATGTCGTCCGATTCGGCATTCTGCGCCTCGACGTCAGTAAATGAGCCCCTGGCCCGATCATCGAGGCCAGTGGGACAACTGACGAGGTCAATCGTTCCGCCGATCGATTGGTAGACGGTCTGGTCCGGCAAGGTGTAGCGCAGGGTATGCTGGCCGGTGGTGACCTCGAAGCTGCCCGGAGCGGTCTCCGACTCCGAGGTCACCACCGTCAGTTCCACTCTGCCATCGTCGTCATCGAGGGTGACGTATAGGATCCCGGGCGTAATCCATGCAGTGGTCGTGAGGTCCGGTTCATCCGCGCCGACGGAACCGGACAGTATCGTCGGCGGGCCGTCGCTGCCTTCGACTTCCACATCGTAGGTCGAAATATCACCATCTCCACAACCGACAGCGGCCAGCAACAGGGCGCCGACCAGACCAGCAGTAGTCAGGTGATACGAAGTATGTGCGACGGTATGCGCACTCATTATAGCTCGGCCATCTCACCGAGTGTTTCCGGCTTGTCGCCCTTCGTCAAAAAACCGGCTTTTTTCCAGGCGTTGAGGCCGCCATCGAAGTCGGCCACTTTGCGAAAGCCCAGATCTTCGAGCACGGCGGCGGCGTCATTAGAAGCCGGATCGTCGTGATTGGTTCCGTAGACGACGATGCGCTGATTTTTACTGAGATCGCTCATTGCCCGATCGCGCAGATCGGCGAGGGGCATATTGAGTGCGTTGGGGATATGTTCCCTTTCAAAATCCTCGGGATCGAGGACGTCGATGAGGACAAAGTCCTCGCCTTTTTCGATTCGCTGGTGAAGCTCGGTGCTCGACATCAATCGTGCCATGAATTTCCTCGTCGTGGCTGTGCCGACGGCTGCCGTCGTCGCGGCATCTCGGAGCCCGGGAGATCAAAGATCTGTGGTCGCGGCGTCGGGCTGTGTCGTCGGCTATTTCTTATGATCGCCATCGCCGCCGTCGGGCGGAGATGGGGCCGCAAGTAAAAGACTTTCGAGCACGTCATACAGAAAAACCCCGTCGTCGCCAAGGCTGCTGATATGCCTCAATCGGGAAACGATTTAGTTTAAAGGGCCACACAGAGTAGATGAACCCGCGGGATTTTCACCGACCAGCCTGACTATCGGGCGTGCAAGGCAAGTTGGTGTGAGCTGGTCCTGTCGTTCGAAGGGCCGGAGCACACCCAGGACAAGCTTGTCGGTTGATAAGGCGAAAACGGGATGGTAAACCCCGTTTCTGACGAGTCGGACCCCGATAAAGACGTGGGAAGCCATGGAAGAAAACGCTCCGCAGTACATTCAGACAAAACCGCAGGACAGGCGCCTTTACTGGGATTGGTGGAGGGAGAATCCGGCGGAGATTGTGCTGGTGATTTTTATTATCGCTTTATTTGCCCTCGTTCCCTGGGAGGGATGTGGCATCTCCGAGCAGGACGTCGATCCACAGCAGATCACTATTTTGCCCTGAGCGATTGAGGGGTAGAAAGAAAAAGCGCCGGCTCCTTTTT
>SKQC01000240.1 GCA_007119175.1 Myxococcales bacterium | reverse complement strand
GATGCCCAGATTAAGGCCATGAAAAACGTGGCCGGAACCCTGCGCGTCGACCTCGCCCAGTACCGCGAGCTGGAGGCGTTTAGCCAATTTGCCTCCGACCTCGACGAGACCACCCAGGCTCAACTGGCCAAGGGTGAGCGATTGGTCGAAATCCTCAAACAGGACCAATACAAACCGCTCGGCGTCGCCGAACAGGCAGTGCTTATCCTCGCCGCCAACGCCGGCTTTATGAGCGAGTTGGAGGTCTCGGAGCTCGCCGATTACGAAGCTGAGCTCTACGCCTTTGTCGAGAGCAAGGACGAAGCGATCTGGGACAAGATCGCCGACGACGGCAGTTTTGGCAAAAAAGCCCGCACCGACGCCCAGTCCGACGTCACCGCCGAGGTCGTCGCGATCCTCGACGAATATACGGCCAATTTCAAAGCCTCCCGCGACAGCGAAGAGGCCGCCGCCGAATAATCGTCGCCCACGACGACGTGGCGCCGGTCTCACCGCCGGTTCATAGGCTCTGACAGGGAAAAGTAGCCCCATGCCAAACCTAAAAGACATTCGCACCCGCATTGAGTCGGTCAAAAATACGCGCAAGATCACCAAGGCCATGAAAATGGTAGCGGCGGCGAAATTGCGTAAGGCCCAGGAGCGCATGGAAAAAGCGCGTCCCTACGCCTATCGGATGCAGCGGCTCATCGAGGGAATGGCCGGCCGCATCGACGAGGACGCCCACCCCCTCTTAGATCGGCGCGACGACCCTCATAAAACGCTGGTGGTCACCGTCGCCAGCAACCGCGGATTATGTGGCGGATTCAACACCAATTTATTTCGCGGCCTCGATCGCTTTCTCGACGAACAGCGTATCGCCGGTGAAATACAGGAGTTGGCCACGGTGGGCCAGAAAGCCTACAACCACTATAAAAAGTCGGACTACGAGGTCGTCAAAAATTACGACCAGGTCATCGACAACGTCTCGTATAAGCACGCCAAGCGAATCGCCGCATTTATCATCGAGCAATTCGTCGACGAGTCCTACGACTCCGTATATCTGTGCTACAACCGCTTTATCTCGGCAATTGCCAACGAATGGGTCATCTACCGGCTATTGCCGCTGTCGATGGCTCTGGAATTTACCGAGGAAGACGAAGAGGGGCATAAAGCGGTCGAAGAGGAATCCGGCGAGAGAGAGTATATCTACGAGCCACAGCTCGACACTTTGCTCGACAATCTGTTGCCCAGCCACGTCGAGGTCCAGGTCATGCAGGCCCTCGTGGAATCGGAGGCCACCGAGCAGGCGTCGCGGATGACGGCGATGGACAACGCCACAAATAACGCCACGGATATGATCGAAGATCTGACATTGCAGTATAACCGAGCGCGTCAGGCTTATATCACCAAAGAGATCGTCGAGATCGTCAGCGGCGCCGAGTCGCTCAAGGGCTAGTCGCACATCGCTTTTAAGGCTCCCCTCAAACGGGGAGCAATTTTAAAAACTTTCGAAAAATACAGCCAAATCATCACGTTGTAGCAAAAAGAGGAGTCGAACCATGGCGGCAGAACCGGTCAATACAGAAGAGGGAACGGAGGCGGCCGAAGCGGGCGTCGTCCAGCAGGTTATGGGTCCCGTCGTCGACGTTGCGTTTCCCACCGACGCCGTCCCCGATCTGAGAACGGCATTGGCGATGACCAACCCGGGCATCTCCGATGACGAGGACAATCTGATCCTCGAGGTCGCCTTACACCTCGGCCAGGGAGTGGTGCGCACCATCTCGATGGACACTACTGACGGTCTGGTCCGGGGCATGGAAGTCCGCAATACGGGCGAGCCTATCAGCGTGCCCGTCGGAAAAGAGGTCCTGGGCCGAATTTTGAACGTCATCGGCGAGCCCGTCGACGAATTGACCGTCATGGAGCTCAATGACGGCTCCATCGTGCGGGGAATCCTCAAAGATGAAAGCGAAACCTCTTATACCCTGAAAGTGCGCGACAGCGAGGACGTCCACGAACTGGAAGACAAAACAGTCTCAAAGACCAACGTCAAAAATATCCGCGATCTGGAGACCTCGAATAAGCTTCCGATCCACCGCGACGCGCCGAGCTTTGAAGAACAGGCCGGAGTCACGGAGATGTTTGAGACGGGCATCAAGGTCGTCGACCTTCTTGCGCCCTACTCCCAGGGTGGAAAAGTCGGGCTCTTCGGCGGTGCCGGTGTCGGTAAAACGGTGCTCATCCAGGAGCTGATCAACAACGTCGCCATGGAGCACGGCGGCTACTCGGTCTTCGCCGGTGTCGGCGAGCGTACCCGCGAGGGTAACGACCTTTATTTCGAGATGATGGAATCCGGCGTTCTCGGCGCCAACGGCGACTGGGAAAACTCAAAGGCCGCCCTGGTCTACGGACAGATGAACGAGCCTCCCGGAGCCCGTGCGCGAGTGGCCCTGTCGGCACTGACCATTGCCGAGGATTTTCGCGACACCCAGGGTCAGGACGTGCTGTTATTTATCGACAATATCTTCCGCTTTACCCAGGCCGGATCCGAGGTCTCAGCGCTGCTGGGCCGGATCCCCTCGGCGGTCGGCTATCAGCCGACGCTGTCGACGGAGATGGGCGAACTTCAGGAGCGGATTACGTCCACCAAAAAGGGCTCGATTACATCGGTGCAGGCCATCTACGTGCCCGCCGATGACCTCACCGACCCCGCTCCGGCGACGACCTTTGCTCACCTCGACGCCACGACCGTGTTGTCGCGTCAATTGGCCTCGCTGGGTATTTATCCCGCCGTCGACCCCCTGGATTCGACAAGCCAGGTGCTGACCCCGGAAATCGTGGGCGAGGAGCATTATGAGGTAGCCCGTGAAGTCCAGGAGACCCTGCAGCGCTACAAAGAGCTTCAGGATATCATCGCCATTTTGGGGATGGACGAATTGTCGGACGAAGATAAATTGACGGTGGCCCGGGCGCGAAAAATTCAGCGCTTTTTGTCACAGCCCTTCCACGTCGCCGAGCAATTTACGGGCATGCCCGGAACCTACGTCAAATTGGAGGATACCATCGCCGGCTTTCAGGCCCTGGTAAACGGCGAAGTCGACGACCTTCCGGAGCAGGCATTTTATCTGGTGGGCACCCTCGATGAGGCCCGCGAGAAAGCGGAGAAACTCGCCGAGCAGAACTGATCGCCTGTCTGCATTTTTAGGCCCGCGAGACTGAAGCATTTACTGAGGACGAGATCATGGCCGAAAAAATTGAGCTGGAAGTGGTGACGCCGGAAAAAGCGGTCTACCACGACTACGTCGACGACGTGGTCATCCCGGGATTGCAGGGAGAGATGGATATTCTCCCCGGCCACCTCCCCCTTTTGGCGGCCCTCGACGTGGGGCAATTGACGATTCGCAAGGGCAATGACGAGCGTTTTTTCCTCATCGATCAGGGCTATGCGGAGGTCATCGACGATCGGGTCACCGTGTTGACCGAAGCCTGTGAGGGCGTCGAGGATATCGACATCGAACAGGCCCGAACGATTCTGGAAGAAGCCCGCGAGGAATTGCAAGAACTTGAGGAAGTCTCAAAGACGGAGCGAGTCGAAGAAGAGTTGCTGGAAAGCCACCGACTGGCGCTGAAGAGACAGCGAATGCGAATGGCGTTTGTCGAAGAGGGCGGCCAGGAATAATCGGAGCTATCCGGCGTCGATTTTCGGCGCCGGTTTAATCGTCCATATCGGTGGGGAGGCAGGCCGTGACGGCGCCGCATTGTGTCGACACCGAGCAGGTGAAGTAGTCGTCGAGGCACTCCTCGAGATCGACCGCTTCATACCCCGACGAGCACTGCGGTTCTTCGTCGCATTCTTCTTCCGGGGCAGCGCAGTGCAGCGGCGCGCTGCAGCCGTCAATGGAAAAACAATCCTGTTCTATATCGTCACAACTGTCGACCTGGCTGGTCCCGCCGAGACAGATTGGATTGTCGATACACGTGGCCAGACAATATAGGGTCTGCTCACAGGTCTCGACGCGCTGACAATATTGATCGTCGGGATCGCAATCGGTGGCGATCGTACCCTCTGGACAGCTCTCGGGGAGCTCCTCATCGCAGTGAAGGCAATCGACGGGACCGCTGCAGTGGCGATGGCGATAACAGGCCTCGTCGTCGCAGCCATCGACGTAGCGGTCGCCCTCCGGGCAAAGGGGCTCGAAGACACACATCTGGGGCACTTCCTGACAGATTAGATCGGCGTCGCACAGCGTCAGGCGGGTGCAGGTGGCGACCTCCGGACAGGAGGCGACCTCGACGGTCCCCTCCGGACATTTCATCGGCTCATCGCAGTCCACCGACTCCGGCGGATCCTGAGTATTATTGTCATTGTCATTTCCGAAGAGGTCTTCGGGAGAGACGCAGTAGGCGATGTCGTCGCAGTCCGGAACTTCCTCGCAGTCCGCAAACGCCGGACAATAATCGCTGGCCACCAGCTCGCCGGGACAGCCCTCGGGGCAGTCGCCGTCGTTTGGCGACTCCGTCATCTCGTCGTCGCCGCAGGCGAGCGAAAAGATGAGGGCAACGCAACACAGGGTATAAAATGCGGTCCGGCTAAACATGATGATTTTTGCCGTAGATGACGTGAGTCGACGGGATGTAAGAAATAGCAAAAGGATTGAAGTCATTCAATTCTTGGCGGCGTTTCTGCCTTGACGTAGTACAGCCCACCGGAAAAACTCCGCCGCCGACAGACCCTGCACGACCAGGAGTACCCATGCAACCCGACAAGCTCAAACGCCCTTCGACATCAACTCTGATGCTTCGGCTCTGCGGCGAGGTGACGACGAAGAGTGCGGGGATCCGCAAAAAATTCAATCGGAGACTCGTGCAGAACCTGCGCGACGCCTTTCAGCGCGCCGATATCGAGGCCCGCGTCCGTGACCATTGGTATCGGATGGACGTAGAGACCGAAGATCAGCGCGCCGTCGAGGTGGCAAGCCGAGTCTTCGGCATTCAGGCAGCCAGTTGGACCCGGGCCTATGACTGGGAGACGCTGGACGACGTCGTCGAGATCGGCGAGGCCCTATTTCGAGATGCCGTGGCACAAAAGACCTTCGCTGTGCGCACGAAGAGGGCCGGCTATCGCGATAAAATCCCCTTTGACTCCATGGACGTCGATCGCGCATTGGGCACTCGGCTCGTGGAGGCCGGCGGTTCGGTGGATCTCGACGACCATCAGGTGCGCGTGGGCATTGAGGTCCGCGAGGACAAGGCGTTTTTCTTCGCCGACGAAGTTCCCGGCATCGCCGGCCTCCCCTGCGGTGTCGAGGGTCGGGCGGTGGCGTTGATGTCCGGGGGCTTTGATTCCGCGGTGGCGGCCTGGACGATGATGCGCCGAGGGGTGGATATGGACTTTTTATTCTTCAACCTCGCCGGTCCTCCCCAGGAGCGGGCCGTCAAAGAGGTCACACAGACGTTGTGCAAGCGCTGGGCCTTCGGCTACGCCCCAAAGATTCACGTCGTCGATCTACGGCCCATGATTGCCGAGATGCGCCATGAGGTCGACGGCCACTACTGGCAATTATTGCTGAAGCGATTGATGGTCCGAGCCGGTGAGATCGTCTGCCAGGAACATTATTATCCGGCCATGATCACCGGTGAATCCTGCGGCCAGGTCTCCTCGCAGACCCTGTTGAATCTGGCCGCTATATCGGCGCCCATCACGACGGCGATTCTGCGCCCCCTGGTGGGAACCAATAAAGAGGCCATCATCGAGCGGGCCCGCCAGATTGGCACCTACGATTTATGCCGAAAAAACCCGGAGTTCTGCGCCCTCGAGGGTGGCCCTCCCGTCGTCGACGCCTGGCCCGGCGATCTGGACGAACAGGAGGCGAAAATCGACAGCCAGTTGCTCGCCGAATTAGCGGAGCGCCACCAGACGTCGACCGTTCTGGAGATCTCTTTCGACGACGATCCACAGATCCAGATCGACGAGGTTCCCGATGGGGCGGTCATCCTCGATCTGCGCTCACCCCGAGAATTTGAAAATTGGTCCTATGAGGAGGCGATCAACATGCCCCTTCAGCGCGCCCTCGACCAGGCGGGGCTATTGCCGAAAGAGGCCACCTATCTCTTGTACTGCGAGGTCGGGCTGAAGAGCGCTTTTTTAGCGGAATCGATGACTAAGATGGGCTTTGATGCCTATAGCTTCTCCGGCGGCGTCCCGAAGCTCAAAAAATACGCCCGATAATCCAGTGTGCGAATCCTATTACCGGTTGGTGACGGATTAGGTTCGGCAGATTTGGTCCTCAGGGTATGCACCCGATCTGGTCCTCAAGGCATCCCTGCCACTCCCGATCTGATCCTCAGCGCATCCCTGCTCCACCCGATCTGGTCCTCAGGGCATCCCTGCCCTGGCTTTCCGTCCTTCCAACGGCCAGGCCACGGATGGCCTGTAGACCACAAGACTAACTGCCCTGGCTTTCCGTCCTTTCAACAGCCAGGCCACGGATGGCCTGTAGACCACAAG
>SKQC01000291.1 GCA_007119175.1 Myxococcales bacterium | reverse complement strand
GCGTCTGCATCATCGATGTCGATGATGAGAACCAGAATCAGAACCAGAATCAGAACCAGAATCAGAACCAGAATCAGAATCAGAATCAGAACCAGAACCAGAATCAGAATCAGAACCAGAACCAGAATCAGAACCAGAACCAGAACCAGAACCAGAATCAGAACCAGAATCAGAATCAGAACCAGAATCAGAACCAGAATCAGAATCAGAACCAGAATCAGAATCAGAATCAGAATCAGAATCAGAATGAGCCCGATGAGTGGCGCAAAGATGGTCTGCCTTACGACGATCAGTGCGTATTCGGCGAGCGAGCCGATGAATTTATCCCCGACGAGCTGTGGTCTTTTGCCGTGGACGACACCATCCCCTATCCGGTGTATGAGGGGACGGGCACAGTCGACGGTTTCCCCGTCGAGGGCAACGAAATGAATCAGGTGATGATGACGCCTGTGGTTATTGACCTCGACAATGATGGCGACAATATTCCCGACGTGGTCTTCACTTCCTTTGCGACCAACGAAAACGACACCAACTTCGACCTGTTGCTCACCGGCGTTCTCCGTGCGATTCGAGGCGACGATGCCACTCACAAATGGTCGGTCGGCTATGAAGAGTTGAGCGAGTTTATGGGGATCTCTGAATCGGATTGGTCACCGAGCCTCGGATTTATGCCCGCCGGAAGCATCGCTGCTGGCGATATTACCAATAGCGGGACATCCGAAGTGGTGGCGCCGCTGTGGGATTTCGGCACTGGCCCCGAAGGGTTTGCCGCCGTGGACAATAATGGCGATATCCTGTGGGTAAGTGACGACGTGGAGCCCGACGAGATCGCCTTCTGGTGGGGTGGGCCGTCGATCGCCGATTTAAATGGCGACGGAAGCCCGCAGGTAGTGGTTGGCCCGGTGGTCTACGACAACGAGGGAAATAAGGAATGGGACGGTCGCGACTCGGATGAATTGGAGGAAAGTGACCTGGTGACGGGCAGCAATTTCTCACCCACCCAGTCGGTGCGGATCGGTCCTCTGAGCGTGGTGGCCGATATCAACGGCGACGGCAACCAGGAGGTGGTCACGGGCCGAGCGGCATTTAGCCATGACGGCGAGCTGTGGTGGGAATCGACGGAGCTCGATCCGGAGGGCAATGAATTGCATGAGGGCTATCCGGGCGTGGCAGATTTTAGCGATGACGGCGCCGCCGAGGTCGTCGTGGTCTCGGCAGGTACGGTGCGGATTCAAGACGGCGACAGCGGCGCTCTTTTGTGGGGCCCGGTGGACATTCCGGACGCCGGACGCCTCGGCCCACCGACGATCGCCGATATGACGGGAGACGAGAGCCCTGAGATCGGGGTCGCCGGCAGCGACGGATATTTCGTCCTCGAGG
This sequence comes from Myxococcales bacterium, assembly GCA_007119175.1. Taxonomy (GTDB): domain Bacteria; phylum Myxococcota_A; class Bradymonadia; order Bradymonadales; family Bradymonadaceae; genus SLJM01. Next base: position 5,121 of record SKQC01000291.1, on the reverse strand, counting down.
TCGACCCGTCGACCTTTTATACGGCCGCCGATCTCTCCACCGAGGATATCCACCTCTACGAGGATGTCCTGGTGTGGGAAGAGAAAACGCAGGACGAGTCGAGCAATACCACAGGCTCCAGCGTCTTCGATTTTAACGGCGACGGCACGGCGTCGGTAATCTACAACGACGAGCGCTACCTGCGCGTCTTCGACGGACCGACCGGTGATGTGATCTTCAAGGCAGAAAATCCCTCGTTTACAGCTCTTGAAAACCCGGTGATCGCCGACGTCAATAATGACGGTGCGGCCAATATCATCGTCCCCACCAGCGATTTCGAATGCGGCGTAGAAATCGAGGAATGCGACAAAGGCCAGGCCGGCGTCCAGGCTTTTGGCGATGCCGACGACAACTGGGTGACCACGCGCCGAGTGTGGAATCAGCACGCCTATAGCATTAATCACATCGAGGAGGACGGCTCAATTCCCGCCAATCCGACGCCGAATTATACCGATCACAACACGTTTCGACTCAATGTATTGACGGAAGTCGAGCCCCAGGCGGCGCCAGATCTATTTCCCGACGAGCCCGATAATATCGTCGATGGCTGTTATGTGGCCGTCGAGGTCTGGGTCAATAACGCGGGAGCGATCCAGGTCGGCGCCGGACTGCCGGTCAGTCTTTATGCGGAGTCCAATGGTGACCAGGTATTATTGGCCACGGAGGAAACCGAGTTGGGTCTCGCCCCCGGTGAAGCGGAGTTGATCACCTTTCAGGAAGAGATCGAGGAGTCCGGCACCTGGGACCTGGTCGTGGTCGTCGATGATGACGGCACCGGCGAGGGGACGCGCAACGAATGCAACGAGGAGAATAACCGATTGGTGCTGGAGGAAGGCCTGGTCTGCCAGTAATCCGATCAGTCGCGACGTGTCAGCGACACCAAAACCTGTTACAAGAACGGCGGCGGGAGTGTTCCGCCGCCGTTTTCGCTTGTTCGTATTTTCCCCCGCAGAGGGTCCGGAGGTTGCATGATCAGCTGTCCAAATTGCGGAAGAGAGATTCCCGACGATGTTGCGCATTGCGGCCATTGTGGCCACCGCATCGAGGTAGAACAAAAGAAAACCATGATGGGGATGGGAGCCCTCGATCTCGACCAGCTAAAAGATGACGTCGAAAAAGGGCGTAAGGCAAAGGAAAAACGGCAGGCTCAGCAAAAGCCGGATTCTGCATCCGAGGAATCGGAGGAGAACGACGAGCTGGCCGCGACGGAGTTGCTGGATCAATTCAATCCTCCGGGCGCGGATGCGGAGCCCGGCGACAGTGGCGATGCCTCGGCGCCGGAGGAGGGAGGCGAGGAATTAATGACGGCGCCGACGGCGGCGATGGATGCCGTCGATTTCTCCGATGAAAGCGACCAGGAGGCGGCCCCGCCGCCCAGGCCAGGTGAAGGCCCATCAAAGCAGACCTCGCTGACCCCGCCGGCCGATCTGATCGGTGGATCGGCGTCAGAGCCGTCAGAGCCGACACCGGAGGCGAAGAGCGGTGGCGTGGAGCTGGCCTCGGATGTGGCGACCCCGCCGGGCGGACCGTCGTCTGAACAGAAAAGAGTTGAGATCGGTTCTCCGGGAGCCGAAGCCAGTTTAGATGACACAATTCCCGAGGCACCGCCGGCGGCGGAAGAGGGACTCGCCGGCGGCCAGGCGATGGACGAAAGCGAGCCGGTGTCGAAAGAGCCGGACGACGATAGCGCCCCTGAATCGCCCGGACCGGGAATGGCGCAGATGCAGCAGCGCTTCGGCGGAGGCGGCGGCGATGAAGAAGCCTTCGATTCCTTTGAGGACGTCGAAGATCAAGGAAAGGGCCGCACGATCTTGTTGATTGGTGTAGTCCTCTTCGTCGTCATGGGATGCTGCGCCGCAACCTCGTTTGGCATCTATTCGGCAGTTGATTTCGATGCCATCGAAGAAGCCGTCGACGAATAAGCCCGGTTCGTCAGGCGGCGTCTTCTCGCGTCGCCAATCTCACCAGGACCTGATCGGCCCACTGATCGAGGCGGCCGAGCTCCCAGCCCAGATGAAGAATGGTATAGCGATTGCGGATATCTTTGCTGTGGGCGATGGCCCGGCGAGCCCGGTCGTGGCCGACGCCCAACTCCGAGAAGCGGATCGGACATTTGGCCTGGCGCAATTCATTTTCCAGCGAATCGCCGGTGCGAAGAGTGCGCCCGATATGAGTCTCTAGCGTCTCCCATTCATCGCATAATTGGGTCAGTCGCTGGCGCAGCCGATCGGGGCTTGGATAGGCGGGTCGGGCGTGCTTGACGACGGCGTCGAAGAGCGGGCCGAAGCGCTGTTTTAGCAGTTTTTCATAGTCACTCCAGGGGGCGAGATCGTCGACGCGGGCGTCGATATCGATGTCCTCCGGGCTCAGAGCGCATAATTTTTCGTAGAGCAAGCCGCTGGTGATGGTGCCGACGCCGACCTGGCAGCCGTGAAAGTCGTGGGGCTTGTCGTAGGCGATAGCCGTCATGTCGATAAAATGGCTGATCAGATGTTCGCCACCGGAAGCCGGACTCGACGAGCCGGCGACGCTCATGGCCAGTCCGGAGAGCATTAACGAGGCGGTCAGTCCGGCCACGGCCTGGCGATCGCGGTCGGGAAGGCGCGGGGCAACGCCGTCGAGCATCGCCGCGCCGGCCTCGATGATCTCCATGGCCTCCGCGGAGTGGTAGGTGCCGTTTAGCCAGGCCGATAACTGCCAGTCGGCGTTGGAGACCGGCTTCGACATCAGATCGCCCAGTCCGCTGCAGATCATGCGGTACGGGGCTTCGGCCATCACGTCCACATCGGCGATCACCACCTTCGGGGCCGTACAGGGGATGGTGGTTTTGACGCCGTCGGAGAGCACCGCCGAGATCCCCGAGGTATATCCGTTCATACTGGGAGCGGTTCCCACGCAGGCCATGGGTAGCTTTTGGTGGTGGCTGGCGAGCTTGACGATATCGTTGACCGTGCCGCTGCCGACGGCGATGCCGGCTGCGGCGCCGGTGGACTGCAGGGCGGCTTCAAATTCCTCAATACGCCGATCGGTGCACATCGGGGCTGTGCCGTCGGGTTTTTCTTCGACGATATAGCGCTCCCAGCTAAGCCCGGCATCGTCGAGGTTCGCCGCCAACTCGGCGCCGGCGACCTCCCAGGTATTGGTATCTGCGGCGACCAGCCAGGTTCCCTGGGGCAGATGGGTGCGCAGCGCCGAGACCCCCTTTTGCAGCGCATCCTCATCGATGACGATCGCCTGGGTGTCGAGATCGTCGTTGAAACGAGCGAGTAATTCGGAAATGATGGGATACATGATACTCCTTTAAGTGTGGACCTCGGCACCGGTTTGACGGCAGAATCTCGACGCGCGGTAGAGACGGGAAAAAATCACAGGAAAAATTTGCCTGCCTTTCTGCCCGCGGTTATAACATAGGAGCGCAAACGTCGCAGTGTCGATGATGAACCAGACGATTGAGATATGCATGACCGCCACGAAATAATGCGCAACGATGTGGCGGTAAAATGGCTTTCCGGTGATCAGCCGGTTGAGACAGACCTTCGGATGTGTTTTCGGTGGAGGAATGGACTTTGAGTAATCAAGAAAAAGAAAATCGCCTGTCATCGGTTTCTACAACCACCGAAGGTGCTCCAGAGGAGTCGGAGACGTCGTTGGAGATGCTGACTCCTCGTGAGGAAAAGGTTATTCGCATGCGTAACGGATTGAGTGAAGGTGACTCGCGGGCGCTGCAATTTGCCCTGGGCGCCAGTCGCGATGCGTCGATGAAACTCGCCATGATCGAGCAGCAATTGGCGGAGTGTATGACCACCGACGCGCCGGAAGAACAATTCGACGACGATCGACCTTCCCCGGCAGAATTGCTCTCCTCCTGGCTCGACGACGAGTAGGACGCGTCAGATCTAATTAGCTTTTCTCAATTATTTTGAGGGGAAGATAAGGTCGGACCACTAGACCGAGTTGCGGCCCTTTGTTAACGTCCCGTCGCCGCCGATCAAAATCAGATCGGCGCGGTGTGTGGACTGCAACAAAAGAGGTGCCGTGATGTTCAAAAAGATCCTGGTAGCCAACCGTGGGGAGATCGCCGTTCGCGTGATGCGAAGTCTTCAGGAGATGGGGATTTCGACGGTCGCCGTGTACTCGGACGTCGACCGGCAGGCGCTCCACGTTCGCGAAGCCGACGAGGCAGTATGGGTGGGACCGGCGCCGAGCAACGAGAGCTATCTGCGGATCGAAAAGATCATCGACGCCGCAAAACAGACCGGGGCGCAGGCGATTCATCCCGGGTACGGATTTTTAAGTGAGAACGGGGATTTCGCGCGGGCGTGCACCGCAGCGGGGATCACTTTTATCGGTCCCTCGCCGGAGGCGATGGCGGCGATGGGCGAAAAGACCGGGGCCCGCGATCTGATGGGAGAGGCCGGGGTTCCGCTGGTGCCGGGAACGCCGGAAGCCGTCGAAGACGCCACGGTGGCGCTGGCGGCGGCCGAAAAAATGGGATTTCCGGTCCTCGTCAAAGCCGCTGCCGGTGGCGGTGGTAAGGGAATGCGCCGCGTCGATACGGCGGCCGACTTTGCCGACGCCTTCGAAGGGGCGCGACGAGAGGCGCTTAGCGCGTTTGGAAATGGTGATGTGTACGTCGAGAAATTTCTGGTCAATCCCAAACACGTCGAAATTCAGGTTCTGGCCGACGGTCACGGGCAGGTACTCCATCTCTTCGAGCGCGACTGCTCGGTGCAGAGGCGCCATCAAAAGATCATCGAGGAGACGCCCTGTCCGGTGCTCACTGAAGACACCCGCCAGGAGATGGGCGAGGTGGCCGTGCAGGCCGCTCGCGCCGTGGACTACGAGGGCGCCGGGACGGTGGAGTTTTTGCTCGATGCCGATGAGAATTTTTATTTTCTGGAGATGAATACCCGCCTTCAGGTCGAGCATCCGATTACAGAGATGATCACCGGCATGGACCTGGTGAAGTGGCAGGTTCGAATCGCCGCCGGCGAAAAACTCGATATCGAGCAAGGCGATGTGCGCCGTCACGGGGCCGCTGTAGAGTGTCGAATCTATGCCGAAGATCCGGAAAACGGGTTT
>SKQC01000401.1 GCA_007119175.1 Myxococcales bacterium | reverse complement strand
GGAGGTGCCGCGAAGCGGCGGTGGGGTAGTTTGCATGCCTCGGTCTTCGAGGTTTTCGCTCAACCCCACAGGCTCGTTCGCTCCGCTCCCTCGCCAGCTCCCCTCGCGAGGGGAGCGGACTCTTCTTGTGACTCCACTGGCTCGATGACCCCCCCAGCGGAGGTGCCCCAGCAATGCGAGGGCGGTTGGTGGCGCGGTGGTTTACAAAATACAAAGTGTCTATCGCAATAATCGGCGGGGTCAGCCGCCTTTGGTGTACCTGTAAGTGCCGGGAATGCTTTGGAAAGTTTCAGTGCTGCTGTAATCGGGCCTGCATCCATTTTCCGATTCCCAAGCCTGTCTTAGCCGCGAGAAGCGCATGAGCGGCGTCATAGCTACTGAAAAGGGAGCAAAGAAAAGCGATGGACGAGATGCCAAACCAAAAGTGGCGCCGCAGCGGCGTATTCGGACTGGGAGTGCTCGCATTCCTGTTGCTCACAGGATGTGCGGGAGATTTCGACTGGACGGGCTCCGGTCAGGCAGACGAGGTGGAGGTCACTGCCGAGGGCCAGGCAATGCTGCCCATCGTCATTGCCGAGGACGCCGATGAGACCACGGCGCTGGCTGCCGAGGAGCTGGCCGATTATCTCGAACAGATAAGTGGCGCCAGCTTCGAGGTTATCCACGACGACAGCCCGCACGGAATCGTGGTGGGAACTGCCGAGGATTTTGACTCTCAGCCAATGGCCAGCGTCTCGTTTGAGGACGGTGTGTTTAATCTCGAGGACTATATTATCCGCTCCACCGAAGAGGGGCTATATCTGGTGGGTTCCACGCCGCTGGCGACCCGCTTTGCCGTATGGGATCTGTTGTATCGCTTTGGATACCGGCAGTTTTTCCCCACCGAAACCTGGGAGGTCGTACCCGAAAATGAGGACCTCTCAATTGCCATTAATACCCGCGAGGAGCCCGATTATTACAGTCGTCAGGCCCCTCGCGGAGCGATGCGCATGGATATTCGCCCCTGGGCAAAAGAACACTGGGAAAATTGGCAGATCCGAAACCGCACCACACCGACCTTTACCTTGAGCACCGGTCATGTCTACGACAGCGTGGTCGCCGATAACGAGGCTGAATTCGAGGAAAATGGCGACTACTGGGGATTGGTCGACGGGGAGCGAACGGACGACGCCCAGCCCAACGTGGCCCATGAGGACGTTCAGCAGATCTTTATCGACCGCGCCCTGGGCCAATTTGAAAGCGATCCGGACCGTCACTCAGTGGCCATGGATCCGCGAGACGGAAATTATTGGTCGGAAAGCCCGGAAAGCCTGGCCATCGGCGGTCCCAGCGAACAGGCTGTCTTTTTGGCCAATCGCGTCGCCGAAGCGGTGGTCGACGAATACGGGGAGGAGAAATTTGTGGGGATGTACGGCTACAGCCACCACTCGCCGCCTCCCGAAATCGACGCCCATCCCAACGTCATCGTCAGCCTGGCCACGGCCTTTATCCGCGGCGGCTATACCTTCGAGGATATGCTCGAGGGCTGGTCTGAGCGGGCCAATATGATCGGCATCCGCGAATATTACGGGCTCTGGGAGTGGCACGCCTCGCTCCCCGGCGCCGGCGCCAATGCCGCCGATACCGAATATCTTCAGGAGACGATCCCCTATTTTCACGAGCGGGGAGCCCGCTTTATCAATGCCGAGTCCAACGATACCTGGGGCGGCTATGGGCTGGGCTATTATCTGGCCAGCCGCATGATGTGGGACATCGATGAGGCTGAGCGGATGGACGAGTTGATCGACGACTTTTTAGAAAAGTCATTCGGTCCGGCAAAGGCGACGATGGCCGAGTTTTACGAGCTGATCGACGGCGGAGCCGCCGATCCCAATGTTCCCGAGCGCTCTCGCCCGCTCAACGACGATATGGTGGGGCGGATGTATCGCCTCCTCGACGAGGCCCGCCAGTTGGCCGGCGACGACGATGGAGTGCGAGCCCGGATCGATGATCTGATCTTATATACCCACTACGTGGAGCTATATCGGCGATTCGACACCATCGAGGGACCGGAGCGCCAGGAGGCCTTTGACGAGTTGGTCAGCTTTGCCTGGCGATCTCGGGATACGATGATGGCCGAGAGCGTTGAATTGACGCGCTATATCGACCGCGACGTGCGCACCGACGACGATCTTCAATGGGGAGCGGGGTACTCGCGAAACGGACCCGCCGATCGCCACCGAGCAAATGAAAACGAGCCATTTAGCGACGCCGAAATCGCCGATATCGTAGAGCAGGGCATCGCCGCCAATCATCTCGTAGAGATCGATTTTGAGCCCTGGACCGATTCCGGAGAGTTGGCGCCGGTGGATCTGCCGGCCGGCGAGCGCGGAAGCCTGACCGGAGGCATCAATCGCGGGGCTGTGGAGGCCGTGTTGGCCACCGAGGACGGAACGCTGCCGGCGTTTACCATCTCCGCCGGCCACATCTATGCCGACCGAGGACCTGTGCAGTGGAATCTGGTCGATGAAGACGGCTCGCTCGTCGATCACGGCGAGGTGGTGCCCAATGAAGAAGACCACCATTTCGAACTCACCGCTCCCGGGCCCGGTGCCTATCGCTTCTCGATAGAGAATACGGGACAGGGATTTATCTGGGACTATGAGCCACGGGGAGCCAAAATGACTCTGCTGGCCGGCGGAGAGCATGAGCTTCGGCGAAATTGGTATGACCGCCTGTATTTTTACGTCCCCGATAATACGGTCGATATCTTTATCGCTGGCACCCTCATGGAGGGGCGCCATGACTTTTTCGATGCCGACGGCGAATTGGTCGACCACGACCAGATAGAGGTCATTCAAGACTATACCCGGGTGCCCGTTGCGGAGGGGCAAGACGGTGCAGTCTGGTCATTGGATATGACGGCGACGAGGCCGGAGATTCGTTTTTTGAATATCCCCGGCTATGTGGCGCTCAGTCCCGATGAACTGCTATTGCCCCGGGAGATGGTCTACGGCTTTCAATAGCCGATAATCCGGACATAGGCCTTTGGGGTCCGCGGCCAGCCTGGCCGCCTTAAGCGTTGAGCACCAGAAGGCCTATGCCGGATATAGGCCTTTGGGGTCCGCGGCCAGCCTGGCAGCCTTAAGCGTTGAGCACCAGAAGGCCTATGCCGGATATAGGCCTTTGGGGTCCGCGGCCAGCCTGGCCGCCTTAAGCGTTGAGCACCAGTAGGCCTATGCCGGATATAGTCCTTTGGGGTCCGCGGCCAGCCTGGCCGCCTTAAGCGTTGAGCACCAGAAGGCCAATTGGCGCATGAGTTCGTAACCGGGCTGAACGCCTGCAGAAAATCTGATCTAAGACAGAGCAATCCCTGTCGTGGCTCGCCGCGGCAGGGATTGGTTTTTTGGGCTGTCTGGTGCCGGAACAGATTCCACCGCTAACAAAAAATGACAATCTTATTGGAAAAATAACTGGCCACGCACAAATCTGTCAGTTATTCCTAACCCACTGAAAACGCTCGGGAAATGGCGACCATATCGCCTGTCGGCCATCAAGTGCTGAAGAGCTAAGCGATTTTAATCCGGATTGGCCGCGATTCGTCGTGACCAACCCGGCTCAGAGATGGCGCGGGATAACTCAGGCATCATACGGAGTAACCACAGCGATGGAATATCTAGCCAATTTTATCAGGCGACGAATCGGCGTTATTACACTGGCAGTGATTGCGAGCTTCGGCACTGCGGCATGTTCGAGTGGGTCTGACGCAACGGAAGAAGAGCCCGATGTTGGAGACGAAGCCGACGCAGTGGCAAATCAAGAGGACTCCGATGTTGGAGAGGAGGGCGGAGAAGACGTCGGAGGTGACGAGGACGCCAGCGCTGAAGAAGACGCCGGGGGCGACGAAGAGGACGCCGATGTCGGCGACGACGAGCCCGAGCTCGACGAGGTCGAGCTGGCGGCAGACGGCGAGGCGAAGCTGACGATTGTGGTAGGCGAAAACGCCGACTCCTCAGTGACTCAGACCGCCGAAGAATTGGCCGATATGCTCGGGCAGATCAGCGGCGCTGAGTTCAGCGTGGAGAGCGGCGATGGCACAGAGGGCCTCGTGCTGGGCATGCCCGGTGATTTTGATGCGCCACCGATCGATGACGTCGCCTTTGGCGACGATACCTTCGAGCAGGAGCATTACGTCATTCGCTCCACCGAAGACAATCTCTTCATCCTCGGCGCCTCTTCGGTGGCCGTCCAATTCGCGATGTGGGATCTTTTATATCAGCTCGGCCATCGGCAGTTTTTTCCCACCGAAACCTGGGAGGTAGTGCCCCAGGAGGAGCAGTTGTCGGTGGCCATCGACGTCGTCGAAGAGCCCGATTATTTCAACCGACAGGGCCCGCGGGGAGCGATGCGAATGGACCAGCGTCCCTGGGCTGAACAGGCCTGGGAGGACTGGCAGCTTCGAAATCGCACCACGGCTACATTTGAGCTGAGTACGGGGCATATCTACGACAGCGTGGTGGCAAATAATCAGTCGGCCTTCGATAACAACCCTGAGTACTGGGGATTGGTCGACGGGCAGCGCACAAGCGACGCCCAGCCAAACGTGGCCCATGAAGTCGTCCAGCAGATGTTTATCGACCACGCCCTGAGCCAATTTAATAGCAATCCCGACCGCGACTCGGTGGCCATGGATCCGCGGGACGGAAACCAATGGTCCGAAAGTCCGGAGAGCCTCGAAATCGGTGGTCCAAGTGAGCAGGCCATCAATCTGGCCAACCTGGTCGCCGAAGCGGTGGTCGACGAATACGGCGACAATAAATACGTCGGCATCTACGGCTATAGCCACCACTCGCCGCCGCCCGAGATCGACGCCCATCCCAACGTCATCGTCAGCCTGGCCACGGAGTATATCCGCGGTGGTTATACCTTTGAGGAGATGATCGATGGCTGGTCGGAGCGCTCGAATATGATCGGTATTCGCGAGTACTATGGAATCTGGAACTGGCACTTTTCCCTTCCGGGAACCGGTGCCAGTGCCGGTGATACGGAGTATCTTCAGGAGACGATCCCCCACTTTCACGCCCGGGGAGCTCGATTTATGAACGCCGAATCCAACGATACCTGGGGCGGCTATGGGCTGGGATATTATCTGGCCGCGCGCATGATGTGGGACGTCGAGGAAGCGGATCGGATGGACGAGATCATCGACGATTTTCTGCAAAAAGCCTTTGGCCCCGCCCAGGAGCCGATGGCGGAATTTTACGAGCTCATCGACGGCAGCACCGTCGATCCCTATGCCCCGCATCGATCGCGTCCGCTCAACGACGATATGGTCGGTCGGATGTACCGCAATCTCGACGAGGCACGCGAGCTGGCCGGCGACGACGATGAGATCCGGGCCCGGATCGACGATCTGATCTTATACACCCATTACGTGGAATTATTTCGGCATTTCGATGAAATCGAGGGACCGGATCGCCAGGAGGCATTTGACGATCTGGTCAGCTTTGCCTGGCGAAGCCGGGGCACCATGATGGCGGAGAGCGTCGAATTGGTGCGGGGTATCAACCGCCAGGTCAACCAAGACGACAATCTTCAATGGGGTTCGGGCCGCACCACGGTCGTGCCGTCGGACAACCATCGCGTCGACGAAGACGTGCCGTTTACGGATGAGGAGATCGTTGAGATTTTAGAGGCGGGTATTGCCAATCACGACCTGCTCGAGCTCGATTTTGAGCCCTGGGAGGACTCCGGAGAGTTGGATGTGGCCGGGTTTGCAGCCGCCGAGCGTGGCACCACTGACGGCGGCATCAACCGGGGAACGATGAGAGCCCGGGTGCACACCGAGGACGGAACCCTGCCGGAGCTCACCATTGCGGCCGGCCATATCTACGACAACCTCGGCCCCCTTCGGTGGACGCTTCGAGATGAGGACGGCTCGGTGGTCGACGAAGGCGAGATCGAGCCCAACGAGCAGGACCATCACGTCGACTTAAGTGCCTCTGAGCCCGGGATTTATCAATTCTCGATCACCAATGGCAGCCAGGGATATATCTGGACCTACGAGCCCCGGGGATCGAAAATGACCATTCTCGCCGGCGGCGAAAATGAGCTTCGCAGAAATTGGTACGACGAGCTTTATTATTACGTACCGGAGGGAACCGAAGATATCTTTATCGCCGGAACACTCCTTGAGGGGCGCCACGAATTTGTGGACGGCGACGGAGAGGCCGTCGAAGCGGGGTTGATCGAGGAGATTCAGGGCTTTACCCGGGTGCCTGTGCCGGAAGGTCAGGACGGCTCGGTGTGGTCATTGTCGCTGATCGCGCTGCGACCGGCGATTCGCTTTCTGAATATCCCCGGTTATGTGGCGCTCAGTCCCGATGAGTTGCTGCTGCCCGAGGAGGTCGTCGAGGAACTTCCATGAACGCGTCGAGTAAGCGTTTAGTTGGGTGATGCAGTCATACGCCAAACCTCTCCTGGGACTCGGGCTAGCAGCCCGAAAGGCGGCCAGGCTGGCCGCGGGCCCCAGGGACTG
>SKQC01000050.1 GCA_007119175.1 Myxococcales bacterium | reverse complement strand
GAAGAAACCTGAGCCAACCCAGCGCGACGAGGTCAAGGAGAAGGCTCGCAGGCAGTCCATACTTCCAAGAGTCTTCGACGCCGAGATCGTCGCGCTGGCTGGCTTCAGGTGCTTACGTATTACCAGAGTCCAGCACTAGCAGCCCTAATACCGGTAAGTTGAGGAGCCCGAGGCGAGAAACCGACATATTGGAGAAATGAGGGCACTCCTCGTTGTCGAGTAAGGCAACCGTCCAATGGAGCCGATGGGATCTTCCCATCGTGCCGCGCCAGCGGCCCCGTCTCACAGATCCGGCCACCTGTAGAAGCGACGCGCGTTCACCACGGTCTACGTATACCAAGTCACGGGCGCCTTTTTCTTACGCCAACGATGACAAGATGTCATCGGCTCCATCTGGCGCGGCACACGAAAAGCCGAGGGAATCGCGACCTAATAAACCTTTAGCTTACTGGCACTATCCCTGGCCCGGATGATTCATGACTCGTCTACTTCGGCTGATGAACAATCCGGGCACTCCGGGCGGGACTTTGTGTTTTCTTTGCGTCCTTTGCGGTTTCTTTTCGGGTTTCTTTTCGGGTTTCTTTGCGTCCTTTGCGGTTTCTTTTCGGGGTTCTTTGCGTCCTTTGCGGTTTCTTTTCGGGTTTCTCTGCGTCCTTTGCGGTTTCTTTTCGGGTTTCTTTGCGTCCTTTGCGGTTCTAGAATCCGACACCCAGGCCAACAGTGAGGAGCAGTCCGTCCATATCTTCGACTTTAACGGCGTTGAACTCGGGAAATAGATGCCAATTGCCGAGGTCGAATTTAACGCCTCCCGACAGTCCGATCATTAGTTGACTGGAGCCAAAGCCGTCTTCGCGTGCGTAGACGAGCCCCGGTTTTCCGCCGAATGTAATGGTCGTGTCATCGGCGACGGTCAGATCGAGGAGCACCATGGGCGTGACGGAGAGCAGCATATAATTCTCGGAGAAAAACCCACCGACCTGAAATGTGGGATCTGCGACGCCGCCGCCAAAACTGTCGTCGCCTCCGAAGTGGCGATTCGTGGAAAGTCCGAGATAGGGACTAATTGAGATCGCGGTCTGACCATCGTCGGAGAGCAAAAAGTTGGCGCTGCCGGCGACACCGTGGGATCCGGCGGAAAAACCGATATCCATCTCCTCGTTGACTCCGCGGCGTACCTGAATGCGGGGATGAGGCACAAACGCACCGTCCTCATCGGTGTGTTTTAGCATCTCCACGGCAAATCCCATCTCGGTTTCACCTTCGGCGACCGGCTGGGCGGTGTGATACGTCCCCATGCAGGCGGTCGTAAATAAAAGCGAGAGCGCCACTGCGATTACCGACGTGAGTTTTGCGATCTGTTTTTTCATGACCATTCACCACAGCGTTAAAAAAAGGTTCTAGGGCGTATCTGAGAGCTCCTGACCGAGCAGAGGCGAGATGATTTCGGCGCCATTTTTGATCGAAAAACACAGGTTTAGCAGCGCTATATCGAGTATTTTCGACGGAAATGGCGTGAAAATCAGCCGCCAACTGCGACCAAAGGGGTTTTCAAACACGCCCTAAAATCCGAGCCCCATACCGACGGTAATAATGACGCCATCGACGGGCAGGTCTCCCGGCTGGATATCATCCATCCACAGCACGTTGACCTCGGGAAATAAGTGCATTTCATTTTCCAGGTCGATTCTCATCCCCGCCGAGCCGGCGACGTAATAACCACGCATCCTCTGGCGCTCGGACTCGCCGAAACCACTCCACTCCATCTGGTGAAATACCCCGGGCTTTCCTCCCAGCGTCAACGTGACGCTGTCGGCTGCAGCCACGTCGACAAAAATGCCCAATTGTGCGGTGGCCAGGACAACGTCTTCGCGAGCCGCCCCATCGTCTCGAAATAATTCCCACACCCCGGCGACGCCGCCGTAGGGATTGACGGAGAATGCGATTTCGTCGCTCTCGGCGAGCATAAAGTTGGCGTCGAGACCGGTGCCGGTGCTACCTGCGGAGAGGCCGAGGTCGATTGTGTCGGCGACACCCCGACGGATGTGCAGACTCGGATGCTGGACCTGAACGCCGTCGGAGAAATCACTCGTCGATCCCGAACCCTCGAGAGCCAATAAGATCTCGGTTTCTCCGGAATCGACGGTGCGCGCCGTATGATAGGAACTCGGACTTACACAGCCCACCAACGTAACGATGACGGCGAGGACACAGACCGTCAGTATCGAAGGATTGAGCGAATATCTACGCATAGCACTGCCTCGCACTCCACTTCGCCAGTCACTGCCGTCGCACCAAAAACTGCGGCGACACCGGTTATGCATTTATGAGATTTTGAGTTCTACCATTTTCAGGGAGTCGACTTCCAGTCCAATTCGGTCGCCGGGATGCACGTGGATTGCTTTTGTGGCCCCGCCGGCGAGAACGACCTGGCCTTTGTGAAGTCCCTCGCCTCGCTCGTCGAGCATGGTGATGAGGGCGGCCAATGAGCGAGCCGGGTGTTCGAGGATTGCCGCACTGCTGCCGGTGGCTTTGACCTCGCCGTTGATACTCATGACCATCCCCAAATTGCCGAGCTCCACCCACTCCGGAGGTGCCACGGTCGGTCCCAGTACAAACCCCGTCGACGAGGCGTTGTCGGCGACGACGTCGATAAGGGTAAACTCGAAATCTTTGTATCGACTGTCGATGATCTCGAGGGCCGGACAGATTCCCTCGACCGCCGCCAACGCCTCGCGAGGGCCGACTTCGCCGGAGATATCGTCGGCCATCACAAAGGCAATCTCCGGCTCTACCCTCGGATGGCAATAGGCGGCATGCTCAATCGAGGCGCCGTCGGCGAGCATCATGGAATCGGTCAGATGACCGTAAATCGGGTTGTGAACACCCATCTGATCCATCTTCGCCTTGCTGGTCAGGCCCATTTTCATTCCCACCAGCGACTCGCCGCGCTCGATTCTGCGGGCAATTGATCGGCGCTGGATCGTATAGGCGTCCTCCAGGGTCATCTCGGGATGCTCGGCGGTGAGCATGACGATGGGCTCGCTGTTGCGCGCCGCTTCATCAACCACCTCGGCAAGATCGTCGATTATCTGATCATCGAGAGCCATCTAATACCTCCAATTTTTGAGATTATTCGAGCAGATCGAGGGCGACATCGACGATCATATCCTCCTGGCCGCCCACCATTCGGCGGCGACCCAACTCGACGAGAATATCGCGGGAGTCGACGTCAAAGCGCTTCGCCGCCTTTTCGGTATGAAGCAAAAACGACGAGTACACCCCGGCATAGCCCAACATCACGGCGTTTCCGTCGGTCTGCACGGGCCGTTTTTGAAGGGGGCGGACCAGCTCGTCGGCACATTCGAGCAGCGGATATAGGTCGACGCCGGTTTCCAATCCCATCCGCTCGGTGACGGCGATCAAAACCTCCAGCGGACAATTTCCGGCGCCGGCGCCCATTCCGGCCACCGAGCCGTCGACCCGATCGGCGCCGGATTCGATGGCGATGATCGTATTTGCCACGCCCAGGCCGAGGTTGTTGTGGTTGTGAAAGCCGACCTGGCAGTCCAGCGCCTCGCGCAGTGCGCAGATGCGCTCTCTGGCCTCATCCATCAAAAGTGCGCCGGCAGAGTCGGTGACGTAGACGCAATCTGCGCCGTAGGACTCCATCAGGCGCGCCTGCTCGACCAACTCCTCGGTGGGAATCATATGGGCCATCATCAAAAACCCCACCGTATCGAGCCCGGCCTGGCGGGAAAATTCGATATGCTGGCGGGCCACATCTGCCTCGGTACAATGAGTGGCGATGCGGATGGTGTCGATGCCGCAGTCGATGGCCATCTCAATGTCGGAGATGGTGCCGATGCCGGGCAATAATAGGGCCGCTAATTTCGTGTCATCTAAGACCTGGCGAACGGCGTTTAGATATTCGCGCTCCGTGTGGGCGGAAAATCCGTAATTGAGTGAATTGCCGCTCAACCCGTCGCCGTGGCTGACCTCGACGATATCAACATTAGCGTCGTCGAGCTTGGCGGCAATCTCCACCATCTGGTCCACCGAATATTGGTGCCCCAGAGCGTGCATCCCGTCGCGCAATGTGCAGTCGTTGACGATCACCGGCGTATCACTCATGGCTGATTCCTTTCGCCAGCAGCTCGCCCATTCGCAGGGCGGCGGCGGTCATGATATCGAGATTTCCGGCGTATTTCGGCAGGTAATCGCCGGCGCCCTCGACTTCTAAAAAGACGGTCACCCGCGTGCCGCTTAGCTCTCCGCGGCCGGGGATATATAGCGGCTCGTCGATGCATTCTTCGAAGACCGGTGATTTGGCAAGCCGATAGCCGGGCACGTATTCGGCCACTCGGCCCACCACCTCGTCGATGGCGTCGACGACCTCGCCTTCGTGGGCTCCGTCAAAAAAGACATGCACCGTATCGCGCATAATTAGCGGCGGCTCGGCGGGATTTAAGATAATGATCGCCTTGCCCTCGTCGGCACCGCCAATTTCCTCGATTCCCCGGGCGGTCGTGACCGTAAATTCGTCGATATTGGCCCGGGTTCCGGGACCGGCAGACTTGCTGGCGATGGAGGCCACGATCTCCGCATAATGCACATCGGCGACCTGTGAGACCGCCCACACCACGGGGATTGTCGCCTGGCCGCCGCAGGTCACCATATTGACGTTGGTGGCATCGAGATGTTGCTCGAGATTCGCCACGGGCACCACGAAGGGTCCCACGGCGGCCGGCGTCAGATCGACGGTGCGCTTTCCGGCCTTTTTCAAAATCGGCGCATGTTCGAGATGGGCACCGGCACTGGTGGCGTCGAAGACGATCTCCACCTCCTCGAAAAGTGGGCTATCCATCAACCCTCGGATGCCCCGGTGGGTGATCTCGACGCCCCGTTTTTTTGCGCGAGCCAACCCCTCGGAGTCGGGATCGATGCCGACCAACATGGCCAATTCGAGCACGTCGGAGCGCTCCTGCATCTTGACCATCAGGTCGGTGCCGATATTGCCGGAGCCCAAAATGGCTGCTTTCGTGGTCATCGATTCTCCATGGGTTTAGCGGCGGCAGAAAACTTCAGCCGAAGCGGACGCTCACCGAGCCAAGCGAGGCTATATCGGCGCGGACCCAGTCGCCGGAGCGAACGTCACTGACCGGACCGAGGGCGCCGGATAAGACGATCTCGCCGGCGGCCAGTGACTGACCGAATTCGGCGAGCTTATTGGCCAGCCAGACCACGGCGTTGATCGGATGGCCGAGACAGGCGGCGCCGGCACCGGTGGAGACGACATCGCCATTTTTTCGAAGGGCCATTCCAGCGAGTTTCAGGTCGACATCCAGAAGGCGTCGCGGTGAATTTCCGAGCACGAAAAGGCCGCTGGAGGCGTTGTCGGCGATCGTGTCCTCGTAGGTGATATCCCAGTCGGCGATGCGGCTGTCGATGATCTCCAGAGCGGGCAGCACGTGATCGGTGGCACGGATGACGTCGGCGGCGGTCACCGCCGGGCCGACCAGATCGTCGGCGAGCACGAAGGCCACCTCCGCTTCCACGCGGGGCTGAAGCAGCACCGACGTCGGTGCCTCCATCCCGTCTAAGACCACCATATCGTCCAATAAAACCCCAAAATCGGGCTCGTCGACGCCGAGCCAGTCCTGAATCGCCGGACTCGTAAGTCCGATCTTTCGACCCACCCGGTGAGCCGGGCGCCCCTGTAATCCCTGTTTTTGTCGACGACGAATGATCTGATGCTGCACCGCGTAGGCCGTCTCCACATCGAGATCAGAAAAATCGGCAGACGGCGCCGCACAGACCTCACCTGAACTTTGAGCCGCCCATAACCGGTCGGCAATCTCACCCACGGCACTTCGCTCGTCAGCCATCATTACTTCCAAATTTTTATCAAAGACAGACGACGAAAAGGTGAGAAATAAAGCGGGCTCAAACGACGAGCCACACAAGATAGGTGACCCAATAGGTCAGGCCGAAAGCAAGCGCCGGCAGAGCATATTTCCAATTCGCCCGGGCCGTCAGTCCTGCCAGAATCATGGTCGCCACACCCATCGGCAGGCTCACGAAGGGGATAGACATCTCGAGGGCCACGGCGTGAATCTGGGAGGTATAAAGCTCCAAAAACAGCGTGGTCACGGCGATGGCGCCCCCTCCGGCGCCCATCAGGGCCAGCGTTTCGTAGGGAAATGACTCGAAGAGTTTTTCCGAGTTCAATGCCTGCGATTGGCCGTCGGTTTTCGGTGTTGGCCGTCTCATAAGATGCTCCTTCGATGGGACGCGTCGACTGGTCGGCTCGGATGGTAGTGCACTGGCCGCGCGATTCGCAACTAGTAAGTGCCAACATCCAACCACCACGCCCTCAGACGCTCTACGCCACATCCAACCACCACGCCCTCAGACGCACTCCCCCAAAATCTTAGTTTCCTTAAATACTCGACGGTCTGAGTCGCTCCGTGCCTTCGGTGGCTTTTTCGCACCGCCCACGACCCTCCGTGCACACTCGG
>SKQC01000483.1 GCA_007119175.1 Myxococcales bacterium | reverse complement strand
TGGAAAAATATCCCGATGAGGTCCGCGTCGTCTTTAAGCACTTCCCGCTCGGCTTTCAGGAGCACAGCGAGCCCGCTTCGCGAGCCGCCGTGGCCGCCGGAAATCAGGATAAATTCTGGGAGATGTACGACCTCTTATACGAAAACCAGCGATCCCTGGGCTCCGACGGAATTTTTGAGCGGCTCGCCGAAGAAATTGGCCTCAATATGGGTCGATTCAACAGCGACTTCGAAGATCCGGCCACGGCCAAGATCGTCGAGGATTCGCAGGCTGAAGGCCGAAGCGCCGGCATTCGCGGCACGCCCGGGTTTTTGATCAACGGAATCAAAGAAACGGGTGCTCAGCCGTTGCAGGTCTTTGAGCGACACGTCGAGCAGCAGGTCGAAATCGCCAAGCAGATCCGCGACGACGAAAATCTGTCCGGAAATGAACTCTATGCGGCGATTGTGGAGCACAACAAAGAAGAGGCCGGCTCCGCCGCTCCCTCTCCGCAGCCCGAGGCCGACGAGCCGGACACCATCGATGAAGACGCCTTAAGCGTGGGTGACTCCTTTGTCAAAGGTGACCCCGATGCGCCGGTCACCATCTATGAATTCTCCAGCTTCCAGTGCCCGTTCTGCGCCCGCGCTGCTGATACGCTGGCCGACGTGCTCGACGAGTACGAAGGCGACGTGCGGCTGGTCTACAAAAACTTTCCCCTCGCCTTCCAGGCTCAAAGTGAGCCCGCCGCCCGCGCCGCTGTGGCTGCAGGACAGCAGGATCGCTTCTGGGAGATGTATGAGGCGCTCTACGAAAACCAGAGCGACTTCGGTGACTCCGATCTGTGGGAGAACCTGGCCCAGGAAATCGGTCTGAATATGGACCAATTCCGGTCTGACTTCGAAAGCGACGCCGTCGCCGAACAGGTCAGCGCTGAGCAGGAAGAAGGTGCGTCTGTCGGCGTTCAGGGAACACCGGCCTTCTTCATCAACGGCGAAGAGCTCACGGGCGCCCAGCCCATCGAGCGCTTCCGTCAGGTCATCGACGGTCATCTCGACGGTTGATGCGCTTTAATAGCGTTTAACGATGCTAGAAAAAGGCCCGCTGTCGGTTTCGACGGCGGGCCTTTTTAATACCACAGATGTCCTTTCGCTCCACGGCGTTGAGCATTGATGATTTGAATCCCGTCCGGAGAGTCGTAAGATCTCTCGGACTGCGCGACTAGACTGCGCGACGACGGAGCATAAAAGAGGCGATGCCATGACCAAGACGAAACCACGATTTCAACAGACCTTTCCCATCTTCGCCATATTATTGGGGATCGCCGGGTTTGTGTGGGGGGGCTGTTCCAGCGCCCCCGAGACGGCCGGCGAAACAGAGTCCGCCGAAGCTTCTGAGCCGGAGGCCGTGGAGCTCGTCGACAGTGATATCATCCCCGTCGCCGACAGCCCCCAAAAGGGTGCCGAGGACGCCTGGGTGACCCTGGTGGTCTTCGCCGATTTTCAATGTCCCTTTTGCGCTCGACTGGCGGCGACCCTCGACGAGGTGGTCGACCAATTCGACGACGGCGAGGTGCGGATGGTCTTTAAGCATTTTCCCCTCGACGGCAGCGCTGAGACCAGCCGCGCCGCACTGGCCGTAGAGGCAGCCGGCGAACAGGGCAAATTCTGGGAGATGCACGACGCTGTCTTCGATAATTTCGCTCAACTTCCCGACGACCCCGACGAGATGCTGGTGGAGTTGGCGGCATCTCTTGAGCTCGACGAGGAGCAGTTTCGCCGCGATATGAACTCTCCTCAGATGGCAGAGCGCATCGATGGCGATCAGCAATTGGCTCAGGAGCTACAATTGACGGGCGTGCCCGCCGTCTTCGTCAATGGCGGCTTTATCTCCGGCGCTCAACCGGCCGAGGTCTACGCGGCGGTCATCAATAATATCTACGAGATTCTGACTCACGGAGTCGAGACCGGCGAGGTCGACCGGGAGGACGTATATCGAAGCAGCGTGGAGACGCTCCACGATCATGCCAATCCCACCGGCGGCACCGACGAGCCCGCAGAGATGAGCGTTCAGCAGATTCCCGTGGCCGACGAGCGGCCCGAGACCCGAGATGTGGTCGAGGCCATCGTTCATATCGGTGCATTCTTGAGCTTTGGCGACGACCCCAGTCTGAAATTTCAGCGCCAGCTCGATGAAGTGGCCGACGAAAGCGACGATGTCCGCGTGGTCTACTTTCACGTCTTGCACGATGAAGACGAGACCGTGCGCCTTGCCCACCGGGCTTTAGAGGGCGCCGAATCACCGGCACAGGTGCGAGAGCTCGTCCACTGGCTCGGCGACGAGGACAACGACTGGAGAGACGAACCGGAGTTGCTCGACGATTTTCTCGACGACCATCAGATAAGCGCCGTCGACGATGCCGAGTTCGACGCGATCGTCGAGGCCGACTACCGAGTGGCTGATGACGTCGGCGTTTACGGAACGCCCACCTCCTTCGTGAACGGAATTCCCCTGGTCGGCGTTCCGGAGCCCCCCGAATTACAGGAGGTCGTCGAGGAACAACTGGCACTGGCCTCCCGAATCGCGGAGATCAAAGACCTGTCGGGCGAAGTTTTATATGAGGAAATGGTTCAGGGAAATCAGCAGCGCAAAGAGGGCCCCTCACAATAAAAAGGACACCACGAGTCCGACGCCGAAAATCGGCAGCAGCCCCAGGGTGATGTACATGCCCAGTCGGCGGGTTCCCACGATGGTCGCCAGCGCCGCCTTGACGATGCTATTGGCCAATATGGCGATCACGATCGACTGGGTGGCCACCGACGCCGTCAGATCGCCGACGCCCTCCATGCGGGCCACGGCGAGGCTGATGGCGTTCGTCTCCGCCAGGCCACCAAAGATGGCCGCCAGATAGATGGCGCCGCCGCCGTAGACGTCCTGCAAAAAATTTGCGGCGCCGATGATCACCATCAGCAAGACCGCAAATTGCAGCGCCGGCGTCAATTCGAAGGGGTTTCGGATATCGAGCTTTGGATCGTCGGAATCCAATTCACCTTCGTCGGTCGCGTTCTCTTCTGATTCTTCTGATTCTTCTGATTCTTCTGAGCTGGCACTGGCTGTGCCATCGGTTTCTATGACCGCGCTCTCCACGTCGGCTTTGGCCTGCGCCGTCATATGGCGCGATAATACCAGCCACATCCCTCCCGCGATCAGAGTTCCCGGGATCGCCATCGCCACAAATGGCATCCACAGAGTGCCGATCAACGTGACATTGATCACTGCCACCGCCAGGCTGACGCGGAAGAACATAAACGCCGTGGCCAACATGATCGCAAACGCCGCCGACAATACGACCGTCTTTGACTCGGGCTGACTGCGGACCTGCCGCGACATCGCTAAAGTGACTGCCGTACTGGAAGCCATTCCCCCTAAAATTCCCGTCAGTGCAAGGCCCCGTTTGGCCCCCATAAATCGGATCGAAAAATAGGCCATAAAGCTGATGCCGCTGATCAGCACAACGAGCAGCCATATCTCGAGCGGATTATAATATCCCCAGGGATCGATCGGTTGGTCCGGAAGCAGTGGCAAAAGGACCACTGTCACCAGCAAGAATTTCATCGTCGAGATGATCTCTTCCGGCGTCAAAAGGCGCACAAAGCGGCTGGTATAGCGCTTCAGCGACAAGATCACGGCCACGAAAACGGCCAGACTGGCCGCGAAAAATGGCTGTGATGGCACCAGAACGCCGATCACGAATACCGCCATCGCCGAGACCTGAGTGGTAATCCCCACCTCGTGTTCCGTGGCCCGGCGCTCATGCCAGAAAAAAGCGACCAGCAGGGCAAAATAGCCGAAGCCGACGATGTACAGGATCCCGCTGACGACCTCTTCGGCGAGCACTGCCGCTGTACCCAGCAATGCGGCAAGCGCAAATGTGCGCACACCGACGGAGCCAAAGGGACTCTCCGGCTCGCGGTGACTCTGTCTTTCCAGACCGATGATCCCACCCAGCGACAGGCTGATGACGACGCTTAAGATCAGAGTCCAGTCGAGAGGGGTAGCCTCCACGGAAATTCGCCTCCGGCGGGGGAAAAGTCGAAATAGTTCGGCATACCGGGGTTTGCGCCCTGACTAATCATCGCACCAAACCCGGGGGATGGCCAGAAATCGGTGGTCCAGACTATTTCCGAAGGTGGATAAAAAGACATTCGATCTCGAAATCGAACTCGGGATCGAAAACGATCCCAGACTTGTGCTCAGGGCGTGTGTGAAAACCGCTTCGGTCGCAGTTCTCACACACGACCACAGTGAAGATATGATCAAGAACCAGCCTGGAGGGGAGCTGGCGAGAGAGCGCAGCGAACGAGACTGTGGGGTTTTCCCGAACCTACCCCACCGCCGCTGCGCGGCACCTCCCCTGGCAGGGGAGGACGCTCATCGTACCCCGGGGCCCCATGAAGAGGCCGCTCCCCTCCCAGGGGAGCTGGCGAGCAACGCGAGACTGTGGGGTTTTCCCGAATCACCCCACCGCCCTCGCGTCGCTCGGGAACCTTGTTGCGCTTCGCGCTCAAGCGAGTTGCTCAGGACGTGGTGACCTCGATTTTGCGGGGTACCGAATGCTCGGCCTTCGGAAGCTTCAGCCGCAATACGCCGTCGGTCATCTCGGCAGTGATCTTGGACTGGTCGATCTGCTGACCGAGCCGGAATTGGCGCGTGAAATGCCCGCTGCGATACTCCGTATACAGCGGCTGCCAATTATCACCCCACCCGGTATCGACGATCCCCGTCAAGGTGAGCATATTGTCGCGCAGATCGATCTCGACGTCTTCTGCGGCGGTGCCCGGAAGATCGGCGACCACCATCAATGCCTCGTCGGACTCGAAGATATCGACATTGGGTTTAAAATAGACTCCCTCGCGAGTTCCCTCGCTACTCTGGAGTTCTTCTTTTTGGTGGACCTGAAGTTCGCTCGTTTCGTCATTGACTGTGCGTGTCATGGAAATCCTCCTCATATCGTCTCATCTATCTGGCCATTATCGTGGCAGCGAATATCGATATAAGCGTTCAGCCCTCGGGGCCCGCGGCCAGCCTGGTTCGCAGACCAACGCAGAGGCCAGCCGTGGCGTTCAGCCCTCGGGGCCCGCGGCCAGCCTGGCCGCATTTCGGGCTGTTGGCGCATGATTTCGTCACCCAACTGAACGCTCACAAAGCGATTTATCTCACCTCGATTTTCTTCGGCTTCGCCTCCTCGGCTCGTGGCGCAAAGATGTCGAGAATGCCCTGCTTATACTCGGCAATCACCTTGTCGGGATTGATGGGCTGCGGGATCGACACAGCCCGCCGAAATTGGCCTCCCTCGCGCTCGCGGCGATGAAAATTGGCCTCTTGCTCCACATCCTCCAGCTTTCGCTCCCCACGGATGACGATCTGGTCGTTTTTACAACTGATATCAAAGGACTCCTTGTCCACTCCCGGCATCTCGGCGCGGATGCGAAAACCCTCGCCGTTGTCGTAGATATTGACCGGCGGAAAGACGCCGCTTAAACGGCGCGACCTGGCCATATTCCAGTCTGAGCGGTCCCAATTTGAGCCGCCACGCAAGAAGTTGCGAAGTTCGTTTTGAATCAACGATCGCGGGTTGTCGAACCACAATGATGTGCTCATCTCAATCCTCCTTACGAGTACAAAATACGTCGAATCCATCGACGGTTATGGACTCCTCACGGAGCAGAAAACCACCTTCACAATCGCGGATATTAAGCAGCCTTTTTTCAACGTCAAGTCGCTCTTTACAAACTGTTTCAAACGGTCTTTCCGCCTTTATTTAATGAGGCCCTATCGCCCCCCCACCACATCGAAACCACGAGGCGGAGCGCACTTTAGTGCCGCGGAGCCCAACCCACGCGCAGGCCCGGAATTTATTCCGGGTGGACCATGGTCGCCAAATCCCCAACCGGACGACGGATATGCCTCCGTACCTTGCAAACCCCGTCGCCGCCCGGCTACGTTGGGCGTTCCTCTGCGACGCTTGAATATCAGGGAGAAAATTATGCGCTTCGTCGAATTGATTCGGAAAAAACGAGACGGTCACCCCCTCGAGGACTCAGAACTACAGGCTTTAATCGAGGCTTATACCGAAGGCGATTTGCCGGATTATCAGATGGCTGCCTTTTTGATGGCCGTCTATTATAAGTCTATGGAAGCCACGGAGTTGGCGGTATGGACGGAGGCGATGCTTCACTCCGGACAGGTTCTGGATTTATCGGACATCGACGGCGCCAAGGTCGACAAGCACTCCACCGGTGGTGTGGGCGATAAAGTGTCGTTAATTCTGGCTCCTCTGGCGGCGGCGGCGGGTCTAAAGGTTCCCATGATCTCCGGTCGCGGCCTGGGACATACGGGCGGTACCCTGGACAAATTGGAGAGCATTCCCGGATTCGACGTCAATCAATCGGTGCAGCGCTTTATTGAATTGGTCGACACCCTGGGGCTGGGATTGATCGGCCAGACCGGCGAGATCGCCCCGGCCGACAAAAAGCTTTATGCATTGCGCGACGTCACGGCAACTGTGGAGTGTATCCCGCTCATCGCCAGCTCCATTATGAGTAAGAAGCTCGCCGAGGGCATCGATTCGCTGGTGCTCGACGTGAAAGTGGGAAGCGGCGCATTTATGAAAAACGTCGATCGCGCCCGCAAATTGGCACAGACCATGATCGACATCGGTGCCTCCATGGATCGGCCGGTGCGGGCTCTGATCACTGATATGGACCAGCCGCTGGGAAGGGCCGTCGGCAATAGTCTGGAGGTCATAGAAAGCCTGGAGACTCTGCGCGGCGAGGGACCCGAAGATCTCACAGAGATCACATTGGAATTGGTCGTGGAGATGCTCGACGTCGCCGGCAAAGCAGACGATCGCGACGAGGCGAAGGCCCATCTTCGATCGCTATTAGACGACGGATCGGCGATGGAAGCCTTTACCCGCATTATTGAGGCTCAGGGTGGCGACCCAGGCGTATGCACCGATCCGTCATTGCTTCCCAGCGCCGATTATACCGTGGAATTCGAGGCCCTGCGCGACGGCGTTATTCAGTCCATCGACGCCCAGGAGGTGGGCATTGCCGCCATGGAACTCGGCGCCGGCCGCCGCACTAAAGAAGACACCATCGATCACGGCGTGGGGCTTGTATTCCAAAAAAAGCGGGGCGACGAAGTCAGCTCCGGTGAGCCGATCTTGGTGATTCACTACAGCGATCGCCAGTCGCTCGATCTGGCAAAAAAGCGGCTGCGCGCCGCCATCGTCATCGGCGACCAACCCCTCAAAGCGCCGCCGCTGATCCTCGATCGGCTCCAATAAGATAATAAAAAACCCCGACAGCGCGTGCTGTCGGGGTTTATGCCCTGGTCGGTAAGCCGGGTTCTGTCGCGCTCAGATGAGCGGGGCGATCATTCCTCTAGGTCCGGCGTTGCCGTCGGACTCCAGCGGTTACCTGAGATCGGCGAGGCGGGAAACCTCGGAGGCCATCGGCCTCGATCCCAATTTACCTTGCATCGGGTGGGGTTTGCCTGGACGAACGACGTCACCGCCGCCCCGGTGAGCTCTTACCTCACCTTTTCACCCTTACCGGGCCGTCAATGACGGCCTGGCGGTTTATTTCTGTGGCACTTTCCCTGAGGTTGCCCCCGGTCGGTGTTACCGACCACCCGTTCCCTGTGATGCCCGGACTTTCCTCCCGCCCGACGCTCAGCGCAAAATCTATTGGCTGAATGCCGGGCCGGCGATCGCCTCGAGCAGGACAGTTTATAAAACGCACGGAAGAGCCGTTTTCTTTCCGCGATTTAAAGCGTTATGCCTCTTCCAGTGCCTCCGCCGGCGATTCCTCGCCCACGGCGTCTTCCCAGAAATACAAAATCCGGTTGCAACTGGGACAGATCTCCAGACTTTCTCCGCGCTGAATCTCAATGAATTGCTGCGGAGGAAGGGCCATAAAGCACCCCTCGCAGTGGCCGTCTTTGGCGGCCACAATCGCCAGGCCCGGACGGCGGCTTCGAATAAAGTCATATTTGTGAATGACTCGCCGCGAAACCTCGGTACGCGCCTCTTCCTGTCGGTCCTCCAGAGACTGGATGGTCTTGTCCAGCGCCGCCAGTTGCTTTTCGGCTTCTGCCTCATCAGAGGCGATGCCCTCGCGCAACTGCACGATCTTATCCTCTTTTTCTTTGATCGACTCTTCTGTCGATTCGATCACTTCCAGAAGGTGGAGCAATTCCTCTTCGGTCTGCTCCGCCGACTTTTTGAAGCTCTCGATCTCCATCTCCACGGCGTTGTATTCCTTATTGGAACTGACCTCACGCAGCCGTTTTTGACGAGCCGTCAACTTTTCTTTGATTTCCTCCAGGTCGACCTGTTTGCGACGCTGTAGAGACCGGATCTCCTCCAGCTCTTCTTTTTGTGCGTTCAGATCTTCGACCAACTTGTCCAGAAAACCGGTATTTTCCTTTAGTCGCGCGACGATCTCTTCCTTTTCGGATTTGATGTCGTCGAGTTCGAGGTCGATGTTCTGCAATTCGCGTAGTAACGCTAGCTGCTCCTTCAATTTTCACCTCGCCGAGTTGTACCCAAATAGAAAAAGCGCCTGAGCTCTGTGTCAGGCGCTTCGTTCTTGCGTGTGGAACCAGTGGGTTGAGATGGCGCGCGGTTCCTCCGCGCCAGGCCCCGTCGTCTCGGCTGATGGGAGACGGCAAAGCCCATCTGGGATCCCCGCGGACACTGTCCGCTATGTGCGTGCGCGTCAATCAGCATGATCTCCTGTCGCCTATCCGAGCCAGTTATTGAACTCGGAACGTCCTGGGGCCATCGAAGTGGGCCCACCTGGGATCGAACCAGGGACCGGCCGGTTATGAGCCGGCGGCTCTACCGCTGAGCTATGGGCCCAATTCGTGTCGCAGTCGTGAGGTCTCACCTCTTCGATGCACCCCACGAACGAGCCAGCAGGGATCCCTATTTCCCGCAAAAGCGATCCATTTTAAAATCCTTCACGGAGCGCCCTGCTCGCCGCACCACGACAGGCCACGTTTCATAACGGAACAACTCGGTGTTAGCAAGTCTCTTTTCGGGTCATCACCATTTCCTTTCGGCGGCCCCGAGCGCTGCCCTATGCGGCCACTCGCCAAGTCGCGGTATATCCCCGATATAATCCAGCTTGACGGGGACAACGCGCTCTCTTATGTTCCCTCTCCGCTTGCGAAGGCGAGTCGCGTTCGCAGGTGATTAAAGCGGTGGTAACACCGCTTGTTTTGACGCTGATGAGGTGTGTTTTCTGGGCGCATAGCTCAGTGGGAGAGCGGCGGCCTTACAAGCCGTAGGTCACAGGTTCAAGTCCTGTTGCGCCCATCGACGACGAGACGCTTTTGCGGATGCGGGCTTCGGTCCGCAGGCTCGTAGAGGTCGACAAGGGGTAGTAGTTCAGATTGGTTAGAACGCCGGCCTGTCACGCCGGAGGTCGCGGGTTCGAGTCCCGTCTACCCCGCTGGTCATACCGCGCGACGCCGCGGCAGCTTCGCGCTGAAATCGCGTCCCCCCCTTGTGGGGTAGTAGTTCAGACTGGTTAGAACGCCGGCCTGTCACGCCGGAGGTCGCGGGTTCGAGTCCCGTCTACCCCGCCACAACCCAAAAAGGCCATCCCTTCGGGGGTGGCCTTTTTGGGTTTTTCTCGTCGTTGACACGTCTACGACTGCCGTTCACAGTGAAATTCACCATCGATTGGGCCATTACCTGACTCTCACCATGACCGAGAATAAATTTGTGTCGGCATTCATCGCGGCGATCGTCGCCGTCACGGCGCTTGTCGCAATGGCGGGCTGCTCCGACGGCGACGATCGCGACGCCGACAGGCCCACCCCCCTTCAGCCGCTGATTTATACCGAATACCCCGATCTCACCCCGGAGGGGGCGGCTGTGCGCGAGAAGCGCCTTCAGCGCCAGTTATTGGAGGGCATCGTCGATGGTTCCTGGGGCCGTCTTGAGGAGGACAGCGGCGAGCCCCTGCCCGGATTGGGCTCGGAGGAGGAATTGGGAGAGGCCATTATCGAAGCGTTGGTGGAGCGCGATGAAAGGCTCTGGGAGCACATCTTTATCTCCGGCGAGGCTTACGGAGCTCTAGTCGGCGTCGGATCGACGGCGGCCGGGGAATTCGTGGATAACCAGATCGGTGGCTCCCTTCAGAGCTGGGAGTTATTTTCACCGGAGCATTCCTCGGCAATCACCGGGGAGGGCTTTGCTGAAAATCTACAATTCGAGACCCTCGAGCTGGGAAGCCCCCGGCGCCACGACGGCGGCGCCGCCACCGGCGACGACGAGATCGCCCAATATCTAAATAACCGCGTCGTCTTTCGCCATATTGATTTCGACGTGACCTTCGAATTGCCGATCGCCCGCATCTTTCAGATTCCTCGCCGCGATCCGGCCGGGGGCGAAAGCGACGATGAGCCAACGCCATTCGTGCTTCGCGTCGGATCTGAGATCGAGCCCGATCCCCGGTTTCAGACCCTCCGTGACGTCGGCCTTCATCTTCGCCCGCAATTGATGAGGGCCGAGCAATATCCCTTTCCCCTCGGCGTCGGCAGCTTCTGGCGCTATCGCCGATACGACGCCGATACTGGAGCCGACGACGAAATCGACCCCCTCGATCAGCGCCTCGACGACACCGCCGACGGGGTGGCAGCCGAAGAGCTCATCGTCGAGGTGCGCGAGGTCTCACGTTATGGATCGATTCGCCTCGTCGAGCTGTTGAGCTCCTATGACGACCGCGACTACACCCGGGTGCGCGAGTGGTGGGCGCTGACTCCGCGCCGAATCTACATGTGCACCGAGGACTGTCGAGAGCATATCGATGATGTGGATTGGCTGCTCGGATATTTCGCCGGGCGGGCTCCGCTGATGAAATTCCCCCTTAGTCTCGACGAGGGATGGGATGCCGATGGACAGCGCGGAGAATCGGAGCCTCTATTTTATGTCGACAAAAGATGGCATGAGATCGACACCCCGGCCGGGACCTTCTCGACGGCTTTTCGCATCGTCGGCCAGGGCGATCTGGGGCGATCCGATCCCTACTCCGCCAACGCGGAAGTGGCTCGATACTTTGTCCCCGGCCGCGGTGTGGTGCGCCGCACCTTGAATAATTCCGGCGAGTCTGACACCGGACTCGATGTCGTCGAAGACCTGGTACAATACCGCCTGATGCATTGACCCCATATTGACATCGCGATCGCTCAGTCTGAAAATGCAAATCGATCGCAACCCTCGCGAAATCATCATCTCGTCGCGGATTGGCTATGAAAATAAACCTCGCCCGGCTCGAACATGCCGAGTTATTGAGCAAATTTCTATCACGGGTTCATGGCCCGAGCTTTCCCCACCAGGATCTCTTTTCGGCAGATAATGTCGCAGAGCGGATGCGAAACCACGAATTGGCAGTGGTCATCGCTTCCCATGAAAAGACCCTTCTGGGCTGTGGGCTCGGATTTCTCCGTCCCTGGAATGACTCCCTTGAGATCGGTCCCGTCACCGTTGGTAATATCTCGGAGAAGGCAAAGGTCAAAAAGGCGCTTTTTCAGGCCGTTCGGCGCTACGGCATCAAGGAATACGGCCTCGTCTATTATCTGGCGGGGACGAAAAAGGAATTTCGGCGGGGCAAAAAGCTCGGCGCTAGCTGCTGGGGATATCGTCCAGCGGCGGGATCGCGCGATATCGATGATTCGAAGTTGATCATGGGATTTTTTAAATCCGACGCCGATACCCGGCGCGTTGAGCCTCCGCTCAATGCTATCACGCGAACCCCCTTTGCCACCCGAATTATCGAGGGCTTTACGGATTCCGAAAAAGGGATCCCCCATCCCAAAAATTACCCCGTCGGCTGTCCTCAGGGCACGGGAGCGCCCATGATCTCGGGTCGAGTCTGGCCCACCTATCACTCCCAGGGAAATTTCATCAATATCGAAAATGCCGCCGGAAGTTATCCGGTGGAGATTATTCGAGAGTTTAAAAAGAAGGTCGAAAAAAAGGGGGTCCACGATCTCCGGCTGACCCTGCCGATCAACCAGGAAGATGCATTTTTTGAATTGCTGGACTCCAATTTTCGCGCCGTGGCCTATCTGCCGGGCTGGTTTTTGCGTGGCGCCCATCGCTTCGATTGCGTCAAGCTGGTCTGTGGCGCCCCTTCAATTCCGCGGCGACCGCAAACCTTTATGGAAAAAGCGGTGGCCCGCACGGACATGGAGTTGACGGTGGACTAACGGCGTCCGTCACGGGGGCAGAACTTCGTCGTAAAACCGTACCAGATCTGTGTCGTAGTTCGGAAAGCCCATTAGATCGTTGTGGCCTCCCCCCTCGATGATCGTCATCTTCCAGCCATTTCCAAGGGCTGTATAAACCTCGCGACCGTGCTCTAAAGGCACGATTTGATCTGCCGTTCCGTGGACCACCCAGGCGGGCTCGTCCAGTAATTTCGCCCGCTCACGGTTATCGAGTGAATAGCGCAAAATTCGCCGGGGGAAAGGCAGCGGATATAGATCGCCGGCCAGCTCTGGAAGACTGGTAAACGGGGTCTCTAAAACCACGGCGGCCACGTCGTGATGGGCCGCAACATAGGTCGCCACGGCGCTTCCCAGAGAGCGGCCGTGGACGACGATCGACTCCGGTTTGTAGCCCGCCTCCAACAGGTATTCGTAGGCGGCTATACCGTCGCGATAAAGCCCTTTCTCCGACATCGATCCCGTACTTTTTCCATAGGTTCGATAATCGATCAAAAAGACGTCGACGTCGTAGCCGCTCAGGCGCGATCCCACGGGAGCCCAGGTGGCGACGTTGCCCGCATTTCCATGAAAATATAAGACCACGCCCCGTGAGGACTCACCGGACTCGAATAAAAGCCCGTGTATTCGCGCTCCATCTTCGGCGTCGACGAAGACCTCTTTGCCGCCCGTAAAGCTCAAGTCGGCGTCCTCATCGAGGGCCTCTGGAAAAAAGATCAACTGGTCCTGAAACCAGCCCAGACAGCCCACGGCGACGACGGCAATAAGGGGAATCATAACGATCGTGGTCAGCAAGCGCGCACCTTTTCGTCTCGGCATAGTCTCGGTCGACGCATTGGAAAAATCACTTCGTCGCAATCACCAATGATCGGTCATCGCCGCCGGCAGCGCAACCTGGTGTGCCTTGCCCGACCGGCGCTGGCACTTTAGGTTGCCGCTGCGACAACTGAAGACTCACGGAGGTATGGATGACCCTGACGCGTCAACAGATGTGGGATCGGCTCGGCGAACCGGTCGATCTCCTCGTGATCGGCGGCGGAATCAACGGTGCCGGAATTGCCCGCGATGCAGCCCTGCGAGGTCTGCGAGTGGCTATGGTCGAGGCCCGAGATCTTGCTTACGGCACCAGCTCGCGCTCCTCGAAGCTCGTCCACGGCGGTCTGCGCTATCTGGAACAATTGGAGTTCAGTCTGGTCTTCGAGGCCGTCAGCGAGCGGCGAATCCTCATGGATATCGCTCCTCATCTGGTGCGGCCACTCGGGTTTTTATTTCCCGTCTACAAGGGATCGCGCCACAATCTGACGATGATCAAAACCGGTCTATGGCTCTATGAGGGGCTGAGCTTATTTCGCTCCCCGCGCCGCCATCAGCGGCTGCGGCCGACGGACGTCGCAAAGCGCGAGCCTTCGCTAACCACGGACGATCTAAAAGGGGCACCGCTATATTACGACTGCTCCACCGATGACGCCCGGTTGACCCTGGAGACTGCACTCGACGCCGGCGAGCACGGCGCGATCATCGCCACCTGGGCGCGGGCAATTTCATTTATCAAAGACGAGGCCACGGGAAGGATCTCCGGCGCCGTCGTCAAAGATACCCTCAATAATGGCGGTTTAAAGGAAATTCACGCCAGCACCGTCATCAACGCCACCGGACCCTGGGTCGATCGCACTCGCGCCTTGAGCAAGGAGACGACCTCCGAGCTGCTCCGTCCCACAAAAGGGGTCCATATCGTCGTGGAGCGCGACAAGATCCCGGTCAATAACGCCGTGGTCTGTTTTCACCCCCATGACGAGCGCGTTCTCTTCGCCATTCCCTGGGGCGACCGGACTTATCTGGGCACCACCGATACCGACTTCGACGGCGATCCTGGCCAGGTGCGCGCCGACGCCGACGACGTTCATTATCTGATGACTGCCGCCCGCCAGTATTTTCCGGACCATGAGTTGAGCCGTGACGATATCATCGCCACCTGGGCCGGTCTGCGCCCCCTGATGGCGCCGAGCCGCAGTGACGGCGAGGAGATCGCCGAAAGTGAGGTCAGCCGAGAGCACCAGATCGTCGTCGGTCAAGACGGGCTTATCACCATCGCCGGTGGAAAGCTGACCACCTACCGTCGCATGAGTGCCGAGGTGGTGGACACGGCGGTCAATATGCTTCGGCTGGCCGACAAGCACCCGGGAGATTTAAACGATCCCAAGACCGATACTCGGCCCCTTCCCGGGGCCCGCGGATGGCCCGACGACAATGACGACGCCGCCGTTCAGCAGCTCACCACCCGTACCGTCGTCGCCAGCGAGGAGCAGCTCGACGAGGACACCGCACGGTTTTTGGTGCGCACCTACGGCGTTCGCGCCCCGGAGATCGCCCAGTTGGTGGGCGCCGAACCGGAGCTGAGTAAGCCCTTATTCGAGGGACGCCCCGAGATCTTGGCCCAGGTCGACTGGGGCGTGAGGATGGAACTCGCCGCCACGGTCACCGATATTCTGCTTCAGCGAACCCAGCTTTATTATCGGGCCGCCGATCAGGGATTGGAGGCGGCCCGCCTGGTCGCCGATCGCATGGCCAAATTGCTCGACTGGGATGATTTGACCATCGAGGCTCAGTTGAAGCGATACGAAAACGACGTGGCCCTGTCGCGAAAATGGCGCCACGAGCCCCCGGGCTGAGCCGATTTACAACCTGGCGCCGGTTCCTAGGTTTTTGAAGCGAACGCCCCAAATGACTGCGGAGGACACTTTCAATGACTGCCCCCATCGCCGAACGGATCTATTTGTCGCCACCGGATATCGGAGAGCTGGAACGCCGATATGTCACGGAGGCTTTCGACACCAATTGGATCGCCCCGCTGGGGCCGAATGTCGACGGCTTCGAAGAGGAGTTTTGTGAGGTCGTCGGCGCCTCCCATGCCGCCGCATTGTCGTCGGGCACGGCGGCGCTGCATCTTGCGCTGCGGCTCGCCGGAGTGGAGCGCGACGACGAGGTCCTGGTCTCGACGCTGACCTTCGTGGCCAGCGCCTCGCCGGTGGTTTTTCTGGGAGCAAAGCCGATCTTTGTCGACAGTGAACGCACGTCCTGGAATATCGATCCCCAACGGGTCGCCGATTTCTTTGCCGACCGCGCCGAAAAAAACCGCCTTCCAAAAGCGTTGGTGGTCGTCCATCTATACGGCCAATGCGCCGATCTCGACGCTCTGGTCGAGCTCTGTGAGCGCTACGAGGTGACCCTCATCGAGGATGCCGCCGAGGCGCTGGGCGCTACCTATCGCGGCCGCAGCCCGGGGACCTTTGGGCAGTCTGCGATTTTTTCTTTTAACGGCAATAAGATCATCACTTCGTCTGGCGGAGGGATGCTCGTTTCCAATGATGAAAAACTCATCGCCCGGGCCCGCAAACTGGCCACGCAGGCCCGCGATCCGGCGCCCCATTACGAGCACTCCGAGCTGGGCTATAATTATCGAATGAGCAATGTGGTGGCCGGCATCGGCCGCGGTCAGATCGCCTCGTTGAGCGATAAAGTGGCCGCCACTCGCCGGACTTTCGATGCCTACTACGACGCGCTTGCCGATCTCGATGGCGTGGAATTTATGCCCGAAGCCCCCTGGGGGCGTCATAGCCGCTGGCTGACCTGTCTGACCGTCGATCCCGAAGCCGCCGGAGTGGACCGAGAGATGATCAGAAAAGCGATGGAAGCCGCCAATATCGAGGCCCGACCGGTCTGGAAACCGATGCATATGCAGCCCGTCTTCAGCGACGCCGAAATACTCGGTGGTGAGGTCGCCGAAGATCTCTTTGAGCGCGGCCTATGCCTTCCTTCGGGCTCCTCGCTGACCGACGCCCAGCGCCAGCGCGTCATCGAGACCTTTCGCGGTGTCTTCTGAGCGATTTATACGGGAATCGGCTGGCGCAGATCGTCGAGATCGTCGTCGCAGCGGATCCTTTTTCGCAGCCGATTCAGCGCCCGGCTGTGCATCCGCGATACCCAGGAGGGCGAATAGCCCATCTTCTCGCCGATATCGGTCAAAGAGCGCCCCTCGAAATAGACCCCGATAAGCACCGATTGTTCGAGTTCCGGCAGGTCTTTTAAAATTCGCCGCACTTTCTCGGCGGTCTGACGCCTGGTCAACATCCGATTGTGGGGCGCGCCGCCGGAGCGCAACGCCTTCGACGGACAGTCACGCAGCACGAATACCATGGCCATCGAGCCCGTCACGTCGCTCATCGCCGACAGCCGGCTCTCCAGACTGGCCTGGCTTTTGTGACTCTGGACGACGTGAGCGTAGGTGTTGAGCACCTCATTGCAGCTGACATCGGCCAGCCGCCGCTTCGGGTCCATCACCGGTTCCGGGCAGGCGTCGAGCATTGCTCCGCGTATTCGATAATAGGCGAAGGAGGCAAATTGGGTGCTCTTTTCCTCGTCGTAGCGCTGGTGGGCCTCTAAAAGTCCGGCATAGCCCCAGCCGATGAGATCCTGGATATCGATCTGTTCCGGGAGATCTCTATGTAGCCGGTGGGCGACCTTATAGACCAGGTTTTCGTAGCGCTGGACCAGGTCGGTCGCCTCCTCGTCGCTCATCGATTCCGGGGCGGGCTCGGCTCGTCGGGGTGTTGGTGTTGTCGTCTCTTCCCCCATGGCAGTAGTGACTCCCTTACGGCCAAAATGGCCGGGTGCGGTTAACCCAAACCGCAACGCACGACACCTCGAACGAAGACCACACCGATGAGAGCGCGACAACCATGACTGCCGAAAGCGCGTCTTCACCACGACGATGTCCAAAAGTCTCGAAGCGCCCACACGATGCGGCGCGAAACTTCGGAAACCCAAACCAATTGGTCGCTTTCGCGAACTGCCCCACGAATCAGGTTTTGTACTGACAATACGTCGAGTCTAGTGGCTCAGGGGGCCTGGCGCAACACCAATCAGGCGATCGGTTGCTGTGGGTCCGATGCTGAACTACACTCGGCGCCAATCGCCAGCGCGAATCATCGCGCCTCGTCCCGATGACGACGGAGAATTTCGTGGATGATCAGACAGAATCGGAACTCGTCAAACGCGCCCAGAACGGCGATCGTCAGGCGTTCCAAGAAATCGTGGAGACCTACCAGCGCAAGGTCTATGGCATCTGCATCGGTATGCTCAAAGACCCCGATGACAGCAAAGATGTCAGCCAGGAAGTGTTTATCAAGGTGTATCGCTACCTTGAGAAATTCAATCACGAGTCCTCGTTTTATACCTGGCTGTACCGGATCACCGTCAATAAATGCATCGACTTTATTCGCAAGCAAAAGCGAAAGCGGGAGGTCGACTACGACGATGAGATCTTGCGCGACGGCGATGTCCAGGGCGACGATGAGCTCCTTCCCTCCCGGCTTGGCGTCCATCCCGACAAGGTCTATGGGCGAAAAGAGTTGCGCGAAAAAATGCTGGAAGCATTGGGGACGCTCTCCGAAAAACACCGCACGATCTTGATTTTGCGCGAAGTTGAGGGACTGAGCTACGAGGAGATGGCCGACGTCCTCGAGGTTTCCAAGGGAACGATCATGAGCCGCCTATATCACGCCCGGCGCTACTTTCAGGACGCCGTTCAGGAATATGTGGGCGACGAATTAAAAGTCAGCTAATTCGCATCTACAAACGCATTGGATCGGGGCCGATCTCGGCGGTGGCCAAGAGATTGAATTTTTTTTGAATAGCTCGTCGTTGGGTACGTCTACTCCACAGTGGCGCAGTAACGGTCCACATTCGAGCCCAATCCCGGCCCTCGACAGGGTAGAAAAGCCATGACTTCAAAACGACTGACAAAAGACGACGCACTCTTATTGCAACGCCACGTCGATGGTGAGTGGCGGGACGGCGAGCGGGAGGCCGCACAGGCGCTCTTGGAGCGCTCGCAGCCGGCCCGGATCTATGTCTCCGCACTGGAGTCGCTCGGCGAGGCGGTGCGCGCCGCCGAGGAGCAGGCCTGGCAGAGCGCGGCATTAAAATCGCCGCAGAGCTGGGTGGAACTCGCCGAGGCCTCCTCGGATTTGAGCGACACTGCGCTCGACGATCTGGCGCCCATGTTGGAGCGATTCCACGACGGCGAGGTCGATCATACCGAGGCCGCCGTCGTGGCCGCTCTTATTGATGAGCGCGACGACGTGGCCCAATACCTCTCCGAATTGGAGCGGATCGCCGCCGGCATACAGCAGGCCGGATCGGCAAAAGACGTCGATTTCGACGGGTTCTGGGAGGGGATTGCCGAGGCCATCGACGACGGCGATAGCGCCCGAAAAGGCTCGCCGGTGGGGCTGACTTCCTTTGACGCCGACGAGCATCGAGAGCTGCTATATCGATATCACGACGGCGAGACCAGCGCCGAAGAGCAGCGCCAGGTCGAGGCATGGATCGACGCCGACGAACCGGAAGTCGACCAGTTTCTGGGCGCCTTAGCCGAGGTCCACCTCGGGGTTAGCGCTGGTATTGAGGTGGCCACCAAAGACGCCGACCTCGACCAGATCTGGGACGGACTCGGCGAGCATCTCGACGCCATCGATGCCGAGCGAGCCGCCGACAACGTCGTCTCCTTTGAGTCGTCTCCGAAGCGAAAACCGGCCTCGAATAGCGGCCCCGATTGGGTCAAGCCGCTCTTTGCCGCCGCCGCCGCCGTCGCCCTGCTGACCACGGGAGCCCTGATCGGGCCTCAGCTATTTCAGGACGACGAGCCCGTCGAAACTCAGACCCTTGTGATCTTTGACTCCATCGAGTCGGCGCCCGGATCGTCGGTCTTTCTCCACGCCCCCCAGCTCGCCGATCACGAGATCGAAAATGGCATGGGCCATCAGATGGAGCACGGCATCCGAGCCGAAGACGACGACGCCGATCCCACTGTCTTGTGGCTCATCGAAGATGACGACGATTCGGATGACGACGATGATGAATCCGAAGAGCCGACCGACGAGTTGCCGGGACCGATTTGAATCGCCGTTCTCCCGACGCTGATTTGACGCTGGTATGAGCCCAATAATGATTCTGGATCGGGGCTCGATCCCATTGCCCACACGAGGCCGATAATGCGGACTTTCACAAAATTGACGGTGGCCATATTTTTGGCAGCCTCGGTGTTTTTATTCGCCTCGCCGGCCTTTGCCGAGGAGACGATCACTGTGGAAGTCCGCACCATCGCCGCCGACGAAGAGGGCGACGAATTCGACTCCGATCTCGAGGATATCCGCGAGCGGCTTGCCCGCGGCTTCGACGGCTACACCTCTTTTGAGCAGATTGGCCAGCAGACCCGACAGATCGAGCGGCGAGACTCCGCCGATTTCGAATTGCCCACCGGCGACACTCTCACCCTGGCCTACAACGGTCGGGCCGACGAATTCGTCAAGCTCGGGCTGACCCTGGGCTCTCGGCTGAGCACCACTTTGCGCGCCACCCCGGGCAGTACCTTCTTTCAGGCCGGGCTGAGCTACGAGGATTCCACCCTGGTGTTGGCGATCACCGTCAAGTGACCTCAGACCATTTCTGGACACCACGAAAAGGGGTGTGTTAAGGTTCCATGGGTTGATGACTTCCCAAAATTCGTTTTTCGCCAACGGGCGTCTCCATGACCGATCAAAATCGCAAGACCCTGCGCAGCTTTTATTGCCGGGATTATTTGTGGGAACACTTCGAGCAGATGGCACAGGAGTTGGGCTGCTCGATGGATTACCTGATCAACGAGTCGATGAGATTGTACGCTCGCAGCCGCGATCAAGCAGGTGGAGCTGAGCTTCCTCAGGGTGGCCCGGCGATGGGCGGCGGCGGTGGAGCCGGCCAGCAGTCCGGCGGTCGCGTCGACCGTCTCGACGTCGGAGGTTACTCCGGTGGTCAGGACGGAACCGATTCCAATATGAACCACCGCACCTTTCAGCGGGTTCCCGCCGTGGGCGGCAATCGCCCTCAGCAACAGGGAGCACCGGGTGGACCGGG